>NZ_CP124614.1:1520760-1824912 GCF_029958905.1 Vibrio sp. YMD68 | reverse complement strand
GGCGAGTGTGTGAGCAATATAAAGTGGACGTTCTGTTTTCAGCACCTACCGCGTTTCGTGCAATAAAAAAGGAAGATTCGGAAGGCGCATTGCTGACACAGTTTGATCTCTCTAATTTGAAAACGGTGTTCATGGCGGGTGAACGTTTAGATCCGCCAACACTAGAGTGGGTGCAATCTAAAACGAAAAAACCGGTGATCGATCACTGGTGGCAAACAGAAACAGGGTGGGCGATTGCGAGTAACCCGACAGGCATTGAACGAATGCCAATTAAGGCTGGCTCAGCAACAAAAGCAGTGCCAGGTTATCAGGTAGAAATACTCAATGAAGTTGGTGAGTCACTACCAGAAAACCAGCAAGGCTTTGTTGCGTTGAAGCGCCCATTGCCACCAGGCTGTTTGCCGACGGTGTGGCGCAATCATGATCGTTTTGAAAGTGGCTATTTGAGTCAGTTCCCTGGCTACTATGTGTCTGGTGACGGTGGGTATTTGGATGAAGAGGGCTATTTATACATCATGGGTCGGATAGATGATGTCATCAATGTCGCTGGGCACCGCCTATCAACCGGAGAAATGGAAGAGATTGTTGGAGGCCATCCAGCGATTGCTGAGTGTGCCGTTGTTGGTATTCATGACGATCTTAAAGGTCAGTTACCTCTTGGTTTAGTGGTATTGAAAGACGGTGTGAAAATCGATGATCTCGCATTGGAAGGAGAGCTCGTTGGTAAGGTTCGTAACGAAATTGGCGCAGTTGCATGTTTCAAACACGCGTTAGTGGTTGAGCGATTACCCAAAACGCGTTCAGGTAAAATTTTACGTCGAGTAATTAGGCAGATTGCAGACGGAGAGCAATATACGGTTCCATCAACGATTGATGATCCGAGTAGCCTCACTGAAATCGAACGGGTGCTGAGTGAAAGCTAGATCATACCGGTGTCCTGAACTTTGTTTTGAGAGCAGGTAAGTAATAAACACAGTAATCCCAATTAAGCCCCGATAATTAGGGGCTTTTTCGTGTAAGTTTCTATACAATCTCAATTATTCATACTTTATTTGTGTCGCGAAAATAATATGACTCCAATTTTGTTCTCTGCAGCCAAACCATCAGACCTAGAGCAATTGAATCGGTTGATGTTTGATCTACACCATGAACACCATCAATCTTGTCCTGAGTTTTTTAAAACGGCCTGCGAAATCGAACAGGAAAAGAGCATAGCTCGCTACTTAGATGACCCTGAGTGTTTGGTATTTGTGGCTAGAGATAACCAAGATGTCGTCGGTTTTGTTACTGGGCATTTTTGTGAATTAGTGTCGAGTGTCAGTAAACCGATTCAGATGGGCAGTGTGGATGAGCTTTATGTTCGGCCCCAATATAGGCAGAGAAAGATTGCTCACCAACTGTGTGAAACGCTGAATCAACGCTTCAAAGAATATGGGGTGGTTCAGATATTTGTTGAAGTTTGGGATTTTAACGCGGCGGCATTAGAGTTTTATAACCAACTTGGATTCGAGCACCATATTCATTGGTTACGCAAAGCAATATGAATGGTCTCACATTATTTTATATGGAAGGTTTTTAACGTGATTAAGCGGATACTGTTGCTTGTCTTAAGCAGTTTTTCACTATTGTTTGCAACGCTATTAATAGCACAAGAATCAATAACTCAAGAAATGCCAGACTCTATTCGTGGTGCGCTTTGTATGGTGAAAGCGAACGATAAGGTTGTGTTAGTCAATGAGATATTAACCCAACAGATTTCGCTGCCTGGCGGTACCATTGATCCAGGAGAGCACC
The DNA here is from genome assembly GCF_029958905.1 of Vibrio sp. YMD68. Taxonomy (NCBI): domain Bacteria; kingdom Pseudomonadati; phylum Pseudomonadota; class Gammaproteobacteria; order Vibrionales; family Vibrionaceae; genus Vibrio; species Vibrio sp. YMD68. Next base: position 1,823,118 of record NZ_CP124614.1, on the reverse strand, counting down.
CAAGTTTAACGGCCCAAAGAGAAACCTGGGAAGAAACAGGCCTGGTCGTAACGGTCGGTGACGTACTGGGTTATACCAACACAGCGGTTATCTATGATTGTATCTCAGATTCAGAAATCATCGCTTATGAATACAATAACGAGCTCGACGGCAATACGATGCCAATTTGGTTCGCACCGCATTACGGGATCGAAGTATCAAGTGCCATGTTATTGCTACCAGAGTTGTTACCCAATGAAAGATACCGCTACCCAGAGCAATGGCATGACATCAAAGAGATGCATCAACATGCAACGGATCAATCCGTTACCTTTGTCAGCGAGCTCATAAAAGCAGCGCCTGAACTGAACCAATCTCAGCTGCACTGGATTGTGAGTATGCAACAATCCGTCGCCTCATTGCCGAGCGCAATAGCAGCGGCTGTAGAAGTTGCTAATGGGCTATTAAACCAGCTAACCAAACCTTGGATGCTACTGATCATCTTGCCTATTTTGTATTGGCGATTTGGAAAAGAATTCAACTACAAAGTGTTCTTTGCAATCACGGCCACTTCTTTGCTGTGCTTAGTTGCCCAGCAAGGCTTTGCTATTCCTAGACCACATGCTTATATCCCAGCGATTGATATGTCCCACAGTTATGGATTTGGCTTTCCTAGCTTACCGATTGCTATTTGGTTTTGTATCGCAGGGTTAGTGTATAAACAGATTGATAATGAGTTAAAGCAACGCTTTGTTACTGGGTTCCTATCGTTGGTTCTGTTGGTAGGCTTATGTCAGTTTTATAGCGGAAGTGCGTTTATTTGGGATATGCTGATTGGAGCATTATTGGGCATACTTGTTGCGTGGCATATTATTCGATTGGAAGGCAAGCCAGATGTCGATTTAATGTCGGTAATCTGCTCTCGAGGGCTTTGGATTGCTGTCAGCGTAGGGGCAGTCGCGCTGACCGTCATTTGGCCATTACCGGTCTTTACTTCCTGGATCGCCATTACGATCACAATGCTTGGTTTAGTGCTCTCGCTTGATCGCGATAAACAAACGATTTCATTCAAGCAGCTACTAATTATAATCGTATTTCTTCTATCGGCGAATCAGTTACTTCTTTTTCTTGCTTCTTTCGTTTCTTACAGCAGCTTATTGTCACTGATGATGGAATCTATCCGTTTCCCTATTTTGATCATATGCTATGCGGGACTGGTACGTAAATTCAGCCAATAGATGGTGAGTGATAGTCTTTTCGTAATGGCCTTGTACTGAGGGCCTTGTTTTCGAAAGTAAAAAACGCCTGACACTGTGTTAGGCGTTTTTCATAAGCTATATTTTGAATAAGCCATATTTTGCATAAGCTACGTGGGGTATTTTTAGTCAGCAGCCATCACATGATCAGCGATTAACTCGACAGGATGAACTTTTCGATCACATCTGCTACGCCATCTTCATCGTTGCTAGGGGCAATATAAGTAGCCAATGCTTTTGTTTCACTCATTGCATTACCCATCGCTACCCCCATACCTGCGTAACTTAGCATATGGTTATCGTTTTCAGCATCACCCACACAAATAACCTCACTCGAATCTAGGCCTAGATAGTTGGCAATCGATTCGACCCCTAAGCCCTTGTTGCTGCCTAAGCTTAAGAATTCGAGGAAAAACGGGGCACTCTGAACGATGGTATAGCGTTGGTGCAACGCTTTTGGTAGCAGTGAAATAGCTTGAGTTAATTTACTCGGTTCACCAACAATCATTGCTTTGATGATCGGGTGATCGTCTTCTAATGTTGAAAAATCCATTTCTGTCAGGCTGAGTCCGTTAATCGTTGCCTCTAGCTGAGTGTACTCACTATTTTTCGGCGTGATTAAACCGTGCTCCTCGCTAAATGCATGGACATTTAGGCCATATTTCTTAGCCAGTTCAGCCACTTCTTTTGCTGCCTTGCCATCGATAATTTGCTTACGAATGATGCCTTGGTTTCCGAGCTCTTTGACCACAGAACCGTTATAGTATAGAACGAATTCGTTATCGCCATTGATGCCTAACTCTTCCAACTTATCGACCATACCGTCAAGTGGTCGGCCGGAAGCCAAAACAACTTTTACACCTTTGTTTCTCGCCGCCGAGATGGCGAGTTTAGTCTTGTCCGAAATTTGTTTGTTGCTATTGAGTAGCGTGCCATCCATATCGAGCGCGATGAGTTTGTACATAACTTACCTAAAATCTACAGCAAAAGGGCAGGATAATTAATTTTGATGATTTCAGCCAGTGTTAGTTGCCTCACGCTATATTCGTTCATTTATCGATTGGCATTTTATTTGACCTTAACCTAAGACTCATTTAAGGTCTCGGACCTAATTTAGAGACACCTCGGGTTAAGTAAGTTGTATAAGATAAACGAAATGTTTGAAACGATTCAGGGCGAAGGTTATTTCACCGGTGTACCTTCAGTTTTTGTTCGGCTTCAAGAGTGCCCAGTGGGATGCGCTTGGTGCGATACGAAACAAACATGGGATGCGCTTGAAAGCGATGAACGCACAATCAATGAAATCTTAGTCAAAACTGAAGATAACCCATTATGGTGTTCGATTTCTGCTGAAGGCATAGTCGAGCAATACCAGCATCAAGGCTATACTGCAAAGCATGTAGTGATTACGGGTGGTGAGCCCTGTATCTATGACTTACGTCCCTTAACTGAGGCGTTTGAGCAGATGGGGTGTCGCTGCCAGATTGAGACCAGTGGAACGTTTGAAGTAAAAGCAACCGAAAGCACCTGGGTGACAGTGTCACCAAAAGTCGCAATGAAAGGTAAGCTTCCTATTATTGATTCTGCACTGGAACGTGCTGATGAAATCAAGCATCCGGTTGGCACGCAAAAAGATATTGATCACTTAGATGAACTGTTAGGTAGAGTGACAATCGATCAAAAGACGGTGATTGCTTTGCAACCAATTAGCCAGAAAACACGAGCAACCGAACTGTGTATAGAAACGTGCATAAAACGGAACTGGCGATTGTCGGTGCAAACGCATAAATATTTAAGTATTGCCTAGGGCTATTTGGAAGAGATAATGAAAAAAGCGGTAGTAGTATTCAGCGGAGGCCAAGACTCCACCACATGTCTGGTCAAAGCGTTACAAGAGTTTGATGAAGTCCATGCCATTACCTTTGATTATGGGCAAAGGCATCGCTTAGAGATCGCCATTGCTCAAGATCTTGCTAAAGAGCTGGGCGCAACGGCACATAAAGTCATGGATGTGACTCTCCTGAATGAACTCGCAATCAGTTCATTAACCCGTGACGATATTCCTGTTTCTCATGAGTTACAAGATAATGGCTTACCTAACTCATTTGTGCCTGGAAGAAATATTTTGTTTCTCACGCTCGCTGGCATTTATGCGTATCAAATTGGTGCAGACACGGTGATTACAGGCGTTTGTGAAACCGACTTTTCTGGTTACCCGGATTGTCGTGATGAGTTCGTTAAATCAATGAATACTGCGCTCGTACTCGGAATGGATAGAACGTTTGAAATATCAACCCCGCTAATGTGGCTCAACAAGGCCGAAACCTGGGCAATGGCTGACCGATATGACGCGTTAGAATTGGTGCGAAATAAGACGCTTACGTGTTATAACGGCGTAATAGGCGATGGATGTGGTGATTGCCCATCTTGTGATTTGAGACAATCAGGACTTGATGAGTATCTACAAAACAAAGAACAAGTAATGAAGCAATATCTAAGTAAGGCTTCGGAGTAACCTTTCTTACTGTTGTTAATTCAAAAATAAAAACGTCGCAATTGCGACGTTTTTTGAAAATGCATTTAGTTGACGACTTTCTCTAAATAGAGTTTCGCTAAATCGGAAGGCTCAATTTCTTTACCTTCTAAAGATTCGTTCCAGTTAGTGCCAATCAAAACGCCATCTTCAGCAAGAGTCAGTAGCCAATCTTCTACAAAAATATCGAGTGGGATTTCTAGTATTTCGAAGTCAGACCATTCTTCAACATTATGGCGTTGTGCATCTTCTTTTGAAGACCAAAAAGGCATTACTTCACTTTGCTCGAACTCACTTGAATCACACGCTAACCAACCTTCTTCGTTTCGTAAGCCCCAAACCAATTTGTTCTGACAGGTTTCTGTTACAAATAGCTCTAGGTTAGCTTGGATATCGGCGGTCAATTTAGTCATGTTAGTGCTCTCAATAGATTAGACCGCGGTAGATTACCATTTTCATCAATGAAACTCATTAGAAAATAGGAACAAAATAAAAAAGGGCGCATTAGCACCCTTCAAGTATTGAACCCGTAATATATCTTCGATTGTAATTACTTTTCGATCTTGTCAAAGATAGTCCACGCTTCCTTCACCGAGCCTTTGAAACCAACAACGGTGGCTTCTACTTTCCGGTTGAGTGCATGACTTTGTTCATCGTCACCATAAGCCGCTAAAGAGCTTGCCCCGTGACCGACAATATCGATACGAGTATGGCTTAGCCCATTTGAAATAAGTTCTTTTCTAATCGTCTCAGCACGTTTTTCAGATAGCTTCAAATTGTACTCTGGGTTGCCGACTTTACTGGCGTACCCTTGAAGTTCGATCGAGGTTGATGGGTAGTTGGTCATAAACTCGGTCATCACTCGTATTTGATTCAGAAAGACCGAATTCAATTCATAAGAATCGTTAGCAAAAAGGATATTCAGTTTCATCTCTTGCTTGGAGTCGATGTAGGTTTCACAACCATCATTATCAATCTCTGACGCAAGCGGTGTTTCTACGCACAGATCTCTTGCGTTAATAACACCATCACGGTCGTCATCGAGTAAATCGTCTAATTGCGTGGCGACTGGTGTGGCTATGTAGCTGTATTCTTCCTCTGCGAGTGTATGCGAAGAAAAAAATGATGCTGTCACAAGTAAAGGGATAAGATGCTTGTTCATATTAGTAATCCACCTCTTGGTGCCATTCGCCTGGCGTTGACACTCGTAGCGCTGATAACAAATTACCGGTTGCGTTCATCACTCGGTACTTGGCATATTGCTCATCATATTTGGCGTCAAGGTATCCTTTCCTCGCTTCGAAAAGCTCATTTTCAGTGTTCAATAGGTCAAGTAACGTACGCTTTCCTAGTTGGTACTGCTTCTCGTACGAAATAACAGTTTCAGAAGCCGAGTCAACATGGTCAGATAAGAAGTCTTTCTGTTGTACCGTAAGATCTAAAGCGCTCCAAGAGAGTCTTAAACCTTCTTCAACAGTGCGGTAGGTGCGATCACGGAAGTCTTTAGCTTTGTTCAACTGATAAGCATAGCTATCGATACGGTCAGAATCAGAGCCACCATTAAATAGGTTGTAACGTAAACGAAGCATGGCTGCAAATTCATCACTGCTTCCTTCAGTACCGCCAGCGTCATCGTACCAAGTTTGAGTCGCTTCAATGGATAGGGTTGGGTAATTCACACCCTTAGACTGTTTATATTGGAACTTCGCCGCATCGACATCAGCTTGAGCCACCTTAATAACAGGGTGTTTTTCAAAAGCCGAATTGAGCGCCTCGTCAATAGTAAATGGAATGGCAATTTGATCGGCCATTGGGAAAATCAAACCTGCGGGAGCTTCACCAACGATGCGCTTAAACTGAGTATGCACATCAAAAAGATTATTTTGCGCCGCAAGTAAGTTACCGTGCGCTTTTGCTATACGAGCTTCTACTTGTGACATGTCCGCGGTTGAACCAATCCCTGACTCTACGCGCTTCTTAATATCGATATAGATTTTTTTATGTGTTGCAAGGTTACTTTCAGACAGGCTTAGTACATCAAACGCTTTTGTCGCATCAAGGTAAATCTTTGTCACCTCAAGCGCGATGTCTTGTGCGTCAGCAAGAAGTTGAAAACGGATAGATTCAGCATCGGCTGCTGTCCTGTCCATATCATTCAAGGTCGCAGAGCCATCCCATAACAGCTGGGTCAATGTTAACGTTGCTTCTTTTCGGGTTAATTCGGTATCAGGGTTATTCTGCGCAGGATCGATCGCTTCGTACCCAATCCCTGCATCAAGATCGAGACTAGGAAGATAGGCTCCGCCTGATGCATCGGCTAGATAGCGTTTACTGATGAATTCATTGTATGAAGCCGCTATCTCTGGGTTGGTTTTTAACGTGTTAGCAACCGCCTGCTCTAATGTTTGGCTATAGCCCGGAAAACTTGCGGCGATTAGAACACTAACAGCACTAATTCTATTCCAGTTCACGATGTTTCTCCTTGGACAACTCTGTCTTTGTTATATGACGCGTCAATAAAATAACACGAATCGTTATAAACCCTAATGTTTTTGTCCATATATGTAATCAATTTGTAAAGTTAAGACGTTTTGCAACATTGTAACGCGTCATTGTTGTATTGAATATATTGAACTAAGATCAAATTATTATAGTGATATCGATTCATTCTCAATATGAGAGATGGGTCGAGTTATGCGTTCGAGTGCGTTATTGAAATGTTAGTTTATTGGTTTTGTTTACAACCTATTAATGTTAAATTATAGCAATAATGAATGTAATTCCACGGGTCATTATTTTGACTTATTGGATTGGCAGTTTGAAATAGCAGAGGCGTCATATGGGTATCGGTACTTTTATTAATGGTAGCAATTTAGCTGCTGGGCAAATAGTGGTTATTGACATTAATGGAAATCTAAAGGTATTGAACGAAGGAGATCAAGTCCTCCCTGGAGAAGTCATCGTAAAAAGTGATGGCTCGTTAGATACCCAAGCAGAACAGCCTCTGCAGGTTGAGATTGTTGGCGAAGACGGAGATAACCAAGATATCACCGCTGAAATTGAAGATATCTTTGCAGCGTTAGAAGAAGGTCAAGATCCAACTCAGCTTGGTGAAGAATTTGCGACTGCCGCAGGTGAAGCATCGGGCTCTAGTTTGACAGCATCTGGAAGCATTTCTAGAGACGGCCGTGCGATTATTGCATCAACACAGTTGGACACCGAAGGATTGGAGGCATTAGGCCTTTCTCAAACACAAAGCCTCACTCTGCTTCAGCAATTTCGTCAATATTCCCCAAATTTTGTCGATTCCACAAATGCCGAACTAGGCGATACTCTTGCGATTTTAACTGAAGAAGACACGCCGATCAGCGGGCAGTTTTCTGCAACAGACACGAACGGTGATAGCCTTGTTTATTCACAGGTCACTGCTCCTGAAAATGGTACCGTATCCGTTAACCCTGACGGTTCATGGGAATACACGCCGAATGAAAACTACAATGGCCCAGACAGCTTTACAGTCGAAGTTTCTGATGGCCGAGGCGGAATAGACACACTCATTGTTGAGATTGGTGTAACGCCGGTTAATGATCCAGCGACAGTCTCTGATGATGCTGGTGAGGTTGTTGAAGATAACGCCGATCTGTTCGTTGCAACGGGAGCACTTTCAATTGTAGATGTTGATGCTGGTGAGCAGTTTGTCACACCCGTAACGGTTTCAAATGAATATGGGACATTTACAGTAGACGAAGAAGGTAACTGGTCGTTTACGTTAAATAATGAGAGTGATGCTGTACAGCAACTTCCTGAGGGCGCAGAAATCCCACTGTCGTTTGATGTGACTTCGTTTGATGGTACTGGCACCGGGACGGTCGATATTATTGTTCGCGGTACCAATGACATTCCAACCATTAATGCCACTGAAAGCGTCTCGACGGGCAGCGTAGTGGAAGCGGGTCACACGGATACGGGTGATACTGTGGCCGGCACAATCAGTGCAACGGGGCAGTTGGTGGCCAATGACGTAGATCAAAACGATTCGACTTTGACGTGGTCTGTGGCGGAGACGCCTGATGCTACCTACGGGACTTTCTCGATTACTCAAGACGGGAAATGGACGTACGAGCTGGACAACAGTCTGGCCGCAACGCAGGCATTAACGGAAGACCAAAAAGTTCCATTGACGTTCACTGTGCAAGTGGTGGATGAAAACGGGGCGACGGTTGAGCACACCGTGAGTCTTGACTTAACGGGCACCAATGACATTCCAACCATAAATGCTACTGAGAGCGTCTCGACGGGCAGCGTAGTGGAAGCGGGTCACACGGATACGGGTGATACTGTGGCCGGCACAATCAGTGCAACGGGGCAGTTGGTGGCCAATGACGTAGATCAAAACGATTCGACTTTGACGTGGTCTGTGGCGGAGACGCCTGATGCTACCTACGGGACTTTCTCGATTACTCAAGACGGGAAATGGACGTACGAGCTGGACAACAGTCTGGCCGCAACGCAGGCATTAACGGAAGACCAAAAAGTTCCATTGACGTTCACTGTGCAAGTGGTGGATGAAAAAGGAGCGACGGTTGAGCACACCGTGAGTCTTGATTTAACGGGCACCAATGACATTCCAACCATTAATGCCGCTGAGAGCGTCTCGACGGGCAGCGTAGTGGAAGCGGGTCACACGGATACGGGTGATACTGTGGCCGGCACAATCAGTGCAACGGGGCAGTTGGTGGCCAATGACGTAGATCAAAACGATTCGACCTTGACGTGGTCTGTGGCGGAGACGCCTGATGGCACCTACGGGACTTTCTCGATTACTCAAGACGGGAAATGGACGTACGAGCTGGACAACAGTCTGGCCGCAACGCAGGCATTAACGGAAGACCAAAAAGTTCCATTGACGTTCACTGTGCAAGTGGTGGATGAAAAAGGAGCGACGGTTGAGCACACCGTGAGTCTTGATTTAACGGGCACCAATGACATTCCAACCATTAATGCCGCTGAGAGCGTCTCGACGGGCAGCGTAGTGGAAGCGGGTCACACGGATACGGGTGATACTGTGGCCGGCACAATCAGTGCAACGGGGCAGTTGGTGGCCAATGACGTAGATCAAAACGATTCGACCTTGACGTGGTCTGTGGCGGAGACGCCTGATGGCACCTACGGGACTTTCTCGATTACTCAAGACGGGAAATGGACGTACGAGCTGGACAACAGTCTGGCCGCAACGCAGGCATTAACGGAAGACCAAAAAGTTCCATTGACGTTCACTGTGCAAGTGGTGGATGAAAAAGGAGCGACGGTTGAGCACACCGTGAGTCTTGATTTAACGGGCACCAACGATGGCCCAATTGCAACCGACGATAGCTACAACGTACCAAATGAAACGTTGCTGTTCACCGAGTCATTTGAAGAAATGACATCAACAAGCCGATGGACAGTTGTTCAAGGTAATCAACTTGGAGAATGGAGCGCAACTCACGGTTTAGAAGTACAGCATGATGGCTTGATTGCCAAAGCCACAGATGGTGATTATCTCGCTGAACTTGATGCACACCAAAATACGTCGATTTCTACACATATCGATACATCCGGACAAGATAGGTTACGTGTAGAGTTTGACTATAACCCTCGTCATAATGGTGGGAATACTTCCTCAAATATGACGTTCAGTGTTGCTGGAGTAACGATAACGGTTAATGCTGACGGTACATTAACGGACCATGATGGGCTAGATGTACAAATTAGTGAAGTTAACTCAAATGGCTGGTATCGAATTACTGGTGAGTTTGACGTAGCAAGTGATGATACAGTTATTAGCTTTGCTGGCTCTGGAGCATCTGATTCTCTAGGAGCTTTGCTAGACAACATATCGGTAACAGGTATTCAGCAACCAGATCTTACAACCGAAGAAGATCAACCGATTACTATCTCATTTGCAGAATTGCTTGGAAACGATAGTGATGTTGATGGGGATACTCTTCAGGTCACTAATGTCACTAACGCCGCTAACGGTCAATTCGTTGTTGATTACCAAAATAAGACAATTACGTTTACTCCAGACAGAGACTACAACGGTGAAGCGACGTTTGAGTACACCATTTCTGATGGAAATGGAGCTACAGATACAGCCACGGTTACTTTAAATGTCACGCCCGTGAACGATGCGCCAATCGCTGTTGATGATGTCCATGCATTAGGCGAAAACTTAATTACAAATGGCAGTTTTGAAAACTTTACCAGTGATAAATCGACGGGGTGGGGCGATAGAGCGAGTACTCTAGACGGCTGGGGCTATAGTGCAAATTCAGGAAAACTAGACGTCGTTAACGATGGCTATAACCGTGTAACAACAGATGGCGAACGTTATATCGATATGGAAGGTGAAGGTGGTCGTGGAGACAATGTCACCCTTTCTCAAAACGTTAGTGGTGTTAAATCAGGAGAAAGCTACCAACTGTCGGTTGACGTAGCAGCACGTTCTGATAATCACACAGCAAAAGTTCAAGTTGTTTGGAATGGCCAAGTTATTGCCACAATTACTCCTGATACTAATGTGATGGAAACCCATACTTTCGAAGTGATTGGAATAGATGGGGATAATACCGTTAGCTTTGTCGAAGTGGGTAGAGAAGGTGATAACAGCGGTACGTACCTAGACAATGTTAAACTCCAAGAAATATTAGTCGATCTCACTACTGACGAAGACACGATTCTGGAAATCCCACACCAACAATTACTTGGTAACGATTATGACGTTGACGGCGATGAATTAACGATTACTGATGTTAAAATGACCAACGACATCGAAGGTAGTGTGAGTATTGTTGACGGCAAGGTTGTTTTCGAACCAGCACAAGATTTTAACGGTATAACCACCTTTGAATACACCATTTCGGATGGGAATGGTGGCACTGATACTGCGTTAGTTACCGTTAATGTTAAGCCAATAAATGATGCCCCTGTCTTTGAAAAAGACGGCGATCCACTTGGTGATGATGAAAATATAAGTGTTACAACGAAAGAAGACGCCCCTGTGTCTGGAAGCGTAGTAGCAACTGATGTTGATGGTGATGACCTAGCTTACACTATTCTTACCCAAGCTGAGAATGGAACGGTCACCATCGACAAGGAAGGTAACTGGGTCTATACCCCGAACGAAGAATACAACGGTGTTGATAAGTTTGATGTTCAAGTCAGTGATGGTCAAGGCGGCTTTGACACCGTAACGATTGACGTAACGGTATTGGCCGTTGCCGAGATGACAGTGAAAGCTGGTGATCCTGTCGAAGAGTCTGATAATACTTACCTATCATTCACCATTGGTCTTGACGAGCCGGTATCAGAAAGCGTCACTTTAGATCTCAAACTTGGCCGAGAAGGTGAAGGTGAAGGTGAAGGTGATGATTTACCAAAGGTAGCAACGAAAGGTTCAGACTATTTAAGCAACCTATTTGTTTCAGATGGCAATGAAGGATATAGACCAATTACAGAAAAAGACCTGATCATGAATATCGGTCAAACTGAGTTGGAAGTTTTCGTTCAAATTAAAGATGATGCAGAAACAGAAGGGGATGAATCGGTCACCTTATTTGCAACTAGTGGCAGCGAATTTGTCAAAACACCTTCTGCGGAAGGCACAGGCATCATCGAAGATGATCGCGGAGTAGGCAATCCTAATGTCGATGAAGACACAACTGCAACATTCCAAATCAAGGGTGGAAACACCGTTGAAGAGGGGGATGATGTATACCTAGGCTTCAATGTGAAACTGAGTAATACGGTTGGTGAAAACGTCGTCTTTACCTTGTCTGCTGCCATTGACGGTGATTCAACGACAGCGGATGCATCGGCTGGAATAGACTATGCCGACGAAGTATTTTATGTATCAGATGGGAATGGCGGATTTAAAGAAGCGGAACCGTCGGATTTAATTGTCAAAGCTGGTGAAACGTCAACACAAGTCTTTGTTAAAGTGCTCGATGATGACAGCTATGAGTCCAACGAAGTTGTAGGCCTTACTGCATCAACCACTAGTGAGTTAGTTGTTGGAAATACAGTATCAACGGCTACTGGCGTTATCACCGATGCAACAGACAACCCACCAGAAGCAGAAGATTTTACCGCGCAGGTGGAATCATCAGGAAGAACCTTTATTCAGTTTGACACTGATACTGGTTCCATTGATGGGGAAGGCACTGATCATATCTCTGATGCAGAAGATGATGCCGATCCTCAAGCGAATGTCCAAGTGGTCATTACTGAATTACCTGATCACGGAACGCTTTGGTATAACAATATTCAAATCACAGAAGCCGATCTATATAGCGGTGAAGGCGATACTGAGTATAAACAGTTTGATCCAAACCTAATTCAATATGAACCTAATGCTGACTCAGAAGGGTTTGTGTTGGGGGTTAAAGATGCTCAACCTGGCGAGCAAGAAGCGAATAAAACTGAGTTTCTTAACTGGGGGGAAGCAACGGACAAAGCAAATGAACGTCTGCTTACTCTAGAAAATGGCGATAAAGTTACCATCAGCTCATCGAATGGTCCTCTAGTACAATATCTTGGTGATCCGAAAGCCGATCATGTTGGGTATGGTATTGGAACAAAAGGTGGGGACGGCATTCAAAAGAAAGATACTATTTCTATTAGTTTCGATGACCGTCCAGCGGATAGCGTTACTCTTGGTTTAGATGGGCTCGGTGGCTGGTTTGACGAAAATCTAAACACTAAAGACGAGTCAAGTGTACAGATTACTGTTTTTTACACTAACGACGGCGTAGTTAGCAGTGAAACATTCAGTTATCAGAAATCAACAGCTGGCGATACGAACTTATTCCATGAAATTACGATCCCTTCAGACGGCTTTACATTGCCTGAAGGTGCAGAAATCACTAAGGTCGATTTAGGTACAGATGGAAATGGCAACTGGGAACTTCGTTATATAGAGACAGAAGCGACGGATACCTTTGATTACCGAGCTGTAGATACCGATGGTAACTTTAGCGACGAATCTACTGTCACTATTGGCACACCAAGTACCGCACCTATAGCGAGTGATGATCCTGTTGGTTTCAGTGTTAGCCTTGGTTCCTTTACGGATGATGGCTCATGGAGTACTGATGATGGCTCATTGGGTGAAGGTGCAGCTATTTCTGCGCGTTATCAAACCGAAGACAGAGACATAACAGACAGCGGAATTAAACGTGGTGTTAGCGGCCATGAAAACGGTGGAATAGCATCACAAATTCAATTTAACCGCGAAGACGGAGAGTCTGAGCAGTTCATTATTAACCTAGATAAACCCGTCACTCAATTCAGTTTTACAGTGTCAAATCTGTATAAAGGTGAAGGTGGTTCAGATAACCATGAACAAGGGAAATGGGTCGCTTACTTAGATGGAGTAGCCGTCGCGAGTGCTACTTTTGTAGCAAATGAAGGTAACAATAAAGGCACCTATAGCTATGATGCAGGTGACTTAGAAGGTGTAGCGTTCGATAGTATTGTCTTTGAATCTATCGACTTTGTTAATACACCGGCCCGAGGTGATGACTCTTCCGACTATTTCTTGACGGGCTTTGAAGCGTCAAGTCAAGGCGCGTATGCGGTTAATCAAGGAGGTGTGCTCGAGATTCCAGCGTCAGAATTACTAAACAATGACAGTGATCCAGAAGGTGATAGCCTACGCATTACCTATGTTTATGGAGAAACAGAAGGTGAAGCTCGCATTGAAAATGGCGTGGTTTACTTTGATTTAGATGATGACTTCGTAGGAACCACGACGTTTGAATACCAAATTACCGATGATAACGGTGGTTACGATAGTGCAACGGTAAATGTGATTGTTAACCCAGCGCCAACGCCAGCATCCGTCGACTCAATTCAGCTGCTTTCAGAATCCGTACCTGAAGGTATGGATATGGCATTTAAGGTACATTTGGTTCCAGAAGAACTGAGAGAGGGTGGCTTACGTTTAGGTGCGCTTGAAGAAACACGCTTAGACATAAAGTTTGGGCTAGGTACCGACACCGCAAACGATTCAGATATTGACCTGTCGGATCTTGTCTTTACTAATGGCGTTACTTACGATGCCGATAGCAATGAGATCGTGATTCCCGTTGGTGTTAAAGACTTTACAGTTCTGATTCCTACACAAAAAGACGGTGTTCACGAACTCGATGAGACTTACTCTTTACGCATTGGTGGTGAAGATGGTGTTGCTGCGACAGGCACCATTGAAAATATTGATATTCCGACGTTATCCGTTGTTAGCGAAGGTGATGTATCGGAAGGGTCAGCCGCAACATTTCAGGTCAATCTCTCTGTACCATCCGATCAGTCCACTGAGCTTACTCTTTCAACGAGCGTTGACGGCGAAGAAAATACCGCCGAAGCCGATGATTTAAGCGGCACTATCACGGCATACTACCTAGATGGTAACAACGTTAAGATTCCGTTGGCAGTAGAAGGCGGCAAAACTACCGTGCCACCATTTGTAACGGCAGTTTTCGTCAACGTAGGCACCGCAGACGATTCAGTGTATGAACTTTCTGAGCAATTTGAATTGCTGGTATCAGGTAAAACAGGTGATACCGAAATAGCAACAGCGAAAGGCTCGACCAACATTGTTGACAATGGCAGCATTGATCCAGACGGTGATGGGCCGCAGGTAGGTGACGATGATCGTCCTGTTGTTGAAAGTGTTTCTGACATCAGGATTGAAGAAGGAAGTGTAGGTGCTTTCACGGTTGAACTATCGAATCTGAGTGACACGAATACAATTGTTAGGTTGCGATTTGGTAATGCAAGTGCGACGTCTCCAGAAGACTTTGACACGACTAGCGTTACGATCAAGTACGGTGATACAGAAAAGACAATTGATGTCATTAATGGCCGCTTCCAATTAGAAATCCCAGGAGATGTACAATCTTTTGATGTCGTCGTGAACACGGTTAACGATGACTTTAGTGATGATAATGAACAGTTTTTGCTATTTGCTAAAACGCTTACTCAAAGTGATTCCATTGCAGGAACTGCAACGATTTTCGACAATGAAAAACCAACGATTGATCTTGATGGTTCTGAATATAAACTCGAATTCGTTAGTGAGAATGCGGGTTATAACAATGTGTTTGGTTACTATGTTTATGACGAATTGTCTCAAACTCAAGAACTTCATGTCCTAATTGGCAATGCTAATGATGTTACGGATCCGAACTTAGGGACTCTCACTTCTTTGGATAATGTTGATTACTTCCTAATACCAAACGGTGCAAACATCGTTAACGGTGCGAATAAGTTGGAAATCAACGCAGAAGGAAAACTGATCCTTGATGGTGAGCTTAAGACGACTCATGTCTTTACTGGGCGCGAAGAAGATAGCCAGCTAAGAACATCGTTGGATGACGATGGTAATTTAGTCTTGAGCTTTGATGACCAACGCCAAGAAAGAGAAGATAACGATTTCGATGACCTAGTTGTTAAGGTGACAAAAGTAGTCGGTGATACTGGGTATGAAACCACCTTTACTGAAGATGGCCCGGCTGTTTCTATCGCAGATGCAAAGGCTGATATCTTTGATGATAAAGACACCATTCAATCCATGAAGGTTGTTCTGAGTAATGCTAAAAATGGTGATGACTTAACGTGGTCTGAAACACTAGGCTTTAGAGTTGATAAGACAGTTGCAAACGGCATTGTTACTTTACTAATTGTCTCTGATACCTTAGAAGGTGTTTCTTCAGCCCAAGAATTTGAATCTTTCTTAGGAAGTATTCAATTTACTAATTCAAGCGACACTCCCGATGAAACTCCAAGACAAATAGATATTACGGTTACCGATGGAGCAGGTCTAGAGTCTGAATCAGCAACGTCTATTGTGAACATTACACCTGTAGATGAATTGCTTGTTTCAACCTCTTATGGAGTTGAAGACAAACTGATCCCGCTAAATATCGCATTGAATGACGATGATACGTCAGTAACTCATGTGACAATTAGTGATATCCCCGAAGGTGCTGCTGTATATGTTGGCGATAATCCAATCAACATTACTTCTAGTAGTGTAACGGTTTCGGTTTCTGATCTAGATCAGCTATCAATCAAAGCTCCACAAGATAGTGATGTCAATTTCAATCTTACTGTCATTGGTCAAGATGAAAACGGCATTGCTATCGAGTCAACCGGTTTAACCGTTGACGTTCATCCAGATGCTGATCAACCTAATCTAACTATTGGTGAGTTCGAGAAAGTTGCAGCCATTGATTTTGAGGATGTTCAAATCAAATCTGGAACTTGGGATAGTGACATCGAGATTAATAAGGTGGAAGGCGCTGGTACTATCGGTAAGTGGTTGACTTCAAATGATGGTCAACATGTTGAAGTAGGGACTGAAGGAACTTACCTGCCAGGGAATTCAATCAATCAAGTAATGGAAATTGAAGGTGAAAATGGCGATAAAGTCCTTTATACCGATATGGATCTGGTAGCGGGTCGTTTTTACAAATTTGAGTTCGACATTGCTGCTCGTGAAGGTAACCCTGCCTCTTCAGACATGTCTGTGAAGCTAATTAAACTAGACGACAATGGTGACATTGTTCCAAATAGTACCATTGAGTTGTATGACTTTGATCCAACAGCAGAAGGTTGGGAAAATGGTCAATCATTCAATCTACCTATTGAGTCATCGGGCAAATATAGACTGTTACTGATAGCTGATGAAGCGGATTCTACAGGTGCAATACTTGATAACATCACGTTTAAAGCCGTCGATAATTATGGCTACGAAGATACCTATATTAAGTTAAGTGAGATTAATGCATCGTTAGTTGACGAACTCGATAAATCAGAGTCTTTAAAAGTAGAGCTTATGGGGATGCCTGTAGGGTCAATATTAATAGATGGTGAAGGAAATGACGCTCGGACGTATACCGTCACCGAAGAGAATAAAGATGAACTACTTGATGTTACTGACTGGGATCTTTCAGAGCTGCAGATTAAAGTCGAAGACCCAGGTAAATTCTCGATTAAGGTCATTGCTACATCTACTGAAATAGATACTAACAAAGATGATGCTATTCACGATAACGAACCGCAAGCGATCGGCGGTCGATTAACCGCAGAATCAATCGACTACATCAATGTCGAGGTGTTAGAAAAAGTAGAGGGTGGTGACTCTGGTAATGGTGATATTGGTTTACCAACAGCTAATGACTTTTCAATTTCATCTGAACATAGTGTCGCTGACGTTGACTTTGAACCTAATGCTACAGATGTAGAAGATGATGCAGATGCAGGAAAAGTTACACGAGTCGAATTGGCTGATATGCCTTTACACGGCAAGCTTTATTATCAAACTGGCGATAAAACTTACACGGAAATTAATGAAGGTGACGTAATAGCAGACACTTCAAAAGTATTCTATGTTGCTGACAGAGGTAGCGAAGTAACAACAAGTATAGATGGCTCTGATGGTGCTCTTGTTGGCGAAGGTATCGATATCTTAACGGTAAACAATATGTCTATCTCTGGTGGTACTATCGTTGATGGCAAGTTTATAAACGATGGTCAGATCAAGTTTGATGGAAACCCGTCTCAGGGTGGTTACTATGTAGATAGCAACTTAGACAAAGGGAACGGACAAGGTAAAGAAACTCAGATTGGAGAATATATCGCTATTGTTTCCGAGCAAGGTAATATTTCTTCACTTTCGGTTACTCTAGACAGCTTGAATGGTCATTTAGGTAACCCTTCTAAAGCTGTTGTTATTGCGCACCTATTTGATAATGGTCAGCTTGTTGGTACTCAAACTCTATCATTAACAGCTATCGATCATCATTCAGGACGAGCAACGATATCTTCAAATGACACTACGTTTGATGAGGTGAGATTAGTTGGAACCGCGCTAACAAACAATGCGCAAGCAGGGTTTAACCTTTCAAGTGTGGATATGGTCGCAAATGGGGCTGTCGAAATTAATGATAAGTTTACCTATTGGGCGATAGATACGGACAATAATAAGAGCGAAGAAAAAGGTACCGTTAGCGTTGAGGCATCTAATGCTCTACCTGGTGATGAAATCATCGGAGGTCCTGGTCTGGATAACGTATCAGTACTGAAAGGCGGTTGGGAGATAGGATCTGATGGCCAGTATGTAATGCTTGATAGAACGATATCTTGGGCTACATCTGCGGCTAAATTGTTTGAAACTGAAAGCCATGACATTCTTGCTTATGACCCAATAAATGGAGCAGTTATAGATGTTGGTATTGCGAGCGATACCGTCACAATGGGCAGTGGCAGTGATACAATTTATTTGGGTGAGGGTCATTCACCAGGTGTAGATGTAAATGTGGATCCAAATACACACGATCAAGCGCTGAAAGATTATGCTTCTAGATCTATGGATCAATTGTTTGATACTGCGGGAGATGAAAATTCAGGATTGAAGGGTATTAACGGTGCCTCAAATCCGGGCTTGGATATTGCACAAGCAGGTGGCGGAAATGACCAAGTCTATGGTGAAGAAGGCCAGGATATTATCTTTGGTGGCTCAGGCCATGACATCTTAGATGGTGGCGAAGGAAATGATGCTATACGCGGCGGTTCAGATAACGATACGATCATCGGTGGTGCTGGTGATGATATTCTTCTCGGTGACAATGGCAGTGACATATTGATAGGAGATGAAGGCTTTGACGTCTTTAAATGGAATGAATTAGATGCCTTGGATACTCATGAGGATCACATTGTTGATTTCAACCGTTTTGAAGATCGTATCGATCTGAGTGAATTAGTTGATACAGATGCCGGTGAGTCAATTGATGACTTGTTAAGAACTATCGATGTTACTGTAGTTGATAGTGATATTACACTTACTATGGCGAGCGGTAATGAGGGTCATAGTCAAATCATAGTGTTAGATGATGCTGCATCTCAGTTTTCAAGTAATGAACTTAGTGATGTAAATGTAACTAGCTTGTTAAATGACTTGATGTCACTCAAGACAATCGATTAAAAACAACTAAGGGCTGAAAGGCCCTTTAACTGTTTTTTCTAAATAATGAAAAAGCCCGAATTTCTTAATAGAAATTCGGGCTCTTTTTATTCAGATATTGATTGTTTAAAGCACCTTACAAGCAAAACCTTTCAAGTAAAAACCTTCAGGGTAGGCCGTATCAATTAAGTGATCGGCTGCTTGTTCAAAACGCTCGACAAACTTTACGCTTCGGCCTGCATCAAGCGCAGCGTCAGCAATGACTTTTTGGAACAAGTCAGCACTCATTAAGCCAGAGCAAGAATAAGTCAGCAAGGTTCCACCAGGTTTGAGGATCTGCATCGCAAGCATGTTGATATCTTTGTAACCGTTCGCGCCAGATGTCAGATTGTTTTTACTAGAAACAAACTTTGGTGGGTCCATAACAACGACATCAAATTGCGTTCCTTGATCGCGATACTCACGCAGTAGCTTAAATACATCAGCATTTAAAAAGACAGCGCGCTTTTTAGAAATATCGAATTCATTAATTTCTGCATTGTACTTGGCGGTATCAAGAGCCGGCTGAGACACGTCAGCGTTGATTACCCGCTTCGCACCCCCTTTAAGAGCGTATAGGCCAAATCCGCCAGTGTATGAAAAGCAATTCAGCACGTCTTTGTCTTTAACATACTTCATCGATTGCTGGCGACTATCTCGCTGATCGAGATAAAACCCCGTTTTATGACCATTGATGATATCAACACTGATTTTAACGCCATTCTCTTCAATAATGACTGAATCAGGCGGTGTATCGCCATGCAACACACCGACAGTTTCTGGCAGGCCTTCTTTTTTACGAACCGCCACATCAGAGCGTTCATAGATATTGCAATCAGGAAAGCACTCAACCAAGGCGTCAACCAATGTACTCTTGTTATATTCAGCGCCAGCACTGAGGAGCTGACACACTAAGTAATTTTGAAATCTATCGATGGTGATACCAGGCAGTGAATCAGACTCTGCAGCGATCAATCGGTAGCCAGTGAGTCCATCGCGTTCGATGATATCGTCACGCAATAGCTGTGCTTGGCGAATTTTTTCAACAAAGAAGGCTTTATCGATATCTCGTTTCTCAAAACTCCATACACGCGCGCGGATCTGAGAGGTAGGAGAATACGCTGCTTTTGCCAGCCATTGACCGTTATTGGCGTACACATCAACGGTTTCTCCCGATTGTGGTTCACCTTCTACACGGTGAATGCCTCGTGAAAAAACCCAAGGATGTTTGCGACGTAAAGATTTGTCTCGGCCTTTAACCAGATAAATAGCGGGAGTCATGTACTTACTCAATAGATAATTTTGGTGCGCTATTGTCTTGTATGTACCCATGAAATGCAATGAGAGACTGCACGGCTAGTCCTTCTAGAAATATCGGTCTAAACAGTTGCCTGTCTCTTCTGTTTTGAAATAAAAAGGCCAAATGCGAATTGCACCTGGCCTGTTAGTTTATTCTATTTGCGTCGTTGCTCTTTTGAATGCCGCTTTCTCTATGAGTTAAAGATAGTACACAGAGTGGTTATGCTGCCTTAATGTGCGTAGTGATATACGGTTGCCACGCGTCTTGATAGAGCTGTAGAGATTGATTTCTCATCTTGTTAATTTGCGTCAATTCAAACTGTTCCAAATCTCTTTGCTCGGCTGCCGCTTTACGTTCGATCTGCTGTATCACTTCGTAAAGGTCATGCTCAGGTCCATTCTTCACATCCGCAATCGCTTGAAGATGAACTTGTACTTCCGCGATAATATTGGTCTTGGGTAGCTTAACCAGCAAATTCAAATCTCGGTAGCCAGAGGGTGCTGGACTCTTAAATCGGTTTTTGACTTTTACAATCTCCGTTTCTCTATCCAACGCTTCATAGACTTCCATCAAGCTTTCTACATCGTTAGCGATGATTGTCGCTCTTGCGACATCAGTAATGCGCTCCACTTTTCCACCAAGCTCATGTTTTATTTTATCTTGAGCACGGTGTGAAGATTTAATACCAGCAAAATATGCATGAGTTTGAGTGAGTAATGCTGTGCTGTTGCAGATATCTTCAAGTTCAAATTGCGCCTGATGAGATTTACTGTATAGCGTGTCAAAGTCTGAATATGGCTGAATCGGGGTGACATTGGTTGATTGAATAGCATACAAGCCGCTTAAGTTGTGTTTAAACAACTTAGCGCATACTTCGTTATGGCTGGTCGAAAGCTTGTCTTCATCCGCTGGTGAAGTCGGAAGCGCTGCGAATGCAGGTGCACGGGTCAGCATCAAAAGCATCATTGCTGTCGTACGAAGAAAAAGACTCATTCATTCTCCTTAATAAGTAACCTAGTAAAAAGTGGATATAAAAGACACTAAGTTCAAACAAATTAAGCAACTAAACAAGATATTGGGGTGCTAATAACCCAATCAAACCCTATTATCGCGTTTAGTGCGAGAAGCTAGAAATAGATCACGTTTTATCGCAAATGGCTTAGAAAAACGTAATTTACCCTGAACTGTGTAGTCATTATATCGGGCGTATATTAATGGGATATGAACACACTGGTTATAAATAATTTAACACGTTAAAATCCAATACATTGACCAAAATATCTTCAAACACAAGGAACAACAATGAACGATCCAGACTTTTGGCACAGTAAGTGGGCCGCAAATCAAATTGGATTTCATTTGGAAGATGTGAATCCATTATTAATTCAGTATTGGCCAAAAACACAACCCCAAAGAAGCGATTCAGTGTTGGTGCCATTGTGCGGAAAATCAGAAGATTTGGTGTGGTTGGCGACCCGCCATGATGATGTCCAAGGGGTTGAGCTAAGTAACATTGCCGTACGTTCCTTCTTTGCTGAACATTTTTACACACCAACCGTGACGACGATAAGTAGCCAACATCAGCTGTATCAGTTTGACGAGCTTTCAATCTACAACGGAGATGTCTTTACTGCGCCGATAGAGCCGGTTGATATTGTCTATGATAGAGCAGCTCTCATCGCGCTACCTGAATCCATGCGCAGTGACTATGTGAGTTTGATTAAAGGGAAGTTGGCTGAGAAAGGCCGCATTTTACTGGTCACGCTCGACTACCCGCAGACTGAAATGGCGGGGCCTCCGTTTAGCGTTCCTCAAAGCGAAATACAAGCTTTGTTTTCAGAGTTTAAGGTCACTCTTTTACATCGTGATGATGCTGATGAACATCATCCCAAGCGAGCTAAAAAAGGATTGACCAGATTCGCAGAAGAAGTTTGGCTGATTGAAAAGTCTAGCGTTTAGTATTGTTTAAGCGATGACTGTGATGGGTATAAGCCATTCACGAATGGGAAACAAAAAATCCTAACCCCTTAAAGGTTAGGATTTTTTATCGTACTTTTTGTGACTTAATTTAGCGTGTCACTGGATCCTGTTTATAACAATAGGCTTGCTCAAGCGAAACGCGATGATAACCATTAAATTAGTAGCTAATGTTGACCTTTTGAGCGCTCGTTATGGCATCTTCTATCGCTTTGTCTACGCTGTGACGACGGGTCAGTGCTACACCTAATCGACGGCGGCCATCAATATCGGGCTTACCGAATAAACGTACCTGGGTTTGAGGCATTGCTAATGCGTCACTGAGTCCATCATAACGGATATTAGTTGATGTCCCTTGCCCTAAAACGACCGCGGAAGCAGAGGCTCCGTATTGAGTAATGCTGTTGATTGGCATACCCGTAAACGCTCGAACGTGCAGTGCAAATTCAGAAAGTTCTTGCGAGATGAGCGTAACCAAACCTGTGTCATGTGGGCGAGGGGAGACTTCGTTAAAGATGACTTTATCGCCTTTAATAAACAATTCAACACCAAAAATACCATAGCCACCCAGCGCATTAACGATTTTCTCCGCACTGTATTCTGCGGCTTCCCTCGCTGAGTCCGTCATGGCTTGTGGCTGCCACGATTCGCGATAATCACCATCTTCCTGGCGGTGGCCAATCGGTTGGCAGAAATGAACGCCATCGACAGCGCGAACCGTCAAAAGTGTAATTTCATAGTCAAAATCAATAAAGCCTTCCACGATGACTCGACCCGCACCAGTTCGGCCACCTTCTTGAGCGTAATCCCATGCTGTTTGAATATCCTCGGAGGATTTGATGACACTTTGGCCTTTACCTGATGAACTCATTACGGGTTTGCACACACAAGGCAGGCCAGCAAATTCAACCGCCGCTTTAAATTCTTCGAATGTATCCGCAAACTTATAGGGCGAGGTCGTGAGGTTTAATTCTTCAGCAGCCAGGCGACGAATACCTTCACGGTTCATGGTGAGTTTTGTGGCGTTCGCAGTTGGGACGACATTGAGACCTTGAGCTTCAAGTTCAACTAATTTGTCGGTTGCGATAGCTTCAATTTCAGGGACCACATAGTCCGGCTTTTCTTGTTCGATAATGGTTTGAAGCGCGTCGCCATCGAGCATATCAAGAACATGGCTACGGTGAGCCACTTGCATTGCTGGTGCGTTTTCATAACGATCACAGGCGATCACTTCAAAGCCTAAACGTTGGCATTCTATGGCGACTTCCTTGCCTAATTCACCAGATCCAAGAAGCAATACTCGAGTCGCATCTTTACTTGTCGCGGTACCAAACATAAAAACCTCGTTATCAATACAGGTAGTAAATTCTGACGGGGATCATACTGATTATCGGCACAAAAGCAAACGTTTGCGTATCGAGTTTTATCATAGAATGAAAAAGAGAAAAACGGATACAGAAAAACAACGTACAAGACACGCTTCATTGACAAAAATAACGTTTCATTGATCTCAAGCGTAGTAAATCAGTGACAACCCCTTAATAATAGACGACTTAAAGGTAAGGAGTATTTACTCCATTAGTGATCCTAGGATCATTATCGTGTCGTTACTTAATCTCAGGAAGAGTTGCCGTACCATGCGTCAGTATATGAAATACATCATTCCCCTTATTATCCCTCTGTTCATTCTATGTTTACCCTTGTCAGCGTTTCCATTTGAGGGCTTGACGATTATCCAACAGCGGGTCATCGCGATATTCTTACTCGCCGCCCTGTGCTGGGTATTTGAGCCAATACCGATTTATGCGACGTCTGTGGTGATCATCGTTTTAGAGCTGTTAATGCTGTCCAATAAGGGAATCTTCTTCTTTCGTTTGGAAGAAGGTCAGCCGCATTTTGGTGAGCTTCTCCAATATCATGAGATCATGGCCACGTTCGCGAGCCCAATCATTATGCTCTTTTTAGGCGGATTCTTCCTTGCAATGGCAGCGACTAAGTACCGGTTAGATGTCAACTTAGCGCGCGTATTGCTCAAACCATTTGGGCAAAACCCTAAGTACGTGATGCTCGGATTGATGCTCATTACCGGCATTTTTTCGATGTTTATGTCGAATACGGCGACAACCGCAATGATGCTGTCGATTTTGACGCCAGTTATCGCGGTTTTTGGCCCTAAAGATCCAGGCAGAGTGGCATTTGCATTGTGCATACCCGTTGCGGCAAATATTGGTGGGATAGGCACACCCATAGGAACCCCACCCAATGCGATCGCGCTGAAATATCTAGTGGGTGACAATCTTATAACCTTTGGTGAATGGATGGCGTTTGGTGTGCCGTTCGTTGTTGTTATGATGGCGTTGGCGTGGTTCTTAATCGGGTCAATTTATAAAGCCGATCAGAAAACCATCAACCTGAGCATCAAAGGCAAGTTTTTGAAAACGCCAAAAGCGATTATTGTTTACATCACCTTTGCATCAACGATCATATTGTGGCTGATGGGGTCATCTCACGGCATGAATTCCTACACTGTGGCTCTTATCCCGGTCGCTATTTTCTCACTGACCGGCATTATCAACAAAGAAGATTTGAAAAAGATCTCGTGGGATGTTCTGTGGCTTGTTTCTGGTGGTATCGCGTTAGGTCTGGCGTTAGATAAAACGGGCCTCGCAAGATTGATGGTGCACAGTATCCCGTTCGACGAATACTCACCATACGTTGTATTATTTGGCGCGGCGACCCTATGTTTAGTCATGGCTAACTTTATGTCTCATACAGCAACGGCCAACTTGCTTATGCCTATCATGGCTGCTCTGGGCGCTTCAATGGCATCTTTAACCCCTTTGGGTGGCGAGTTAACCTTGATTCTCGTTGTCACTTTTGCCGCTTCGCTGGGCATGTCTTTACCCATCAGTACGCCGCCTAATGCATTGGCACACGCGACAGGGCAAGTTCAGACCCATCAAATGGCGAAAGTAGGCGTGATTCTGGGTGTAGTTGGCGTGTTATTGAGTTTTGTTATGGTGTGGATCTTACACTCTGTGGGCCATATAGGGTAACTACGGACGATGCCTAATAGTAAATTCAATCAACTCATTGGTCGTTATTTTAGTGATAACGATAGAAAACTGTCCCCAATTGCTGGCACCGTCGTTCTAGAGCAGGGCGGGCATAACGACAGGTTGTATTACGTAGTTAGTGGTGAATTAGAGGGTTATTTCACCAAAGGTGGCGATCTACAAACTAAGGTCTTTTCAGCGTCGGAAGGGGCCTTTATTGGTGTACACAGTTTCTTTTCTGAAACGTGGATCGCCTCGTCTACCGTTGTGGCTAAATCTGATACTCAGCTCGCATGGATAGACAGAACCACACCAGCCTTTGAACCAGAAAACTATGGCCCATTAACGGCTCAATTTACCCCTGTTATTGTCAATGAACTGTCACGTCGCCAGCGCAGAGCCACAGAAGAAGCGTTAGCCAAAGAACAAGCGTTACAAAAGTTACACACCGCAGAACAAATGACAACGCTAGGGCAGCTAGCTGCTGGAATAGCGCACGAGCTTAACAACGCGATTGGTGTTGTGAGCAGTACATCTGATCGATTAGAGTCTGTGTTATTAACGTTACTCGAAGAGATTCATCCGGAAGCGAGCCAGTTTTTTGATGTGGGTTTAATGCAAGGTCAAAAGAGTCCCTCCAGTGAAGTTCGTAAAAGGGGAAAGCTATTTGAACAAAAGTACAATTTACCCAAGGACATCGCAAGAGAGCTTGCTCGCGCAGTGAAAGCCGATGAAGTGAATGATCATTGGTTAGCGTCTCCCAAAGACGCGATTCGTTATTGGCAAATGGGACGCGACATACATGATCTTCGCTTGGCGTCAAAACACACCGTGGGAATTGTAAAATCGGTGAAACAACTCGGTCGTACCGACATCGATTTAGATGAAGAACTGGATGTGAATGATTCCATTCATCGGGCGGTGGCATTATTACAAAGTGATTTACGTAGAGTCTCTGTGCGTATTCGACCCGCTGAGCTTCCACCATTCAAAGGGTCACAAACTGAGCTTGTTCAGATCTGGGTGAACATCATTAAAAACGCCTGTGATGCAATGGAAGAGTGTGACGAACCCGCCATCGATATTCATACTCGGGTGCATAAAAATAGGATTTTAGTCACGGTGACCAATAATGGCCCTGAGATAGAACCTGCGATCCGAAGAAAGATCTTTCAACCTAATTTTACGACAAAAAAAGGCGGCTTATCATTTGGCCTAGGCCTTGGGCTCTCTATAGTCAAACGTATTGTTGCTGGGTACTCCGGCAGTATTGCAGTAAAAAGCGACAGAGAGAAAACAATTTTTAGAATCAAGTTACCAATCGAGGATGAACATGGAGAAGCTTAATTTAATTTGCGTTGACGATCAGCGAGAAGTGTTGAGTGCGGTACTTCAAGATTTGGAACCATTGACTCATTGGCTAAATATAGAAGATTGCGAATCGGCTGACGAAGTGTTGGAGCTGATGGATGAATTAGATGCGGATGGTGAAATGGTTGCTGTGTTGATTTCTGATCATGTTATGCCAGGAAAAACCGGCGTTGAACTGCTCACGGAAGTCTCTTTAGATTCACGTTTTAGGCATACAAAGAAAATCTTGTTGACAGGTCAAGCCACACAGTCGGATACGATTGAGGCAATCAATGTCGCTGGGATAAATCACTACTTTGAGAAACCTTGGGCGAGTGACGTGTTGATCAGCACAATTCGAACGCTGGTGACGCAATACATCTTTGAGCAAGGGTTAGACTATACGCAGTACCAATCCGAACTTGATCAGCAAGTGGTGTTTTCACATCTTAGATAGGCGTTAGCTACTCATCTTCACCTAGTCCTACAGCGGAATAGGAACAGTCATCGCCATAGCGATAAAATTAATGCTCAGCAATTGCTGAGCATTATTACATTGTATGGAATTACTGCTTTCAGCGACATTACTTCTTCTCTTGTTAATCAGTTTTCGATGACCGTTATATAATTACTAATAATAAGATAAATCGCGGACTTAGCACTAAACTCGGTGAGTATCCGTAAATTAAAGATTAAAACGAGCTCTTTTATCAGGAAAAGTTGCCAAGGGAGAAACAAATTATTCCTTGTAGTGACTGAAAGTCGCTACCATTTCTCGCAGAAATGGCTAAACCAAACATCAATGCTAAAAGGTAGTTAGCCATCGCGTTCGTGTCACAGTCAGCGGCAAGATTACCCGCTTTTATTTCATTTTCAAAAAACGCCGTAAAAGCGTCGCTTGTCTGTTGGTTAATGCCTTGTAATTTTGTTCCGCTTTTTTCAGGTAAGCAGGTCCCCGCAAGCTCAGACGTACTATGACAAATTAAACATCCTTTTGGGAGGTTACTATCGGTCAACATCCTAGCTGTAGATGTTAAGAAGTTTTTCAGCCGATCTTGTAAACAGATATTTGCCTCCACAAGATGAGTTGAATGAACGAGAGCATATTTCTCTAAATAAAGCTCAAGCGATTGATTAAACAAATTTTCTTTATTACCAAATGCAGAATATAAACTGGGCTTGTTTATACCCATTGCCCCAGTTAAGTCGGTTAACGACGTCCCAGGGTAACCATTTTTCCAAAAAACCAACATGGCATTTTCAAGTGCGGTCTCTTTATCAAAGCTACGGGTTCTGCCTGATTTCATTTATACGTCCATCTTTAATTATATTGCCCTTGATATTTTGTACCGATAGGTATAGATTGTCAATATTATGTACCGATCGGTACATAAGTAAGGGCGAATAATCCAACATATTAAGGAACGAGAGATGAATGATTTAACAGGAAAAGTTGCCGTAGTAACGGGTGGCAACAGCGGTATAGGCTTCGCTACCGCAAAATATTTTAAGAAGGCAGGGGCGAGTGTGATCATTACCGGTAGGTCGGCTGATAGAGTAGCCTCGGCGGCTTTTGAATTAGGGGTAAAAGGAATTGTTGCAGATGTAAGTGATTTATCTGCGATTGATAATCTCGTTGAGCAAGTAAAGCGTGAATTTACTCATATTGATGTTTTATTCGTGAATGCTGGAGTGTTTAGCCCGGCTCCAATAGGGCAAAATAGTGAAGAAATGTTCGATACGCAAATGGGCATAAACTTTAAGGGCGCGGTGTTTACCACTGAAAAATTTTTACCGGTTATCAATGATGGTGGCTCGATCATAAACCTTTCATCTATTAACGCTTATACCGGTATGCCAAATACCGCTATATATGCAGCTTCCAAAGCTGCGTTAAATTCCTATACACGCACAGCGGCGACTGAGTTAGCACCCAGAAAAATTAGAGTGAATTCAGTTAACCCAGGGCCGATACATACCCCGATTTTTGGTAAAACCGGAATGCCAGAAGAGCAATTAAACGACTTTTCTACAGCGATACAAAATCGGATTCCGCTGAAGCGTTTTGGTCAGCCAGACGATATCGCCAAACTCGTGCTGTTTCTAGCCTCGGACGATGCTTCGTTTATTACAGGTGGCGAATATAATATTGATGGGGGAATTAATTTGAATCCAGTTCTACTTTAGTACCTCTTAGTGGTAGTACTTATTAGCCGTTACTTTGATTTAGAGTATTAAGGGTTAATATCTGTTGAGAAACTTGGGAATGCTATTCTGGCCTTAGAGGTAAAACTTTAAAGGCCAGATTGAATCTGGGCGGGTAACGCCCCTTTCAGTTGTTTTGATAACCGTTGCTAAATAGATAAACACGGTCAAAATGAATGCTTCACTTATTAGACTTTACTTAATACTGGGTATATAAGCCTTTTTATAGAATAAGTTAACCACTTTAGGCCAACCTCTGATCAAGCAAAGGCTCAAACGGACAAATAAGAAACCGTAATGTCTGGGTTGATGGCTTCTAGTGTTGCTTGAGTATCAGCAAGGTGACTGATAGTGCCTTCAGACATTTCGACCAGTGCTGCTGAAGCGATATCGTTGATCGACTCACCATCTAACAGCAATTGAATCATCGCAACTTGAAGCGGTGGTAAACTTGGGTTGAACGCCGCATTTTCAGCGTATGCACCGCTATAGACTTTCCCGTTAGCCAGACGAAGCGCTGCACCACTCAGATTCTTAGTGTAAGGTGCGTGACTGGCATTTAATCGTTGCATCGCGACGTTGATCAATGCGTCTTCATCATCGGTCGTCAGCAGATGATCGACTTTAGACATCAGTCTGGTTTCAATCCCAAGATCCGCAGGGCCAAATGACTCAGGTAAATATTCTTGCAATGATTTCTGATCTTTTTGTGGTAGCTGAATAACAAGCTCATCTGCTGTAGAGAGTTCATTCATAAATTGTCGGCAGTGACCACATGGGCTGAAGTTGATTGTAATGTCAGTAATCCCTTCTTCACCTTTCATCCAAGCATGGCTGATGGCAGATTGCTCAGCATGGACAGTTTGACCGAGCTGAACGCCAGAAATCTCAACATTCGCACCAAAATACAACCGACCAGATAGGCCTCTCACTATGGCACCGACAAAAAAGTGAGATAGCGGAGCGTAGGAATAAGCGGCAGCAAACGGCAACAGTGCAACACGCAAATCGGCGTCTGCCAAGCCAGAGACTTCAAGGAGTTGCTCAAATTGCTGTTTAGACAAGGTAGCGTCAAAGCTATCATCTTGGATAATCGGTAATAAAAAGCGAGATAGTGATTCAGGGGCTTCTTGTAGTGCACGTTCCATTTGGGTATTCATTGTTCGACCTCTTTTTTGTATTGATATTCATTCTAGGGAACGATAAATAATAAACAGAGGTATAGATCACATTAATAAATGTAATAGGAATTACATTACACCAAATGAGTGACTCAGCACGTTTTTTAGAATGAATTTCCCGTTTTTCCGCCTTTTTATGTAAACAAACATGAGTAAAGGAGCCGGTTCAGTGAGCTGCTCTACATGAGCAACCACACGGCCAATGAGAAAAACGATGGAGCGAGAATCGAGGTGATCACACCGCACACGACCAAGGCTAAAGAACTGAACGCCGCATCTTTAGGATCTTTTTCTGCACAGGTTGCGGTTCCTAACGCATGAGAA
This sequence comes from Vibrio sp. YMD68, assembly GCF_029958905.1. Classification (NCBI taxonomy): domain Bacteria; kingdom Pseudomonadati; phylum Pseudomonadota; class Gammaproteobacteria; order Vibrionales; family Vibrionaceae; genus Vibrio; species Vibrio sp. YMD68. The sequence goes on along the minus strand of NZ_CP124614.1, from coordinate 1,792,911 downwards.
ACCGTGCCCATGGTCAACCCCTTAGCGATAGAGTGGGTGATGTTTAGGAGGTTATAAATAGGGTAAGCGAGAATCGCACCAAACAATCCAACCAGCAGTACGAAAATTGCCGCCATGGCGGGTTCGCCTCCAAGGCTGCTCGAAACCTCCATAGCAATAGGCGTTGTAACCGATTTCCCCAAGAAACTGGCAATCAAGGTTAGTTCTGTCTGCATGAATACGGCAATGATGGTCGAGGTAAACATAGAAAGCACACTGCCGACACCGCACGCCAGCATGATAATGCGCCAGTTTGCCCGTATTTGTGGCAATTGTTCGTATAGTGGATAAGCCAGTGCAACGACGGCGGGCTGTAACAAATAATTTATCCAACGGTTCTCTGCATAATACTGTTCGTAAGGCACTTTTAACCAAATTAACATCGGAATCAAAATGCTAATGCTGATAACCAATGGATTAAATAATGGGTTATTTACTTTTTGACTGACCCAACGTGAAAATAGGAAAACGACGACGGTCACCAGTAGCCACATCACTTGTTCCCCTTCTTTAACAGGCGATCCAAAAAGTAGCCCAGTACGACAAGAACAATGAACGTTGCCCCAACAGTAGAGGCCAATATAGGCAACGCGTTTTCAATCAGTGTATCGAAATGAAGCATGAGGCCGACGCTAATCGGCACAAACAGTAAAATCATGTATCGAATCAAGAGTGTGGCACTCGATTTAACCCATTCCGAAGAAACAAGGCCACTCGCGAGCAGTGCAAATAGTATCAACATACCAAAAATACTGCCGGGGATGGCGGTGTTTAATAGTGATTGTAGGGTGTTACCAATCAATAAACTCACTAAAATGAGAAGCATGGACACCAAATATTTTGCCAATTTCATAGCCATTGAGCGTGCGTTACCTTATTACATGTTTACCAATAAAACCGTGCATCCAATCGAGATTTAATCCTTTTAATACAGTATGTCTAAGCGCGTTATCTATAGCAGATTAAGACGCTATTTTTTCAACATACTGATACACCGCTTTCAAAATGGCCATTTTCTTTTCATCACTTTCATGTTCGTGGACCAGGTTTTCAAGATTCAACATGTAACCTTCGAGCCTTTGTTCAAAATAATCTCTGCAATGATTCGCCCATTTAACTTGCTCTTGCTCATCTAAAGACAATGGGTAATGTCTCGCTCTATAGCGGAAAAGAAGAGGTTCAATGCGCTCATCGTTAAAGCGAATGTCCAAAGCGGCTAAATTGGCTGGGTCAGTGGCGCGAATAATGTCCATTGCTGACTTATCTGCGGGAGAGAAAAAACCGTCATAGAGTTTAGTGTCGACATCTTCGCTGGCTGGATACTCGCGGTCCGCACTGTACAAACTAATGAGTTTTTCTCTGATCTCAGGGTGGCTACGAAGTCGTGCCAGATTATCCAAGCATTGCTTTCTATTAATACCGATGGCTTCGGCATTTTCTGCCGTCAAGGTTTTGGCTGGCGCGAGAATAGGACACTTGTTGATATGAACGAGCTTAATAGGAACGGGAAGCTCATCTTCTGCGAGTTCACTGCGTTTGGTATATAAACGAGTACGAAGTTCATCAGCGTCCAACTCTAATAAGGGAGCAGGATCTTTTGCCAAATCCACAACGATTGCAGCATTTTGGTTGGTTGGGTGCCATGCAACAGGCACAATCCAGCTGGTATAATTGCAATCGCGTCCAAACATACCGGAAACATGCATTAATGGTGTCATGCTCACGATATCAATCAACTCGTTCAGTTTTCGTTTATGACGCATGCTCAAGAAGTAATTGAACAGTTTTGGCTGCGCTGCTTTTAGCTTTTTCGCCATTTCAATCGTAGCGATTACGTCTGCCATCGCATCGTGCGCATTTTCGTGCTCAATCCCATTGGCTACGGAAAGGTGCTCGAGCTTAAAACTGGTATAACCCTCTTCATTTTCAGGCCATTTAACCCCTTCTGGGCGAAGAGCATGACAGGCGCGCATAACATCAAGTAAATCCCAACGAGAGTTACCGTTTTGCCAGCTCCAAGCGTAGGGGTCGATGAAGTTTCGGTAACAGGTATAGCGGGTCACTTCATCATCAAAACGAATACTGTTGTAACCCAGGCTCGTGGTTTTTGGTTTTGAGAGCTCGTCATGGATCTTGGCAATGAACTCGGGTTCAGGCAAACCTTGCGCAAGGGCTTTTTGAGGGGTGATTCGAGTAATCAACGCCGCTTCAGGAGAAGGCAAATAATCAGCAGGAGGTTGACAATAAATAACAAGAGGCTCGCCAATAATATTGAAATCTTCGTCGGTACGCACACCCGCAAACTGACTCGGTCTGTCTTTAGCTGGACTCGTGCCCCAGGTTTCGTAATCGAAAAAGAAGAAGGTAGGTTGATCGTTGTTATTCATATTGTTTTCATTATGGTTAGAATTCTTCAAAGCAGCCCTTTAGAATCAATCGCTTAAGTGCGTATTTTGTGCTATATTTTCTATTCAGTTTTAGTGTTTTTTCGTCGTTCACATTTGCACTTGCGTCCATATATGTGTCTATTTTTAGTAAGCGCTGTGTCCAAATTTTTAGGGAAGAAAATTGAGCATAACCGACAAACAACTAAAGGCCATCGCTAAACTTAGCGAGTACGCTGGAGCGGCAGAATTAAAGGATGGTGAGGGGCTAATTGCAAAGATATCGCCCAAAGCAAACATCACATTCCAGTCCCGGTGCCGTCACAACGGAATAAACAAACGCATTCGTCTAGGCAAGTATCCGATAATCAGCCTAAAGAATGCAAGGCAAATCCACAAAAGGATGTTGGAGCTTAAAGAAGAAGGACGAAATCCAGAGATCGCCATCTCAGGCGAGACAGATTTCGTCACTCTCAAAGAGTGCCTCGATTTCTGGTTTGAGAACATAGTCGCTCATCAAAAGCTCGGGACTAGAGTGTTGTATGAATCAGTCGCCAAAAACTACTTCTATAATGCATTCCCTAATGTAAATCAGCCCGCGAGTGGATGCAGTGGTTTGATGGAATAGCCAAGAAGAACCCTAAAACTGCTAACTCAGCATTTTCCAAAATGAGAGCCTGCCTTAACTTCTGTAAATCAAAATTCATAATAGACGGCGCCCACCTTGAAAAACTCAAACAGCAAGATGTAGGAGAACCATCGAAAGCGGGGACAGAGTACTCACGTTACCCGAGTTAGCAAAAGTCTGGATTGAGATAGAACGTAGTAAAGCGGGCACATCAACCAAGAACCTTCATCTCATGACAATGTTATGGGGTAACCGATTATCTGAGCTACGTTTATCAAGGCGTGCTCACTTTGATATGGTCAATGATGTCTGGACCGTACCTCCTGAACTGAGCCAAAAATGGGAAACACCATTCGTAGGCCTATCCCTAAACACATTAAACCAATGCTAGAACGGTTGATGAATATTTACGATGACTACCTTTTCCCTGGTGCATCTCTGCACAAACGACTCAGCATATCTGCAGCTAATTGTTATATCAGGCGTCTACGTGATTCAATGACGCTTACGCATTGGCGAATGCACGATTTCAGACGCAGCATTTCAACGATATGTTCAGAGCTTAAAGCAATGCCCCATGTGACAGAAAAGATGTTAGGGCATGAATTAACGGGAGTAATGTGAGTAATGGGAGTAATGGGAGTAATGGGAGTTTACAATAAGCATGATTGGCTAGCCGATCAAAAAGAAGCGTATGAGACTTTTTCTGAGGCATTGTTTGAGCAAGTTAAGAAAGAGCTAGCATTCCCAATTGGTAGTTAGATAATTAAATCAATCAATTAGCAAACTACATCACTTTTTGTATATGTAAAAAATGGCATATTGATTGATGGAGTACATTCTTCTTAACTTTCTAGAGTTCAAGGAGGAGTAAATGAACTAATTGGTGGAGGTGATGATGGGTAGGTTTGCTGGAATAGAGTACAGAGGAATGGCAGGGATTTCGTGTCACTGCATAGATGCGGTAGTTGAGATTCTGCATTTTGGAAGAACTATAAATGAGGTGAAGATACTGACTGTTGAGGGTGAGCATAGTAACTCTCATGCCCTATTACTCAATGTTGACACTGACATAGTTATAGCTATAAAAACTGGGTTTGCATCAGGTTACCCGGGTGAAGGCCCTAATGCATTTTCCAGTGTTTTATCTCTATTGCAACTTCACACCGAGGAGATAAACGAATATTCAGTGTCTTCTAAACTTGTCGATCGACTCGACGATTCATGCCTACTAGAAAAAGACCTTGATTGGATAAATAATGAAAGGCCGATAAGACCAAACCGTTGGTACGATTATATTGACAACAGGCAACCTTTATCTCATCTAATATTTAGGTACTTCCCACGAGAGTTACCATTAGCACTCATAGACCAGAGGTTATATGACTTGGTTTTAGAGTTTAAAACAAACCCCGACAATGCCCTAATGTCTGGATATAGATTGTTGGAACGGATTATTCGCGAGAAATCAGGTCTAAAAAAAGAGACAGGGTCAAAGTTATTTTCAAAAGCATTTCTAGGAGATGAATCACCATTTTTCTGGGCTGATTTGGACGGCGGGGAATCAAAAGGCAGAGCGTCACTCTTTTCTAGTACATTTATGGCATTTCGTAACCACAGAGCTCACAAAGAGCCGGAGCATAATATTCTTGATGATATCCGAGAGTTTTTGCTACTCAACCAACTTTTTGTTCTCGAACGTTCTGCAAAAATTAGGGAAACTACTCAATAATTTGACCCAAATGGAATTATAAAATGTTATATAAGATCGAAGAACAAGATGATGTATTTGAAAAGCTTGAACCAGTAGAATTTAAAGATTTCTCTAGTTTTGGGAAGTTAGAGAAGGATTTAGAAAACCTAATTGCAAGCAGCATTTTAGATGTGTTGTTTGAAGACTTTAGGTTGATGCCTATATTTCAAGAAAGATCTTGGCAACCCGAAGCTGATATATATGCGTTAAATGAAAGTGGTGAATTAGTAATCTTTGAATTGAAACGAGCTTCAGCAGGTAAAGGTGCTGTTCAACAAGTCCTACGATATGCTGAAGATGCGGGGCAGTGGAGCTATCAACAGCTAGAAAAAAAATTCAAGGAATATAGTAAGAGTGAAGTACCACTAGTTGATGCTCATAAAGACGCATTTAGTTTAGAGCATGCTCTAGAGCCTAGAGAAATTAACAACAAACAAAAATTATTAGTTATCGGAAGTGCTGCGGATGCGTCACTAGTAACCTCTGTCGATTATTGGAAGAGAAATGGCGTATCAATTGATTTCTTACCGTATCGAGTTTATGAGTTAGGAGGTTCCAAATATTTCGAATTTTTTGCGTTCCCTTACGATCAACATAAAAACCCAGGTGAAGTGAAGGGAGTATTATTTGATACAAACCGCAGTTGGGATGAGAATTCTATTTGGTCGATGATGGATAACTGCCGCCTCGAGGCATATGGCGATGCCAAACGTTTTGTTCATCATGTTCATATAGGAGACATCGTGTTCTTTTCACATACACAGTGTGGTTTGATTGCTGCTGCTAAAGTGAAAAGTGACGTAAAGGCACCTGATGTAGATACGTTATACAGAGATGTTGAATTTTTAACCCCAGTACCTAGCAGAAGAGATGACAAACTGCCAGCAATGCCTTTTTCAGAAGTCAGTTTGAAAACTGGGAAAAGCTTCTTTTGGGCTCGCACAATAAAAGTGCCATATCTAGATAGAGAAGAAGCTATTTATTTAGTTAAAGAACTTAATCGATATTTGGGGCGGAAATAATAATTACACTTGTAACGGACGTATAGCAACAAACAAGGAAGTTTTCATCATGGAAACATTTTTATCAATTGTATTACTTGGTTTACTAGCCCTTTGTATTTTGGGTTGGGCTATTAAGCTACTAGAATTTGCTTTGGGCCTGGTCTTTCTAGGTATTATTGTTATGTCTATCTGGGCAATTGTTGCTCTTATTGAAACAGGGTTTTGGCCCGTTGCTTTGATATTGTTTGCCGCTTTGATTATCGGTGGTGTCTATACATCGACGAATAAATTTAAAGGCAAGCAAGGTGAAGCCAAGGTAAATAAAAAGCTAAGTAAATTATGTAAGAATACGGATAGCCAATTTTTGTCCAATGTTACTATTCATTACAAAAACAGAACAGCGCAGATAGATCATATTCTAATCACAAAAGCAGGTGTATTTGTCATAGAGACAAAAAACTTTGGCGGAACGATTTCAGCTAAGCTCGATGAAATGCAGTGGGTTCAACATCTAGGGGAAACAACCAACCGTTTCTATAGTCCTACATGGCAAAATGAAACACATATTGCAGCTTTGGACAGATTACTCAATCTTGATAATGCGCTATTTGTTAACACCGTCGTCTTCACTCGTACAAAAGAGCCACTGAGTTGGGATACCGGTGATCCGCTTCTAATAGTTACTCGTCTACAAGAGCTTGAAAAAAAACTAGCGGCATATGAAGGCGAATGGTTTAGCTCAGTTGAAATAAATAAAATCAAAGAAATCATCGAATCAGAGAGATTACCTGTAGGAAGAGAAACTGATAAGTACCACCTTCAAAATATCAATAGAGATAAAGTGTAATGTATATTTTATCTCTGTTGATAATATAAGCATTTATAAAGATTAGAGTGGAGATGCATAACTAACTAATTATCATAGAAAATGATGGTTTTATCTATGGATTAAGCTGATACTAACTACAGCTATCTAACATTTCCGCCAACCCCCATCTTAGAAAATTTGAAAGGTATTGTTTTGCCTCAAAAATCGTTAACGGTATCAGATGGTTGAGTATTTGCAATCATACAAGTAGTGGTTGTTGAGGCATCATTACAAGGGAAACAATGTATTTCCTCTAACTAAGCGAGATAAGAGGCCCATCCACAATACTAAGGCGAGTGAGTTAGTTCGTGAAGTAAGCAAAGGGAAGTGGGCCGCGCATGATCTTCGTAAACTGGCTCGGACTGTATGGGCAGATTTGGGGATTGATTACTTGGTTTCGGAGTCTCTACTTAATCACGCTAAAGATAAGCTCGATGTCGTTTATATCCATTCAACAGTGGAGCTTCAGAAGAAAGAAGCGCTGATTTCCTACCATAATTGGCTAAAAAACTGCTGGCACACCTGCCGAGCGCCTGCCGCCATCACTTCTGTTTTCCATCAAAAAGATCTTTCAAATCAGATCCTAAAGCATGATCTCAATGAATATTAGAGAGGAGTATAATGAGATGGCGTTTTTATACCCAAACGAGCCAATAAATGAGTCTCTTATAACCGCAGCGCGAATTGTTCCTCATCAGGTAGCGAGAGTTAAATTGAGTAAAACTCAGCTGAGAATTTTGAATGCGATCAAGAATGGTGAAAAGACAACTGCAATCCAAATTGCTTATAGGTGTGATTTGTCGTCTAGCTTTGCGAGTACTTTACTAAAAGAGTTAGTCAAGCGCTGCCACTTGACGAGAAGAAGCAGCGTAAGGAAGTTTGGCGGTGTCGAGTTTGAGTACTATAGGTTAGATGGAAGTTCGAGTACAGAAGCTGAGATTAAAGAGGTTAGCATAGATTAACTGATTGTTATCTGATTCAAGCCAAGCATTGCTAATAGAGCCTGTTCCGTTGAAGAGCCTAATTGTCATAACAGACTTTTTGTCCGCCAAGTAAAGTGGATCCTTACTGTATGCTTCTTTATGTGCAGTTGTTCTAATAGTAATGGATTTTTTTTGTAGATTTTTTTGTGCGTTAGTATCGGGGCCTGCATGATCTAATTCAGCAGACCAAGATTTCTTGAACCCTCCAATCCATATTGATTTGAAATTAACGTTATTTTTGTCATAATCAACGACTATTTCTATGGACTTCATCCCATTTTCACCCTTAAAGCATCCGTATTCAACAATTCCACTTGCAGCCACTGAAGGCAATGGGACAAGTGCCATCAAACTAAGTAGTAGAGGGTGTCCCTTCACTTTGATACATCCTTTCATATAAACATCCTTTAAAAAGTCTAAAGATTATAAAATCAATAAGTTGTGAAGATTTCGATAGGGCAGGATATGTTCCCAAAGGACGTATTTCAACGTTCTAGTTCTAGAGATGTGACTTTATGCGAGTTGTTTCTTATCTTCATCAGTGTGTTACTGAAAGGGCTTGTCACGAAAGGCTATCTCAAACGTTCTTGTTATAGCCGCTCGTAGGGGGGGGGAGTTTCGTTATTCAGTACTTAGGCAGAGTGAGTAACGCTACCATGCTTTATCTGACATCTTCGCTAGATACATTTTTAGCACGGTGCCTCGAGGTATATCGTTAGCTAGGTTTACTGAGAGACTGGTGCTAGTCAAGTTAATATGTTCAGTTGGGATATTAATGTGAACGAAGTAATCGTAGGGATTAGCGAGCGTAGTAGAAAAGTTAATATCGAATGACCCTATACCATTGTCGGTTATAGAAGAGACGCCTCTAGTCTGCTTCTCGAGTTTAATCCAATGGTCAACGTTAGCGACTAGGCATGTTTGCGGTATTAATGGTAATACTTTATCTTGTAATTTACTAATCTCTTGGTGCTTAATGTTGATAAGATGAACGATTCTATTTGCAATATCTTCATCATCAATTTGATCTTTTTCCTCTTTAATTGAGTCAATGAGCTGGCTCAGAATAGATGACACAGTGATAGCTAACCCAGTACCTGTTGGATCCATCAACCCTGCGATACTTGAGCCTATTTTTATCAAGCTATTGATGCGTGGAATGTGCTGCGTGTCGGTGCCTAGTATTTCTCTTAGTTCTTGTAGCTCATTTTGATATTCGACTTCTTTTGATTCCATTTATGTTCCTCCAGTAGTCTGGTAAAGAGTAACACTCTTAAAATCAGGTAAATAGGTTCTTTCTCGATCGCTTGAAGAGCAAACGCGGCTCACCCTCGTGAAATAAAAATTTTTCGACCCCTATAGTCACAACCACCAAGTGAGCGTAGCGTCTAAAAATTATGCTATGTCATTTAAACGTTATGCGTAACGGTGTATAACATTTAAAGTTAGGATATGAAATTGGTGGGGTATTGATATGTCAGTTCGAAATATGACTTCTGTGTTTATTCCAGATGAAGACAAAGTACTTGATGCAAACGAGTTCTTGGATACATGTAGGGATAAGAAGTACTTCGAATTTCGTCGAGAGCTTGAGGAGAATAGAAAAACGAATCCCGTCGCTTTGTGCAATGTCTGTTTTCAGCCTGTCGTACTAAGAGCAACATCTGATCGAACAACATTTTTTGCCCACCCGAAGAATTCTGAAGACTGCCCAATAAAAACAACATCGATTTTCACACAGGAAGAAATACGAGCCATGCAATTTAATGGCCAAAAGGAAGGTCGGGCTCATAAGGAGAATAAACAGCTATTAGCTGACTATCTGATTGCTGATAGGCTATTTGATGACGAAGTTAGCATAGAGCCGACATTTCGCGAGAAGAATAGTGTTGGTGTAGCTAAAAAGTGGCGACGTCCCGATATTAGTTCAGTGTTTAAAGAGGGCAGAAAAGATGTAGTCTTTGAGCTTCAAGTAAACACGACTTTTCTAGATGTGATCATTCAGCGTGAAAACTTTTACCGAGATAACGATACCTACATCGTTTGGGTATTCTTGCCATTTGACCCTAAACAGTTCACTACGCTAGATATAGGTTATGCAACAAAGCCAATATATTTGTTCTTGATGATGAAGCTAAACAAAAATCTGAAAAAGAAGAGCAACTATATCTAACTTGCCACTATCAAGTGCCATACATGCAAGATGACCTAGGTGTTGGGTATGAGTGGAACTCGTGTTTAGTTGAGTTTTCTGAACTCACTTTTGATATTGAGAGTAAAAAGATATACGCCGTAGATACAACTGAGATAGACGAGCAAGTACACCAAGCAATTGAAGTAGAGCTGGCTCGGATTGAGCAAGAACAAATAGAAATGGAAGCGGAAACAGACCGGCTCAAGAAAAAAGAGGAAGACGAGCAAAAAGATGAGGCGGCTAGAATCGCAAGGATAGTAGAATTAGCGCAAGAGAACATGAGAACGTCACCGGCGTTTGACCCTTTTCGCATACCGTCAACGTCATCAAGGTCGTCTTCTAGCAGAGGAAGAAATTCATATGCCAATCGCAGAGAACAGTCTACATTTTCCCATGCAACACCAGAATCAAAGAAGTCGTTTGGTAGTACTGTTTTGTGCCCCAAGTGCAGTGTAAGAGCGAAGCCAAAGAAAGTAGGGAACTCTCCAACTTGTAGTAATTGCATGTCTTATTTGGGTGATTAATAACGGTGTAACTATTTGATTAAAAGCAATAAGAATGTAGTGTGAGCTTGGGTTTGCTCTATTAGGATACGTTCTCTGAGTCGTCCTGGTTGAGTAAAGTTGAAAAATGAGAGAAAAGCGTAAAAATCACATTAAACACTTCAACAATTAGAGCAATAGATAACATAATAATTGTTAATTCAACCGCTGTGTAGAATGTATCCCTAGTTGGAAGAAGTTCATGAATAGGGTAATTGAGTAACGGAATACCGGTTACCCTTAGGTATGGAAGCAATAATGATAAGACTAAACACATAAGAAGAAGAAGTATGTCCTTCTTCAGGCTTGCAAGAAAACCAGTGAATGCACTTAGATTTACCTTAGAGTTAGGTGATGAAGCAGTAGTGAGAAGGACACTGAAGATTATAGATATACCAGCTGTAATCCCACCTAAAATCGCACCAAGGATACCTGGAGTAGCAGATTCTATAAGTGTGTACGCATCTTTGTTATCAGTTGAGAACCCCAAACAGACTCCAAATATTACGGCTAGTATAAATATAGTTTTAATCATTAGTTTGATCTTCAATTACATCTTCGTATTGGAATTTTGGTCTATATAGATCAAGAATTTCTTTAACATCGCTAGGTCCATAACCAGAGAGTGTCACTTCAGTAACGCCTTTTCCTTCCATAACAACTATTTTGGCTGTCTTTTCACTTTTCACGCTAGTTAACTGCTTTTTGTGACCCATTAAACGGCCTTTCATTAACCAATGCCCACCACCTTTTCTGCACCAATTGACCATATTGTTGAGCCAGCCTTCACTTTTAAGGTTTAACTGTTTGTCTTTGTTCTCAAAAGTCGTTGTAACCTTGTTAGCATTTGTATTTGCCGCTGTATCTTTAAGCGCTTTTTTCATTTCTTTTTCAGTTTCACCGAATAAATTAGGTGGCATCAATTCAAATGAAACTGACTCAACTAGCTCGAATCGGTCATACTCTTCCCAAAAACTATGGTCACTTTGATTAAGTACTGGTTCAATTTCGGCTCGGAGCCCAATCTCTGCTAATTCCATATTATTAGCTAGTTTTTTAAATGCCTTACAAGCAGCTGTGGGTGTTGAAAAGACGCTAGTTTTTTTCTCTACTAATATTACTTGCTGTTGCCTATCCCAAAACCAAACCATAGGCGGAAAATCATCAACACTATATTCATTAAATTCTTTGTCGTGCCCATGTAATGCTTTAGCCCTGGAAACTATACCAGCCATTACACCTTCTTCTCGGCCCTGCACTTGTATCATTATAGAGAAAATTGTCTCACCATGTTCATTTTGCGGTGGGTTCTCAACTGAATGTAGAAGAGCATCTTCAAATGAAAAGATATCTTTAGACATATTTTCATCAATAAACAGTTGAGGGTCTCCAGCAACGAGTGAAACCCTTAGAGCATAAAAATTCATAGTTGTAATTCTTATTTTGACGTTGTAAATCAGAATTTTAACTATAAAGAGTCTTGTTGCATACACTTAACAGTAGCTTTGGTCGTGCGTGCCTACTGTTTTTTTATACAGTGTAGTTTCAAATTATTAATCTAGCAAGTTATTCGGTAGGTTGAACTGATGAGATGATGCGAAAAGTATGTGTCTAAATTGCGTCTTAAGTTGTTGGTATGGTGCCATTTGTATAACTAAATCAATGCATTAGATTGATGATTGCGTAGTCGAAAAAGAAGAAGGTAGGTTGTTGCTCTTGTTGCATGTTGGTTTTACCAGATGGGTCATTAGCTTATGACTATTAGACCACTGCGAGGAAAGCTTAGCAATCTGGATATCTCTTACTGAGGCTAATAGAAATAAAAAGTGGTTGTTTATAACTGAATCGACAAAAGAAATTTTACGATAATCTATGCTTTGCAGTAGCGGCGACGTAACACAGCGTTTCATACACATGACATATTTTTCACTCTATGCTTTCTCCATTTAAAGTAAACAAAGGGAAAAACAGAGTGACTAAAACGAACAAAATTTTACCAATTTGCATATTGATATCCAGTACATGTTCGTCATTGGCTTTAGCTGCTGAAAAATGGGAAAGGAAAAGCTATTCCGGCGGTGTAGAAGTATGCCATGAACAAATGCTCTATAAATCAAAGTGGTGGGCAGGCTCAAACAGCGAGCCCAATCCTAATGGCCCAACATCATCAAGCCAGTCTGGATGGGGGAATGATCCTTGGTTACCGATTCCTGACTCCTCGGAGTGTACCTCAGGACAGGCTAATCGCGCGCCAAGAATTGAATTAGGGCCTGATATAACAGTTCTTTCACCAAGTCAGGCCGTTGCTCTCGACGGTTCGGATTCTTTTGATGAAGACGGCGACCGCTTAACCTACCGATGGCGACAAGTTTCAGGGCCAAGTGTTGACATTAGTAATAGCCAAAAAGAGATAGCCAGCTTTCAGTTACCACGGTTAACTGAAGATGCACAATATACGTTTCAGCTAACGGTTAATGATGGGAAAGCTCAAGCGTTCGACAATATCTCGATTACGGGCCTAGCAGCAAAGAATCAACGCCCAAATGCGATCGCAGGAAAAGACATTCAAATCGACGCTCTGCCAGCAGAAGTTCGACTCGATGGTTCATTATCGAGCGATGTTGACAGTGATAAGCTTGAATATCATTGGGAACAAATTTCTGGGCCACAAGCTGAAATCACTGATCCACAATCAAAATATACCAATGTCCATTTTCCATCAGGCACTCATGATGATAGTGACTATATGTTTAAGTTAACGGTGAGCGATGGAGAACTTGTTGACACTGATAATATTGTTGTCTCCATCGCTTCTGGCGCTGAGCTCATGCCGCGCAGTTTTTCGGTAGAACAACCCGGTAAATCAAGCTATCTACAATCTGACCAACGACGTCGTCATGCACCGACACCATTACAATCAACGGGGTTTTGGGTCAACAAGGGTGAAACTCTGGATGTGAATCTTAGCATTGATGGCGCTGCGTTATCTGAGCTTCCGCAATTGTTCATCTCTCTTCCGGATGATAGAACATATAAATTCAAACATGCAGAAAAACACCGCTTAGCAAAAGGATCCAATGAAATAGAAATTAATAAAAGTGGAATACTCTATATATATAATGACGCTAAAATAAACAACAGCAATGTCAACGTTGATTTAATCTCTGGGGGCCAACCTTTTCCGCGATTTAAGTTGAATGAAAATAATCTAAATGACTGGAAAGAAATGTTGAATGACTACAGTGATATTCCCTATGTTGAGTTAGTTGGAGATAACATAATTATAACGGCAAAAAAATACCCGGCACTAGAATATATAGAGGATAGTGGCCCTGAACGGCTAATATCTGGTTGGGATGATGCTATACAATGGGCGCAAGAACAATACGGCATTACATCCGATGATCAAAACAGCCCACATAGAAAAATAGCCCACAAATTTCATTTTGTTGATGGCTTAGAACCTGAAGGCACTATTAACAATGATAAATGTTCAGGAGCGATGAATGCGTCGGCATGGAGGCTAATGGCCTGCTCAGATAAGGGTTTGAAAAACATTTTCGTTGTAGAGGACAGCAAAGTGGGAGACTGGGGGCCATGGCATGAGCTTGGACATCATATGCAAATTCAACCATTTACTTGGTCAGGAATGAATGAAGTAACGGTTAACTTAACTTCCTTATATATAAATCGTAAGTTCAATATTGAGCCAAGACTAGAAACAAAAGGCACTTGGGATGATGTGATATTTCCTTATTTAAACAAACCCGTTAAAGATTTCGATTCATTAAATGTCTGGGGAAAATTGGGTATGTTTTGGCAGTTAGACCTAGCGTTTGGAGAAGAGTTCTACCAACAGTTAGGATTTAATTACCGTGAAAATAGTATGTACTCTTCTTCTATTTCTAATGACAAGAAAATTCAAAGATTTGTTATTGAGTCAAGTAAAGCAAGTGGGTTCAATCTGGTCGAGTTCTTTGAGGAGTGGGGTATAAGTGTCACTACGAGTAGCAAACAGGAAATTAACTCGATGAAGCTTTCTACTTTAAATGTTCCTATATGGGAAAATAGAGATAATGATATTAAGTACAAATTGAAATAGTAATTAGGTGTCTGATTGTCCGACTTAGTAACATAGCGTTATTAGAACGTAGATAATAATCGTCACTAAAAACTAAGCGAGTCTCTGATTTTAGACTCGCTTTATCTACTTCTATTTGGCCTGATTGAGAAATTCATCCTCAATCTACGATGTGTAGAGCTTCTATGTGTAAAGCTTCTATGTACAGAGCTTCTATTTGGAAACAGCTTGGCTAAGCCACTGATCGAACTGACTCTTAGGCAAGGCGCCATTGATCATATCGACCTGCTTACCGCCTTTGAACACCATGATAGTTGGTATACTACGAATTCGGTATTTTGCTGCGAGCTCTTGCTGATCTTCAGTATTGATTTTAATGTGGCGTACTTGCCCCTTTTTGTCTGCTGCTGATTGCTCGAACACGGGTGAAAAGCCAACACATGGGTTGCACCAGGGTGCCCAAAAATCAATCACTACGGGTTGGTCGCTTTGAAGTAACGCGTCTATGTTTGATGACGTTCCTTCAATAGGTGCACCATCTAATAAGAGCGCCTGACATTTACCACATTTAGGACTTTCTGAAATACGGTCAGTCGGGATTTTATTGAGCCCAGAACATGATGGGCAACGAGTAGTAATGCTAGACATAGGATTCTCTATTCTTTTTATTGTGGCGTCGTATTAACGTAATTCTCAGTAAGATACGCAAATGCGAGGAAATAATAAATAGCTCAACCGTTGATTATACCTATTGGTTTAATAGGAACTGGCTATTGCTGTGGTAAGTTACACGTTTAGATTGCTCTCGATCAAGCAGCAAAGAACGATTATCATTGACAGAAATTTATTAACAGAAGTTATCATCTTATGTCATTTCCTGCTTGCCCTAATTGCCAATCTGAATTCGTTTACCAAGACCGAGCGAATCTAATTTGTCCGGAATGCGCTTACGAATGGAATCCCAACGAAACGGAAGACGTTTTTACCGTCTGCGATTTGAATGGCAAACCGTTAGAGCAAGGCGACAAGGTCACTCTGGTTAAAGATTTAAAAGTGAAAGGCAGTTCTTTGAACCTTAAGATCGGAACGAAAGCGATAATCAAGCGAATCATCGAAGGCAAGGATCATCAACTCGATTGCAAAGTGGACGGTGTGGGAGAGATGTTGGTGACCGCGAAATACGTCAAAAAAGCGTGAGCTGACTGAACGTTAATTGAAAAGCATAAATTGAAAAGCTTGAATAGATAAAGCGCAGCTCTTCAAGCCATAAATATACAAGCCACAATACAATATTCTTCATTTGTCAGGGCGACACCAAACGGTGGCGCCCTTTTTTTCGCATTATCATCGCCATTTATATGAACCTTTCATGACGAGGTTATCTAGATAAGTGAACAGGCTTGTCTAGATAATCGCTTCTAACACAGTCGCCATAGGCATTGCCCTGTTTATACCTCTTTCCACTGCGATAACGCTGTCAACGTCTTGAAATATTTTGTTTATAAAAACGACACATACAAACGACACGATAGGGACACTAAACACATAGGTGCCCTGAATTATGGACAGCATTATCGAAGTTACAGGTTTAACGAAAACCTTTGGAAACAACAAAGCACTCGATGCGGTAAATTTTAGTATTAACTATCGAGAAATGACCGCGCTCCTTGGTCCGTCAGGATCAGGAAAATCAACCTTACTTCGGCATTTAAGTGGGCTTGTCTACAGCGACAAAAACGATGTTTGTGAAGTTCGAGTGCTTGGCGAAACCGTCCAAGCCAAAGGTCGTGCCACTTCTCAAGTCCGACAATGCCGAGCTCAAGCGGGCTACATTTTTCAGCAATTCAATCTGGTCAATCGATTGTCCGTGATGACAAATGTTTTGATTGGCGCAATGAGCAGTACGCCGCTATGGCGAACCCTCACTGGCAACTTTACTGAGTTACAAAAACAAGAGGCGATGGCCGCATTAGAGCGTGTGGGGATGAAAGATTATGCGTCTCAGCGTGTATCAACTCTGTCTGGCGGTCAACAGCAACGTGTCGCCATTGCCAGAGCATTGATGCAAAAAGCAAAGATTATTTTTGCTGATGAACCTATCGCCTCTCTTGATCCCGAGTCATCACGGATTGTGATGGAACTGCTTAGCGACATCAATCAAAAAGAGGGCATTCCTGTTGTTGTAACTCTACATCAGGTGGAACATGCCCTCAAATACTGCAAGCACGTTATCGCCCTGCGGGAAGGAAGGATTTTCTACCAAGGAGAAAGCGCCAATATTGATAAACAAGCATTGGACGCACTCTACTGTTACAAACCAGAAGTCACTGTCGAGGTAGGAGACCAAACATCACCTATTTCGATCAATAACCCGTCAACCCCTCTTATTAGTTAACACACAAAGGACATTGAAGATGTTACGAGTACTAAAAACGATTGCCTGTGGCGTTGGTCTGCTTGCCGCAACGATGACTGCATCGGTTTCAGCTGAAGAGAAAATGGAATCATTGAATTTTGGCATTATTTCAACGGAATCACAGCAGAACTTAAAAACCGTATGGGACCCGTTCTTAAAGGACATGAGTAAGAAACTAGGTATGGAAGTCAAAGCCTATTTTGCGCCGGATTACGCGGGCATTATTCAAGGCATGCGTTTTGATAAAGTTGATGTGGCGTGGTTTGGGAACAAGTCTGCGATGGAGGCGGTAGACCGTGCAGGAGGTGAAATTTTTGCTCAAACGGTCGATTCTGAAGGTAACCCTGGTTACTGGAGTTTATTGGTCACTCACAAAGACAGCCCAATCAACAGCGTTGAAGATATGATCGAAAAGCGCTCTGAGCTCGCTTTTGGTAACGGCGATCCAAACTCAACATCAGGTTTTTTGGTTCCGTCTTACTATGTTTTCTCGAAGAACAATATTCAACCATCTGATTTTAAACGTACCTTGAATTCAAGCCATGAAGTGAATTTATTCGCGGTGGCTAACCAACAAGTGGACGTTGCCACCAACAATACAGAAAACATGCGTCGTTTTGAGCGTACTAATCCAGAGAAGTTTAAAAACATCAAGGTTATTTGGACCTCTCCACTGATTCCGTCTGACCCGATTGTATGGCGTAAAAACCTTCCAGAAACCGTTAAGAACGATGTATACCGCTTCTTCATGGATTACGGCACTACAGGTGATGAGCGTGAAGTGGCGATCCTAAAAGACCTAGATTGGGCTCCGTTCAAACCATCAAGTGACTTACAAATTTTGCCAATTCGTCAACTTGCGCTTTATAAGCAGCTAAATGCGTTAAGCGCTCAAACACAGCTATCGGATAAACAAGTTGAAAAACTCTCTCAAACCAAACGCACACTGGCGGCGTTAAATCGCCAAATGAGTGCGCTTGAAGCGATGGAATAAGCGTTGAAATACGTTGAGCTGGAAGGCTTTTGCTTTCCGGCTCAGCTTTTACAACTAGTTCAGCTTATACAACTTGTTCACCGATTCAATGAATGAAGCGCAACGAACGAAATTTAACCAATGCGGCTAAAACAAAGTCGTAAACCAAATCAAGCCAGCTCTCTTGGGCTTCGTATTTTAACGAGCTGGATTACATACAACCGTCTGATGGATTCGGCATAATGAGCAGTAAAACTCTAGTACTCCCAATACACCCTTTCTCGCAATGGAAGCGCTTTGCTTCGATGTTGTTGATAGCACTCATACTCGCGTGGTCATGGCAGGGCGCTGAAATGAATCCAGCTCAGTTAATTGAGGACTCTGGAAACATGGTCGAGTTGGCCTCGGATTTTTTCCCTCCGGATTTCACACACTGGAAGCTCTACGTAGAAGAAACACTCATCACCATACAAATAGCACTATGGGGAACCATTCTCGCGGTCGTACTTTCGATTCCGTTCGGTTTGCTTTGTTCTGACAATATTGCGCCGTGGTGGATATACCAACCGATGCGACGATTGATGGATTCGGCGCGTGCGATCAACGAAATGGTCTTTGCCATGCTGTTTGTCGTGGCGGTGGGGCTTGGCCCGTTTGCTGGTGTTCTTGCGCTCTTTATTCACACCACTGGCGTGTTGGCAAAGCTGTTTTCCGAGGCAGTTGAAGCCATCGACCTAGGCCCGGTTGAAGGGGTGCGTGCAACAGGTGCAAACAAAGTGGAAGAAGTCCTTTATGGGGTGTTGCCTCAAGTCCTTCCGTTGTGGATTTCGTTCACGCTATATCGCCTTGAATCTAATGTTCGCTCCGCCACCGTGGTTGGAATGGTTGGTGCTGGTGGTATTGGAGTGCTGCTATGGGAAGCCATCCGAGGTTTCCAGTTTCAGCAGACGGCTTCAATCATGTTGATCGTCATTGTCACCGTGAGCCTGATTGACTTTGCGTCACAGTACATTCGTAAGCGGTTTATATAAAAATTTTGTCGTAACTTGTCTAGATAAGTACTGAGTTGAATTGAGAATGACGACGTAAAAAGGACGGAACGAACATGCGAATTTATCTTGATATCGCTAAGCGCCTTGAAAATGACGTACGCCGTTACTTTCAAGGAGGGGAGTACCTACCTGCCGAATCAACGCTGGCGAAACGTTTTGATGTAAATCGCCATACTGTTCGGCGAGCGATCGATGAGCTGGTGTTTAACGGGCTGATTGAACGTCAACAAGGGCGGGGAAACATGGTCGTGAGCCAACCGTTTGATTACCCATTGCATTCGGGAGCGCACTTTACCGACAACTTACTTGAACAAGGCAGTTTGCCAACTAGTCAGGTTATTGAACGCAGCCTTGTGGCAGCGAATGACAAAATATCCAGTTTATTTGACCTGCCTGCGGAGTCTAAGGTGATCAAGCTTAGGACGTTACGAAAAATCGATGGAATGCCAGCGAGCGTTATCGACCACTATTTAGCAAACGTGAATTGGTGGCCTGTCGTCAAATACTTCGAAGTCGGCTCTCTACACGCTTACTTAAAAGACAAGCTGGGTATTGAGTTGAGTCGAAGGACAACACGGTTAAGGGCAGCAATGCCAACAAAGACAGACTGCCGCTTATTGCAATTGCCAGCGAAAACGCCAGTCATGGTGTTTAAAACCACCAACGTGATTAAAGGAACCGAACAGATTGTTGAGTTTTCATCGTCACACACACGATCTGATTTAGTCGAAATTGTTTTGGAGCATTAAATGACACAAGAGCAGCATACCCAAGAGCGTCCGACCCACAATCCACAAGAACATCTGCAACGTAAAAGATGGATGTCGGTGTTGGCTCGTTGCGACTATCAAACATTAAAACAGCGCTGGGATGAACTGTCACTCAGCACACGCTATCAATTCGTACGAGAGCCAGAAATTGGGCTTGCGCAAGTACGAGCAAAGATGGGATCAACCGGTAATGCGTTCAATATGGGCGATGTAACAATAGTAAGAACGGTGGTGCAGTTAGACCAAGGAGAGCTCGGCTATAGCTACCTAACAGGGCGAAATAAGGACCATGCGGAAGTGGCTGCGGTTGTCGATGCGTTAATGCAAACAGAATTTCAAAATGATCTGTATCAAGCATTAATCGAACCATTAGCGGCTGATATTGAGGAAAAAGAGCAACTTAAAGCTCGCGAAGTAGCACCAAGCAAGGTGGACTTTTTCACTATGGTAAGAGGAGAGGATGAATGAGTTACCTCACAAGGGGATTTGATCACCCAGTTCACGATGCCCAACAGACATTTAGGCTATTGATGGACGCTGTTTCTCGTCCCGGAACAAAAGTAGAGCTGTTGTCGACATTGCAATTTGGCACGGTTAGCCCCGCAGCCACACAGCTACTGCTCACTCTGGCCGATAATGTCACGCCGCTCTGGTTTGGCGAAGCATTCTTAAACGACACAGCACTGATGGAAAATTTACGCTTTCATTGCGGTTCACCCGTCGCTGATTCGCGATCACGGGCGGATTTTGCGCTGGTAAGGGCGAACGAATTCAATCAGTTCGATGGCTTTGCGATGGGAGACGACAGTTACCCCGACCGAAGCACCTCAGTGATCATTGAAGTCGATAGTCTTCATACGGGCACCACGCTGATTTTGTCCGGCCCTGGAATAAAGTGCGAGACCAAAGTACAAATTAACGGGTTAAGTCACTCACTCATTGAAGCAATACAAACGGGGCGAGGATGCTTTCCTCACGGCATTGATATTTACTTCACGTGTGAAAACGAAGTCATTGCATTGCCACGTACTACCCAAGTCGTGATGCAAGAGCAAGAAGAGCAAGAAGAGCAAGAAAAGAAAGAAGAGAAGGAAGCATTATGTACGTTGCAGTAAAAGGGGGTCAAAAAGCGATAGAGGCCGCGCACCGCTTACAAGATAAAAAGCGACGGGGGCCAGAATCCCAACGAGCACTCTCGGTGGAGCAAATTGCTCATCAGCTTGCTGGTGCAACGGATCGCGTTATGACCGAGGGCAGCATTTACGACAAGGAACTCGCGGCACTTGCCATTAAGCAAGCTGGTGGCGATTTGATTGAAGCGATCTTCTTACTGCGCGCGTATCGCACGACATTACCACGTCTTGCGGTGACACAGCCCGTTAATACGGAAGCGATGAAAATAGAGCGCCGGATTTCCGCAAGCTACAAAGATTTACCCGGTGGTCAATTACTCGGCCCTACGTATGACTATACCCACAGATTGCTCGACTTTGCGTTGCTCGCAGAAGGTGATGACTCGCTTCAACAGGAACATTATCAAGGTAGCGAAGAACTCCAAAGCTCAGCGCTCGATAGTGGTTGTTCTGAACCGTGCCCGCAAGTACTCAAAATGCTAGAAAACCTTGATCTAGCCGTACCTGAAAATGACAGTGGAGAGTTGCCGGATGATATCACAGTGACACCGCCTACTTTTCCCGCTAATCGAAGCGCAAGGTTACAACAGCTCGCACGCAGTGATGAAGGCTTCTTATTGGCGCTTGGGTATTCAACTCAACGTGGCTATGGGCGCAATCACCCTTTTGCAGGAGAGATTCGTTCAGGAAACGTCACCTTAGAGTTAATCCCGGAAGAGCTGGGCTTTGCTATCGAAATCGGTGATATCGAACTGACTGAATGCCAGATGATCAATGGCTTTACTGGCAACAAAAACGAAAAGGCTCGCTTCACCAGGGGTTACGGCGTCACATTTGGTTTTTCTGAACGTAAAGCGATGTCGATGGCATTAGTAGACCGTTCGCTACAGTGCCAACAATATGGTGAGGTACCACAAGGCCCTGCGCAAGATGAAGAATTTGTGTTGTCTCATGGTGACAATGTTGAAGCCTCAGGGTTTGTTAGCCATTTGAAACTGCCCCATTACGTTGATTTTCAATCTGAGCTAGCGTTGATTCGTAAGCTGCAAAAAGAATTTGATGCAAGAGAAGCGGAACAAAAGGAGCACGATAATGGCGACTGACCTGAATTTAAAGAACGGCTATAACTATGGCTACCTTGATGAGCAGACCAAACGGATGATCCGCCGAGCGCTATTGAAAGCGATTGCCATTCCCGGGTATCAAGTTCCGTTTGGTGGCCGAGAGATGCCAATGCCATATGGTTGGGGCACGGGTGGCATTCAAATAACGGCCGCCATTATAGGCCACCCCGATGTGCTTAAAGTGATTGACCAAGGGGCGGATGACACTACCAATGCAGTATCGATCAGACAGTTTTTTGAAAAAGTGGCTTCTGTAGAAACCACGGAACGAACGTCGGATGCGACCTTAATTCAAACGCGCCATCGTATTCCTGAAAAGCCATTAACAGACGGGCAGATTCTTATATATCAGGTGCCTATTCCTGAGCCATTACGTTTTATTGAACCACGAGAAACGGAAACGAGAAAAATGCACGAGCTCGAAGAGTACGGCGTCATGCATGTCAAATTGTATGAAGATATTGCACGTTACGGTCATATTTCTACATCCTATGCGTACCCAGTGCATGTGAATGGGCGATACATCATGGACCCATCGCCGATACCAAAATTTGATAATCCGAAAATGCATCAAATGCCGGCACTGCAACTATTTGGGGCAGGGCGTGAGAAGCGAATCTATGCAATTCCACCTTATACCGATGTAAATAGCCTCGACTTTGATGATCATCCATTTGAAGTACAGCAATGGGACGAGCCTTGTTGTATTTGTGGCTCAACAGAGAGCTTTTTAGACGAAGTCGTGACTGACGATAAAGGGGGGCGGATATTCGTCTGCTCAGACACGGACTATTGCCATGAACACGCAGCATCACTATCACGCCAATCATCAGCGTCAACATCGAACTGTAGGCCCGATTCTATGTCGGACGCTATTTTGGACGCTATTCCAGACGCAATGGAAAAACCAGTATCTGGAAATGTATCCAGCGTTGTTTCAAGTTCAAAAGATGAGGTCACACCGTGTCAGTAACTGAATTAAACAAACTCACTCGATGCAGTGAACCGGGGCGACTAAACGAACCCAAGCAATGGCGTCAACCTCATCAATCTAATCAACAAGCGACACTCGCTGACTTAGAAAGAAAAGGTTCTTATCTAGAAAAAAAACGCGCTGTGGAAACTTATTCACCGCTGTTGGAGGTACAGGGGTTATCGAAACTCTATCAGCCTGGAAAAGGGTGTCAGGATATCGATTTCAAACTCTGGCCTGGTGAAGTACTGGGTATTGTAGGCGAATCAGGCTCTGGGAAGAGTACCTTGCTGCGAGTGTTGTCAGGGAGAGAAGTACCCGATAGCGGCGCGGTTCACTATCAACTACCGAATGGTGAGCAAGCTAGCCTGTATGGGCTGACAGAAAGTGAACGTAGACGGTTATTGCGTACTGAATGGGGCGTGGTTCACCAACATCCAATGGACGGGCTTAGACCGAGGGTTTCTGCGGGTGGCAATATTGGAGAGCGCTTAATGGCAGTAGGAAGCCGACACTATGGGGACATTCGTACTCAAGCGCTGGATTGGCTTAATCAAGTGGAAATCCCATGCGACCGAATAGACGACATGCCTATTACCTTCTCGGGAGGAATGCAACAACGTCTGCAAATCGCGCGAAATTTAGTCACACACCCAAAGCTTATTTTTATGGATGAACCCACAGGTGGTCTCGATGTTTCAGTTCAGGCAAGGCTACTAGATTTGATCCGAAACTTAGTGACGGAACTCGGCTTATCTGTGGTGATCGTCACTCACGATTTAGCGGTTGCGCGATTGCTTGCTCATCGTTTGGTGGTCATGAAAGAGAGTCGTATTGTGGAGAGTGGGCTTACCGACCAAGTGCTCGATGATCCTCAGCACCCCTATACACAATTACTTGTTTCGTCAGTCATCCAAGGATAAGGAGCCGTCATGAATACCTTGATAACCCCCGTTGGTGAACGCCACCATAAAGAAGCCTGTGTTGCTTTTACAAATGACGAGCCATTTACAAATGACGAGCCATTAAGCGACGCGAATACGATGCTTTCGGTATCTAACGTAAGCAAAACGTTCGTTCTTCATAATCAAAGTGGTGCCAAGTTGCCTGTTCTGTCGAAAAGCAGTTTTTCAGTGGATAAGGGCGAATGTGTTGTGCTTTTGGGACGCTCGGGATCGGGGAAAAGCACATTGCTTAGAGCCCTGTACGCTAATTATTTGGTCGACGAAGGGCATATATGGGTCCGCCATGATGGTGTTAGTCATATTCGTGACTCTGAAGGTACAAGCGATCTGACGGATACGTGTGAGATGAGTGATGTAATGAGAAACCAAAACGAAAGCCAAGCGAATTGGGTCGATATTGCCAACGCACAGCCAAGAGAAGTATTGGAAGTCCGCCAAAATTCGCTGGGATGGGTCAGTCAATTTTTAAGAGTGATCCCCCGCATCAGTGCCTTAGATGTGGTGGCCCAGCCCCTAATCGAACAAGGAGTAGACAAAGAACAAGCCAAGCA
This sequence comes from Vibrio sp. YMD68, assembly GCF_029958905.1. Classification (NCBI taxonomy): domain Bacteria; kingdom Pseudomonadati; phylum Pseudomonadota; class Gammaproteobacteria; order Vibrionales; family Vibrionaceae; genus Vibrio; species Vibrio sp. YMD68. Next base: position 1,768,478 of record NZ_CP124614.1, on the reverse strand, counting down.
AAAAGCCGCGGCTCTGCTGACTCGCCTAAACGTTCCAGAGCCTCTTTGGTCGTTGGCTCCCGCGACCTTTTCAGGTGGAGAGCAGCAACGAGTGAATATTGCACGGGGGTTCATCGTAGATTCGCCAATTTTATTGCTTGATGAACCGACCGCTTCACTGGATGAAAAAAACTGCCAAGTGGTGATAGAGCTAATTCAAGAGGCAAAACAAAGAGGTGCCGCGATTGTGGGCATTTTTCACGATGAGTTTGTTCGTCAAAGCGTGGCAGACAAATACTACGACATTTCAACGGCGACACTTCGCAAAGCTTAACGACAAAGGATAGAGCAATGATTATTACGAATGTTCAACTGGTATTAGAAAACGAAGTGGTCAATGGATCGATTGAAATTGAGGGTGGCATCATCCGTTCAATGTCTGATTCCAAAAGCCAAATGCCTGGTGCGGTTGATGGCAATCAAGGCTGGCTTATGCCTGGTCTCATTGAATTGCACACAGACAACTTGGAAAAGTACTTTACGCCACGACCAAAAGTCAGCTGGCCGCCGCTCTCTGCTATGGCAGCCCACGATGCTCAACTGATAGGCGCAGGGATAACAACCGTATTGGATGCCATAGCCGTTGGTGATGTGCGAGATGGTGGTCATCGTCAAGACAACCTCGATAAAATGATTGATACCATAGTAAGAAGCGGAGAGCTGGGGTTGAATCGCGCAGAGCACTTTGTACACATTCGCTGCGAACTGCCCCATGAAGCCACCGTCGATCTTGCTAAAAAGTACCTTGATTTGGAGCAAACACACATGGTGTCGTTGATGGATCACTCTCCGGGCCAACGTCAATTCGTCAACATTGAGAAGTACTACGACTACTACCAGGGGAAGTACAACTTGAACGATCAACAAATGGCAGATTTCGAGCAACAGCAGCGTCAGCAATCGGCCCAGTTCTCGGATGCTAATCGTAAAACAATCGCGCAATTGTGCCGAGAGAAAAGTATTCCACTCGCCAGCCACGATGATGCCACGCGATCCCATGTCGAAGAGTCACATTCTTTGGGGCTGGTTCTAGCAGAATTCCCTACCACAATAGAAGCAGCGCAACGATCTCATGAACTAGGGTTAAAAGTGATGATGGGGGCACCTAACGTGGTTAGAGGGGGTTCCCACTCGGGCAATGTCGCTGCACATGAATTGGCAACCCTTGGTGTCCTGGACACGCTATCATCAGACTACTTTCCGGGCAGTCTTTTAGAAGCGGTATTTGGCCTGGCTGATGACGAACGAAACGACTTGGATTTAGCAACAGCGGCCCGATTAGCAACATCTAACCCAGCGTCGGCGCTTAGTCTTAATGACCGAGGTTCGATACAAGAGGGCTTACGCGCGGATCTATTGCTTGTTGAGCGTCGCGCCGGGCAGCCTTTAATACAGCAGGTATTACGTCAGGGAAAACGCGTTTTTTAATAAACGTGAGTCGTAGAAATGCCTTATAAAAATCGAGTCATTATTAAGAGCAAATAAATAGAAAGTAGGAAGCGGGAATGGCTAAGTTGTTCTACGTACTAGGGGCCTCAGGGGCGGGGAAAGATTCGATCATGGACGCCCTCAGATGCGTATTTTGTGATCAATTGATGGTCGCACATCGGTACATAACAAGACCCGCATCGGCAGGAAGTGAAAATTATATTGCCCTGTCAGAGGAAGAGTTTTCACTTCGTACGCAGCGAAACTTATTTACGATGCATTGGCATGCAAACGGATATCGCTATGGGGTAGGCAGAGAGGTCGATCATTGGTTAAGTGAAGGCTTGAATGTTATGGTGAATGGATCTCGAGCGTATCTGCCCACTGCGAAACAGAAATACGGTAGCCGATTGCAAGTTGTATGGATAACCGTCAGCCCCGATATATTAAAGCAGAGGCTGATTAAACGGGGGCGAGAAAACAGGACTGAAATTGTCCAACGATTGGAACGAGCGGTTCAATACGATGAAGTTCGACCAAACGACGCGATTTTGCTGAATAACAGCGGAACACTGCAAGAAACAGTCGCACAGTTTTCTCGTCAAATGGATAGTCAGCCCAATGCCCGCGTGTTTGGCTAAGCCTATGACAAAAAGTAATTAATCATAAAAGATACCTTCGACACTTATAAAAGAACGGTGTTGGGGGAAGGGAGACAAATGCTGACACTGACTCTACTCGGTACTGGGGCCGCAGGTGGCGTGCCACTGTATGGGTGCGAATGCACGGCCTGCGCCATCGCGACCGAGCAAAAAGAGCGGGAACGTAAACCCTGCTCTGCAATGGTGGAGTGGGGAGACGGCGAGAACAAAAATCGCCTACTCATTGATGCCGGTATTATGGATTTACATCGACGCTTTAAATCGGGGTCGTACCTAGGTTTTTTGCTGACGCACTTTCACGTTGATCACGTACAAGGCCTATTTCATTTAAGGTGGGGTAATGGCGCTTCGATTCCAGTTTGGTGCCCGGATGATCCTCTAGGGTGCGCTGATTTACTTAAACATTCTGGATGTTTGCGGTTTATCCCTAAAATGACGCATGCTCGGCAGGTCAATATAGCAGGATTACGAGTCACACCTTTACAGATGCGTCATTCAAGGCCAACCGTTGGCTATCTATTTGAATATGAAGATCAGTCGATTGCTTATCTCACAGACACTGACGGCTTACCCAGTGAAACGTTCCAGTTTTTGAGTGGTAGAGCCTCTCTTGACACACTAGTGATTGACTGTTCCTTTCCACCACAGCACTCAGGGAGCAATCATGGCAACATTGATACCGCAAAAGAAATTCAGAAGTTACTTGCGCCTAAAAAACTGGTCATCACTCACATTGGGCACGATTTAGATAGCTGGCTAATAAGAAACGAATTACCCGATAGTGTCATCATTGGCTATGACGACATGATTACTTGAGAGCCCAATCGACTATTCAGGCCCCGTTAAGCTAGCAATGGTCTCATTCATATCGTGTATTTTTAGCGTTCGGAATATGCGCATTGGTCAATGAACGTTTTTACCAGCGTAAGATCCCTTTTATTCCACGTCGCCGACTAAAGTGGACACTCCACACGTGGCATTTACAGTTTATTTCCTAACGGTTATTCTTGTAGCAAATGTATCAGCGACAGTTGCTACTGACCGAGGTACGTTTGGGTATTAAATTTAAACTAACCGCATAAAAGGAATTTAGAGAAAGTGAATACAGTGATAAAAGTAGCATTATTAGCAGTAACATCGCTGGCCATATTGGGCTGCAAAGATAAAACGGAGATTTATGCAAACCCACCTAGCCATGTGGTTGATCAAATAGATGCCTATTTACCATTATCAATGAGATATGTGGAAAAAAATGAGCAAATCGCCTTGTCGCAAGGTGATCGGTTATCTCCACAATTTATTGAAGTTGCTCACCGGATAGGAATCAAACACCCAGAGAAAGTCCGTGTAATTTACGCTGATACGCTGCCTTTACCTGAGAATGAATCACTATTATTCCAAATGCAAAGATTAGGGTTGGATTCTCCATATTTTGTCGGCGCGACTTTTGGGTACGGCATTTGGATTGCGAACAAAGCAAAAGGGGACAAGCTGTTGTTGTCTCACGAATTGATCCATGTAAAGCAAGCGGAAACAGCGGGCCTTGAAGCATTTACGAAAGACTATCTATTACAACTTTCGATTTTTGGCTATGCCAAAGCGCCAATCGAACTTGAAGCTTATAACAATGCTGAAGGTTATTTATATCCCTAGACGATAGTGACAAATTTCAATTGAACTCAGTGTGTAGAAACCATATGGTTCCTGTTATAAAACCAGTACCTAAATGTGTTTAGTTATTATAAGAAGGAACCAAAATGAAAAAACTGATGACATTATCTATCGTTGTTTTCGCTTTATCTGGCTGTGATGATGCTACCAAGGCTATTGACCAAGCTCAGCAGGCAGCGAATCAAGCGGTAGATAGTATCCAAGAACAAATGGATTCGGTTGATCTCAGTCAGCTCAACTTAGAACAATTTGGCGAAACTGCGGAACTTGCCGAAGAGTTAGCATCGTCTATCGAAGAAGCATTCAGTGCTGATTTCACGAACCCTGAAGAATTAACTCAAATCTCAGATCATGTTGCCAACGCATACAGCTGTTTGGTTGAGGCATCCTCAGAATCAGCCGCTGAGAAAGTTCTCGACAAGATTCTTTCGTCAATCACCGGTGACGAAGCGATGAGTTTGATTGATAAAGGCATAGAAAGAGCCAAGGCAGCTCAAGAGTGCGTTATGTAACTTATTTGGCCATGCAATAAGGCAACAAATGGTGTTATAAACCAATAACCCTGTGAATCAATGAATCGTTAAAATACACACCCATATAAATATGCGTTGTATCAGTCAATATTCATTTAAAAAGTAAATATCCGTTCTAAAAGTAAATATCCGTTCTAAACGTAAATAGTGACCTAATGGCCATTGTGTTACGTATAACGACCATGCACCTTGTGCATTTCATGGAGCGTTATGACGAACTGAGGATGATATGGAAACAGTGACCGGTTTATTGGAAGATTATGGTGTGTTGGTTTATGCGCTGCTTTTTTTGTATTGCGCCTTAAAAAGTGGCTGGCTCCCACTTTTTGCTGGTTACGCAGCCTACTTAGGTGCTCTCGAGTTACCTTGGGTTGCGCTAGCCACCTTCCTAGGCGGATATCTAGGGGATGAAATTCGCTTTGGGGTCGCCAAAACCTGTGGCATTGCTTGGGTAGAGCGTTCAACAATGTTTGGGCGTCTGTTTGAAAAGTCGGCGGCATTAGCCAAAAAGTACGGGACCGCGTATATTTTCATCTATCGATATCCTAAAGGTCTACGCACAATTGGGGCATTACCACTTGGGTTAACGGACATAAAGTGGCGTAAATTTACACTATTGAACATGAGTTCCTCAGCGTTATGGGTCGTAGTGATGGTCGGTGGCGGCTTCTTTTTCGGAGAAAGCTTTGACACACTAGGCATTGAAAATTTAACAGCGGTCAGTGTTCTTCTTCTTTTGGTGTTTTTGTTGTCGCTCGTTAGAGTGTGGAAAAGAGAGCAAAGTCGAAAATTAACAAGGTCGTAGAGTGGCTTGCTGGGTGTAGAGAGGGCGACTGGGTTTAGACCAATTAGCGACACTGACTAGAAAAATAAGATGGATAGAAGATGAAAGATAACAAGGTAGCCATCATTACGGGTGGCGGACGCGGGATTGGAGCCTCAACGGCACAACTCTTCGCGAGTAAAGGCTATGCAGTTTGCATCAACTACAAATCAAATTCTGACGCAGCTAAAAAGGTTGCAGATTCGATACTAGCTCAAGGAGGGCATTGCATTACTGTCAAAGCGGATGTATCGAGTGAAGAGGATGTCATTCGAATGTTTTCAACGGTTGATGAAAAACTCGGTGGCGTCTCTGTATTGGTCAATAATGCCGGGATATTGAGAAAACAATCACGTTTGGAAGACATGACGGCAGAAAGAATCAACGCAATATTGATCAATAACGTGACGAGCTACTTTCTTTGTTGCCGAGAGGCTGTGAAACGCATGTCTACACGCCATGGCGGGCAAGGTGGGGTCATTGTTAATGTTTCATCTGGTGCATCTCGTTCAGGCTCTCCGAATGAATACATAGATTATGCGGCATCAAAAGGGGCAGTCGATACGTTAACCAAAGGCTTATCACTAGAGGTCGCGGCGGAAGGTATCCGCGTTAATTGTGTGCGTCCGGGGCTTATTCATACAGATATGCATGCTGACGGCGGAGAACCAGAGCGAATAGAAAGGCTAAAAAGTGTTATTCCTCTTCAAAGAGGTGGACAACCAGAAGAAGTCGCGGAAGCGATCTATTGGCTAGCATCAGAAAAATCATCATTTTCAACCGGAAATTACCTCGACCTAGCTGGTGGTTTGTAAATCGAGATATCTGGTTTATCACCACAAAGACGAGAGGTGTATTGTTACCGTTCATTTAGTGCTGTATTTTAAGTAAGTATCGATGCTCGATATAATGCTTTCCTCCCGTTCATATGGCGACTGCAGCCTAAAGGATACTTGTGATTTCAAAATTACCTCGTTGGATCGAATACGGCGCGTTTGTTCTCGCGCTGATCGCGGGTTTTATCAATTCAATTGGTTTATTGGGTTTTAACCATCAATCTGTGTCACATCTCTCGGGTACCGCGACAATGATAGGCACAGGGATGGTCACTTCATCGTTTAATACTATTTCCCATTTGTTGCTGGTTCTCATGAGTTTTATTGCTGGTGCGGCTATCTCTGGCTTTTATTTGCGCAGCGGAGCGCTTCAATTGGGGCGTAACTACAGTCGGTTGCTTATTCTAGAGGCCATTTTCCTTCTATTCTCCATTTACTTTTTAACCAAGAATGCGTTGCCTGGCCATTATTTTGCTTCTGCTGCGTGTGGATTACAAAATGCTCTTGTCACGACGTTTAGCGGCGCTGTGATCAGAACCACACACGTCACTGGGATTTTTACTGACCTAGGTATTATGATAGGAGCAAAATTAAGGGGTGAACCGTTTGATAATAGAAAAGCGTTACTGTTTTTATTGATCATTAGCGGCTTTATTTTAGGTGGCACTTTAGGAGCCATATCTTTTAGTGCGCTATACTTTTACGCCTTATTGATACCCGCTGCGACTTGTATGATTTTGGCGGTATCGTACTCAGTGTACAATGCGCGATTTGGCCGATAATGTTGCTAATGCTGAGTCTCAGCCTAAGTCGATTAATCGCCTAAATCGTATCTATCAGGTTAATCGCGTCAATCGATTTTATTTAGGCCACATAATTACTTGGGGGACAGAATTAATGGATTATGAACAATTTAACCGCTTATGTGCGTCATTCCCAGCCACGACTCACGTGGTGCAATGGGGAGATTCCAATGTTTGGAAAGTTGGGGGGAAAGTGTTTGCGATTGGCGGTTGGAGCAAAAATAAAAGCCCCGCATTTACGTTTAAAACCTCAGAACAAAACTTTGATTTTCTGAGTGATAGCGAAGGGTATATTCCCGCCCCGTATTTTGCGAATCGTGGTATGAAATGGATTCAACAAACCGAGACGTCAGGTGAGCTTGATGATGATCTAACCTATTACCTTTCTGAATCTTATCGCATTGTGTCTATGGGGTTGAGTAAAAGAAAACGAACAGAGTTAGGGATAGAAGTGTGAGTCTGTTACAAATCTGGGAAAGTACGTTTGCCCATGTATCTGTTAACTGACTCGAAGAATGTACGCTCAACAAACGTTAGAATAGTTACAATTTCTTACACTACGGATGGTTAGTATGCAAACCACATCAAAAAATACATTGATTGTGATTATCTCCAGCCTCGTTTTTGTACTCGGCTTTTTCTTTCTTCACGAATTGGATTATGCATTAGGGGCACTGTTGGTCATTCATATCTCGTTCTCTTTGATCGTGCTTTACGGAGATAGGCTCGTATGTCGCACTCGTGATAGTGATGGATGGGAAGGATACTCGGAAGTTTATCAATCGCAGGGCAATCAACTCAATTCAAAAGACGGTAGTGAAAGTCACGACTAATTTAGCGTGGCATGTTAGAAAACGTTATTAGGAACGATTTAGGATGGATAGGATGCACCAACACGAAAAGCTCAATTATATTGAATTGCCTGCTCATGATTTGAATGCAACAAAATCATTCTTTTCATCCGCATTCCGCTGGGAGTTCGTCGATTTTGGGCCCGATTATATCGCGTTTAACAATCAAGGTTTAGATGGTGGCTTTTTTCGGTCTGATGCTTGTAATGAAACAAAAAAGGGCGGTGCATTACTTGTATTCTATAGCGAGAATATACAAGAGACGCTTCTCAAAGTGACTGAGAATGGCGGTGAAATCATTCAAGATATATTTGAATTTCCTGGTGGTTGTCGCTTTCACTTCAAGGAACCCAGTGGCAATGAGTTTGCTGTTTGGTCGGAAAGCCAAGGCATTTAACGTCTAGTCTCTTAGCATCTAGGCCCTTAACATCTAGTCTCTTAACATCTAGGCCCAAAATTTTTCTACTTTCTAAGGTTAGATAGAGAATGGCTTTCAATGATTGTTTGCTGAATATGCAAGCGGAGGGTGTCACCAGTCACTGTAACTCTTGAGCGTTGGTCTTATATTGACTACAATGGCGCACTTTATAGTTACTACAGATTTCGAATATGAACGACACTACATCGCAACCTGCTTTACCAGACCGCCTTGCGGGTAACCCTCGCAGCCCCCACCATGTGGCAGCGTGTTTCGAACATAAAATTGGTATTCGTCTTAACGGCAAAGAGCGTTTCGATGTCGAGGAATATTGCATTAGCGAAGGTTGGGTAAAGATCCCTTCTCCTAAAGCACTTGATCGTCGCGGCCAGCCAATTCTCATCACATTAAAAGGCACTGTTGAAGCTTTTTACAGCTAATCCGTTCTTACGCGATTAATAATCTTAGTGTATTCACCTAAGTTTATTTCATCCTAACTAATATGAAGAGCCTAAAGAGATTTAGGCTCTTAATATTTTAATAGAAGTTTAATAGAAGTTTAACAGTCGTTTTATCATTGTTTTTAATCTTATTTCTAGTGTTGTTTATTCATAAATATGAATATTTAAAACGAATATAATAAAATAACAATGATTTAATGGAAACAAGAGCTCTTCATATAAAATAATTTATTCAGGGTGTCGGATTTATATTTAACTACTCAAAACGATTGAAATCAGGGCGCACTAACCGCCCTGTTTATTCTGGTTAGAATGTGTGATTTTATTTAGGCAATAAAACGGTGTCGATAACGTGAATAACGCCGTTGCTTGCTTTTACATCGGTCGCGACCACGTTTGCGTTGTTAATCATTACTTTGCCGTAGCTTTCTTTAATCATGACCGTTTGACCTTGTACCGTAGTTGCACTATCAAGTTTAACAACGTCAGCAGCCATCACTTTACCAGCGATAACGTGGTAGGTTAGAACCGCTACTAGCTTATCTTTGTTTTCTGGTTCTAGCAGCATCGCAACCGTACCTTCTGGTAGTTTAGCAAAAGCCTCATCAGTTGGCGCCAAAACAGTGAATGGTCCGTCACCTTTCAATGTGTCAACAAGACCCGCAGCTTTTACCGCCGCAACAAGGGTATTAAACGATCCATTTCCTACCGCAACATCAACGATGTCTTCCTTCATGCCGTGGTTATGTGCTACCGCAGTAGTAGAAAAAGATAAAGTAGCCAGTAACATAGTTAAAGCAGCCGTTATTTTAATAGACATATTATTATTCCTTTATTAATCGCAGAGTTTGTGTTTCAGAGATAGTTACGATTAAAAGAAACAAACCGATCACATTTATTTTTCAATTTATTTCCATGATGATTTTTATTTAAAAGAGAGAGGTGTATTTTAGATGAAGGCGAGGTCAGATACATAACATAATAGTTATTAGGCGTTTTGGGTGGTATGTATTAAGACACGCTAACGGCCTACTTAGGTTGAGATGTTTAACAAAATGCAATAATACATTATTTGTTAAGCCGTTATGTTTAAACGCTAGCGTCCTTAACTTTAGCCTTCTTAATGCTAGATTCTTAAATGCTAGATTCTTAAATGCGGAGGATGACACATAGCGTCAAGTGTTACCAACTTAGCGGCGTTGAGCGTGTAATCGTTCCATTTCGGCACTATCCATCGTCCTGTCAGATCCAGTGCTGCCATCAAAGATGTCATAAAGCATGGCTGTAGCGACATGGCTGGCCTTAATTGGAACGTATTTTGTCAAAGGCCCGATCATGAGTGGCGTAAGTATTTTAAGGATGTACTCGACCACCGCTTCATTTTTTCTAGGTTCATCTCGTAAACCAACCAATGGGCCGGGCTGGGCAAAAACAAGCTTTTCAAAGCCTATATTGCGAATGGTTTCTTCCATTCTTCCTTTACACTTTAAGTAGTGTGAGAACGAATAAGGGGAGGCACCAATACTTGAAACAACCGCCAGCTTCTTTACGCCGAGCACTTTCATTGATTGAGCAACATCACACACCAGCTGATAATCGACTTCTTCTAGCTTTTCTTTAGAACCGGCTTGTTCAAGCGTTGTGCCTAAGCTGATGATGCCAATGTTCGGTGTCGGGTTTTCTTTTTTCCACTCTAAAACACGCAATTCATTATCCAGAATTTGCTCAAGCTTTGAATGAAAGAAAGGAAGTTCTTTACGTGCTAACGCATAAACGTGCGAGATAGAGTCATCTTCTAGTACTTGTTTCAACACTTCAGTGCCAACAAGCCCAGAAGAACCCGCTAGAATTACTGCTGTGTTATCACCCGGAATGCTCATTCAAATCGTCCTAAATGTGTTGCCTTGTCGCATAAGCAATTTGAATTGAAATGCCACTAGAAAATGGATTAAACAAAATATATAGAAACAGTAAAGCACCTTCTGTGATCCAATGTAAAAAAAACAAGTGCTAAATCTCGTTATGAGGGACTATTTTGACAGTCTGCGACAAACATAAAATCCTCAGATCTTTTACGATAGGGTCATTAGTTCATAGGTCGATTCTACAGGCGGTTTGGCTGATAAGGTTTGTGTTGAATCAAAATTTACCATTTCGATTGCACTTGTTTAATAGTTAACATGTTGATTTCGAGTTAAACTGAACCGATAAATTCAACACGCCCTAGACCTGCTACTTTAATGAGTTAAATAGCGTCATGCCCAAACGATGAGAGCTTACCCATCATGTTACAACACACCTTTTCTGAAGCCATTCAACAACGCATTGATACTAAAACCAAACCGCTTGGTGCCTTAGGGCAACTTGAGCAACTGGCATTTCAGTTGGCAACCATTCAAAGCCAAGGCAAACAGCAGGTTACAGATAAAATAAGCATTGCCAAGCCGACGGTCATCGTATTTGCTGGAGACCACGGAATTGCTGATGAAGGCGTCAGTATTGCGCCTAGTGCCGTTACTCAGCAGATGGTTCTCAACTTCTTGTCAGGTGGCGCGGCAATCAATTGTTTTTGTCGAGTGAACAATGTCGCGATGAAAGTGGTTGATACAGGCATAATGAATCCAGTTGACTCCGATCATAAGGATTTCATCGTTCAGCGACTTGGGGCCCGTACCGAAAATTTTGCTCAGGGACCGGCTATGAGTCAGCAAACGGTGGCTAAAGGCATTGAACTCGGTCAGACCATGGTTACCGATCTTATCCAACAAGGCACTAACATGGTGATGTTTGGTGAAATGGGGATCGGTAATACCAGTAGTGCTTCGGCCATCATGGCTGCATTGAGTCAGCGTCAAGTGAGCGAATGCGTCGGGCTCGGCACAGGGATCACCCCTGAACAACTGCATAAAAAACATCAGCTTGTTTCCAAAGGCGTCAAACGATGCTTATCCAATGATCCAATCGATGTGCTTTCACAAGTGGGAGGGTTTGAAATCGTTCAAATGGTGGGGGCATTTATTGGAGCCTATAAACAGAACGTTCCCGTTATTGTTGATGGCTTTATCGTGACCGTTGCCGCTTATGTTGCCACCTTCATTGAGCCTGACTGCCGTGACTATATGATTTTCGCACACAAATCGAAAGAAGCTCCGCACCAAGCATTGCTTGAAGAACTCGGGGCAGACCCATTGCTTGATCTCTCACTGCGCTTAGGTGAAGGAACGGGGGCGGTACTTGCTATGCCTTTAGTGAGCGCAGCAGCCGAATTTTACAATACCATGGCGAGCTTTGAAGACGCGGGCGTGACCGTCTAATGGTCGCTTGGTTCCGGTATCAGCGAGACCTATTTTGGTTAGCGCTCAGTTTTTTTTCACGCATTCCTATCCCTAAGGCTACGCCTTACAGCGCAGAACGCATGAATCGTTCAGGGCGCTACTTTGCATTGGTTGGTGCATTATTAGGGGCCATCTGCGGTGGAAGTTTCTGGCTGTTGTCATTAATTCTTCCCAATGACATAGCACTGTTTGTTATGCTGGCCTTCAGTTTAATGTTGACAGGCGCATTCCATGAAGATGGCCTAACAGACATGGCGGATGGCATTGGTGGAGGAATGAGTATAGAGCGGCGCTTATCGATAATGAAAGATAGCCGCATAGGAACCTACGGCGCGGCAACGTTAGTCATGGGACTGCTGGGTAAGTTTTTGTTATTGAGTGAATTAGCTGAGCGAGACGCAAACGGTGGATTGCTTGTCTTTCTTGTAGTGATTATGGCTTATACGGTCAGTCGAACTGTCGCAGCTTCACTTATTTTTGATATGCCCTACGTGAGCGACAATGATACCAGTAAAAGTAAGCCATTAGCTCAAACACAAACCCCTGCGGAACTTGCGTTTCTAATGGCATGCGCGGCATTGACGTTACTGATTCTTACACCATTGGTTTTCTGTGTTCTAGCCTTAACACTGCTGATTGCCCGTTATGCATTTAAACGATGGTTGTTCGCTCGAATAGGTGGCTTTACCGGCGATTGTTTAGGTGCCGCGCAACAACTCAGTGAACTGCTCATTTACCTGATACTTGTCGGCTTCGCGCATAATCAGGTCAACGTACTTGGAGGTTGGTTATGAGTATTCACCTTATACTGGGCGGCGCCCGTTCAGGAAAATCAAGCCATGCGGAGCAGCAAGCTAAACAGTGCTTATCCTCAGGCAAAGAGGGGGTAACACAGTTGCATTACGTGGCGACAGCTCAAGCGTTTGACGAAGAGATGAAGCAACGAATACGGCATCATCAAGATCAGAGAGATGATCGATGGATTGAACATGAAGTACCGATAAACCTCGTAGAGACGATAAATGCGTTTACCATTCATGATGTTGTGTTAATTGACTGTCTAACGTTATGGTTGAATAACGTTATATTTATCAGGGGTGACAATGTCACGTCAGAAGCAGTGCAGAGCGAAATAACCGCATTACAAAGTGCGCTCAAACAAACCAGTGCCACGGTCATTTTGGTCTCAAACGAGGTTGGACTAGGTGTCGTTCCAATGGGTAAAGTATCGCGAATGTTCGTTGATCATGCCGGTTGGATGAACCAAAAAATCGCGTCCATTGCTAGTCGAGTTGAATTTATTGCAGCGGGCTTACCAATGACGCTAAAGCAATAAAGCAATAAACCTAGAGCAATAAACCTAGAGCAATAAAGCTAAAGCAATAAAGAACTAAAGCGGCTAAAAAACCAATAACGAGAGCGATGTATGGATAAAGTAGTCAATGTTTACTTATTACGGCATGGGAAAACCGTTGGGCCTGCTGCCCTGAACGGACGAACCGATGTGCCGGTCTGTAGCGACACTCAAACACAGATTGTCGATGCACTAAATAAAGATGCCATTGAGTTCGCTTCCATCATTACCTCTCCCTTGTCTCGTTGCCGTGCATTAGCAGAAAAATGGCATGGCTTGAACTCATCAATACCTTATCGAATCGAGACACGATTCCAGGAATTCGATTTCGGCGATTACGATGGCAAGACGTTTGATGAGCTGCAACCCATGTGGCCACAGCTATCCACATTTTGGAGCGATCCCGCGCATCACACGTTGCCCAACGCTGAGCAGTTACAAGATTTCTATGAACGAGTGAGTCAAGGTTGGTTGGATCTGACCACAAAGATTCAGGACGATACTCTCGTTGTCTGCCATGGTGGGACTATTCGTCTGATCTTGGCGCACATTCTTAATGTCGATTGGTCGAACCCTGCATGGTACTCAAGTCTTCATATTGGGAATCAATCCATCACCCACATAAAAGTGACCCTATCTGAACCAAGACTCGCCCACATTCAAATGATAGGGAACCCCCTGTTTTAATTCATACTTATAGACGCTCATGACTGTAGCGGCTGATAGCCAGTTAAGGAAAAAACGATGACTGCACCAAGTTGGGATCTCTCTATTGCGTATCAACATTTAGACGATCCAAAAATTGAACAAGATATCCAATTAATTGAACAATGCATCCAAGCGCTCAAAGCACATGTTGAAAATCGTACTCAAGTGACCGTCATGCAAAACGCGGTGCAAACCTCTGAAGCCGCGGGCACATTAATGGCAACAATCAATACGGTGGCGACTTGTTACGCCTCCGTAGATTCTTCGAATGATGTTGCAAAATCACTCATGGGGAGAGTTGCCAAGCTTAATTCAGAACTTACCCAAGCCTTTAGCCCTTACCGCGACACCATTACGCATGCTGACGAAGCGTATATTGAGCAGGTTTTGGCTCATCCTAGTCCGGATGTTTCGGGCCAAGCGTTCCAGTTCGATTGTTTACGTCAATTGGCTGATAGCCGGCTCTCTGTGACGGAGGAGCAATTGATCACGGCCCTAGAAGTTGATGGCAAAGACGCTTGGGGAAGAATGTATGACAACCTGACTGGAACTCTACAGGTCACGCTGAAGCACTCAGATGGCTCCACAGAAGTGATGGGATTCTCTCAAGCAGCAAGCTTACTTTATGGCAGTGATTTTGAGAAACAACCAGCCGCCTGGCAAGCCATTCAAGATGCTATGTCACTGCATCAAGAGAGCTTTGCCTCCATACTCAATGCGTTAGCAGGATGGCGTCATACCGAGGCAGACAAACGTTCGCACACACGGGACATTCATTTTCTGGAATCAAGCCTGCACGGTAGCCGAATCTCGGAACAAACACTCGATTCGATGATATCCGTTACCAAGTTGAATCGTCATGTGGGACAAAAAGCGGGATCACTGATGGCGAGAGTGCATAATCTCGATCAAATGCAGCCATGGAACCACTTGGCGGCCATGCCTGTACTCGGGGAAGGCGAGGCCACGCAGTATAGCTTTGACGAGGCCATCGAAATCATTCGAAATGCGTTTTCGGACGTGGATGTCGAAATGGCTGAATTTGTCGATGTTATGATCGAAAATGGCTGGATAGATGCCGCGCCGACCAAGCAGCGACGTTTGGGCGCTTATTGCACCAAACTGGCGGCGACACGTTCACCGCTTGTCTTTATGACCTGGGGTGGGAGCCGATCGGACCTTCTTACTCTTGCCCATGAACTTGGCCACGCATTCCATAACTGGGTCATGAAAGGGATGCCGCTGTGTCAAACTCGTTACCCTATGACATTAGCAGAAACAGCGTCCATCTTTGCGGAGAATATCGTTCGAGACTATCTACTTAACCAAGCAAAAACCACGGATGAAAAGCTAGAAATGCTGTGGGAAGAATTGTCGTCATGTTACGCATTGATGATCAACATTCCGGTTCGATTTGAATTTGAAAGAGAATTCTACCTGCTACGAAAAAATGGTGAGCTCTCGGCGGCCAAACTGTGTGCGTTGATGAGTAAACATTGGCAAGAGTGGTATGGGGATTCGATGTCACAGCCAGACCCATACTTCTGGGCGAGTAAGCTGCATTTTAGTCTCTCTGACGTTAGCTTTTACAATTATCCTTACCTATTTGGTTATCTGTTTAGTAAGGGGGTTTATGCTCAAAGGGAAGCCAAAGGGGCCGATTTCTACCAAGACTATTTGTCATTGCTGCGTGACACAGGAAGTATGAACGCAGAACAAGTTGTAGAAAAGCACTTAGGCATGACGTTAACGGGTGCTGAGTTTTGGCAGCAAAGTATTGATTTGGTCAATGAGAAAGTGGAAGAATTCGAAGCGTTACTGGCGTTGAGAAACGATGGAAACTCGCCGAAGGTGACCAATAGTATGCCTTAATATTGTTGATGAATGTCGTACTAAGTTATTGTTATTTCTTCCATCGCTGAGGATATTTTGGGGTTACTCTGAGCAGCAAAAAGTACGGAGTAACCCATTCCGATGCCGTTTTTGCGATTTATACTCGAATTACTATTAATAAGTGGGATCCTTTCAACATAAATTGCGCACTCAATTCATTAACATACCGCTGTGAAATAAAGGAGTACCACATGACGAAAACTATCTTTCGCCAATCATTTCTTTTAGACAGCTTAGATATCAATCAAGAAGTAGAAGCGTCGGATCTTACCGCGCCATCCGGAGTGACTCTAAAGCTGCATGAACGTGGCGTGCTGGAAGTGATACCAGCTGACTACGACGATAAAACAAAAAATGTTATTATTTCGTGTGGTATCCATGGTGATGAAACCTCACCAATGGAGATCATCGATAAAATTATTTCAGACGTATTATCTGGATTTCAGGCCGTCTCTGAACGTTGTTTATTCATCATTGCGCATCCTGAAGCGACCAATCAGCACACACGTTTCATTGAGGAAAATTTAAACCGACTTTTTGATGATAAACACCATGAGCCGAGTCGAGAAGTCACCATTGCTGATAATTTAAAACGGATAGTGACTCGTTTTTACAGCGGTACCAAACTAGAAACGCGTTGGCATCTTGATCTTCATTGTGCTATTCGTACATCTAAGCATTATTCGTTCGCTGTGAGCCCTAAAACTAGACACCCGGTGAGAGGCCGTGCGCTATTTAATTTTGTGGAACAGGCACATATTGAAGCCGTATTATTTTCCAATTCACCGGCTAATACCTTCAGTTGGTTTAGTGCTGAAAACTTTTCAGCTCAGGCGTTAACGATCGAGCTTGGCCAGGTGGCACGAATTGGAGAAAATGATTTAGAGAAGCTTGTCGCATTCGACCTTGCATTGCGTGATTTAATCGCAAGTAGCGAACCGGAACATCTACCTAGACGGCCCGTGATGTACCGCGTTAGTCGAACATTGGTCAGAATGCACAATGAATTTAACTTCTTATTTGATGACGACGTAGAAAACTTTACGAGCTTTAAACACGGTGAAGTGTTCGGTTATGACGGTGAAAAACCGTTGATGGCAAAAAATGAAGATGAAGCCATTGTTTTTCCCAATCGGCACGTCGTTATAGGTCAACGTGCAGCATTAATGGTTTGCGAAGTCTCTATACGTTACGACAACGAGCAAGCTGTCTATGATTAATCGTATTGTTCAATAGAGTATCTTTAGATTAAATACGGTTACTGCTTTCCATTTTAATGGCTTAACGTTAAGGTTAGGCCATTATTTTTTTCACAGGTCTTCAAGCATCGTTGTTTGATAAGAGCATGGATTTCAATCAGCTTCTCATAAAAAAGCATCGACGTTGGATGCGCTATTCTTTTACTCTTTTTACACTATTACTCTTCAGCAGTGCGGTGTATTTGATCGTCGGTGAACTGACGATTTCTCCCTTTGAACCAATTTCATCGCTAGAGTATCAATTGTTATACCAATTACGTCTTCCTAGATTATTGGCAGCTATGGCGATAGGTGCTTCGCTCGCCGTTTCTGGCGCGGTATTACAAGTCCTTTTAGGTAACGTATTGGCAGAGCCGGGGGTGCTTGGTATCTCTGGTGGGGCCAGTGTCGCAATGGTCGTGGTGTTGTTTCTTTTTCCGATGGCGTCATCCACCTATGCGTTTATGTTAGCGGCGATGGCAGGGGCGATGCTGTTTACGTTAATTTTAGTGACCATGGCTAAGGCGATGCGATTGACCACCGCTCGGCTATTACTGGTCGGTGTGGCGCTTGGGATTTTGGCCAGTGCGGTCGTAACTTGGGCATTTTACTTCAGTGATGACCTCAGTTTACGACAATTGATGTATTGGCTAATGGGGAGCATTGGAGGAACGACCTGGCAGCAACATACGGTGACACTCTTCCTGATCCCTGTGATTATCTACCTCTGTTTACAAGGGAAGACGCTTGATCGACTCATGATGGGCGAAGCACACGCAAAACAACTGGGTCTCAACATTGATGCCATACGTTGGAAGCTGATTGTGGCGGTTTCAATTTTGGTGGGGGGGTCTGTGGCTCTCGGTGGCGTTATTGGGTTTGTTGGGTTGGTGGTACCGCATCTTTTGCGCTTAGCATTTGGTACGGAAAACAAATATTTGCTCCCAGCTTCGGCGTTAAGTGGCGCTTTACTGGCTGTTGTGGCCGATTTGATCGCACGTTTAGCTCTTGATTCTGCAGAGTTACCGTTGGGCGCAGTGACCACAACCATAGGGGCACCAATCTTCATTTGGATGCTGGTGAAAAATCATGATTCACGTTAAAAGTGTTGCTGTAGTGTCGAGAATTCTTCCTCTCTCGTTTGAATGCAAAGCGGGTGAGGTGACACACATCATCGGTCCAAATGGCAGTGGCAAAAGTACACTGCTTTCCGCGATATCAGGAGTATTGTCCTTCACTGGAAGCGTGGTTATCGATTCACTTGAAGTGGAAAATACCTCACTAGAAACCCTCGCTGAGCACCGGGCTTACCTGTCTCAAAGTGATCGACCTGCATTCAACTTGGAGGTTTTCCAGTATCTTGCGTTATCCGTGCCGCACTGTTGCCATGTTGATGATCCTAAGGTTCAGCAAGCAATAGAGACACTGACAGCGTTAGTCGGCATACAAGACAAAATTCACCGTTCTATTCACCATTTATCTGGCGGGGAATGGCAACGTGTGCGACTCGCCTCTATCTGTTTACAGGTATGGCCGGATATTAACCCTCATGCCAAACTGCTTCTGCTAGATGAACCTGCCGCCCCTCTCGACATAGCGCGTGAAAGTTTGCTTTATCGATTGATTGATGAAGTGGCGAAACGGGGACTTTGTGTCATTATGGCTAACCATGATTTGAACCGAACGTTGCGCCATGCAGACAGGGCAATTCTGATGAGTAATGGCGTCATGCAGAAAGTGGGTAAGGTCAATGAGGTGTTGGAACCAGAATTACTCACTGAGGTATTCCAAATTCCAGTAAAAAAAGTGCAGGTAGACAACCGACCCTATTTGATTTTTGACTAGACGGAATACTCAATACAAAAATAGCGAGCTACTGGCTCGCTATTTTGATCGGGCTAATATATCTAATTGGTTTCAATACGGTTTCTGTGTCTGTGCGAGAAACGCTAAATATGCCCCGATTTTGATTAGATTAAACAAGCGGTGTTAAATCGGCAGGGCGGTAATAAACGGACTTTAGAACTTTACCTTGGCGAATGGTTTTTCCTTCCGCTACAAAATCTTCTGCGCACTTAGCAATAATGTAATTGCCTTTTTGTGCCGCCATCAATGCGATTCCTTGTTCTGCATAGAATGCTTCTGTCTCTGTGAACTCCGCTTCATTGCGACATACCTTACTCATATTACTTGAGTGTACTTCGTCCCAGCATGGCAAGAACTCAATATCACGGTTAATCGCCACATTAAGCAGCAGATCAATCAGGTAGCTAATGGCAAGGTTATCGTCGACCTGGCTATGGCCGAGGTGAACAAGGCGGCCCATAAGAACATACACACTGTCGACAATGGCGTCAGCTTGTTCAATTTTTGAGTCGGCTTCTGCCAGTTCAGTCAGCTCTTCGATAATTAGCGAAGTATGCAATGTATCGGCTTTTTCATTTAAGCTCGCGGCATCAGAAACAGGCAGGTCGAAGGTGCTACGAAACTCTGTGATATCGCGATAAAGATGGTCAAAGATAGGTTGAGTCAATTGAGATAAAAGCATGAAAAAGTCCGTTATAGATAGGCTTGTAAATTTCTCAATATGATACCAAAGCACAGCGCTAGCTTCTATCTTGTTCTAAGATCTATCTCGTCCTATTATCCATCTTGTTCTAAGTTGCGTCTTGTTCTTGTATTGATTCGGTTCTTACTTCTATCGCGTTGTAGCAACGCCATTACTGATTAAATTGGCCCAACGCGACGAAGAAAATATAATGAAGCGATAGGCCTATATTATTACAAACAATCTAAGGTCAGGATGTTCGTCGCGTTAACGGCCTCTACCATCAACCATGACTAAAATGGTCTTTGAAATGATACTCAAATCCATCAATAACCAGTTGCGTAAAGAGCCTAAAGAGAGTGCGTAACTATGATCAAACCCGACCTTACGGCGAACATCATCAATACAAGTGTCATATCCTTGGTTTACCTGAGCAAGCCCCGTAATACCGGGCATAACGCCATAGGTTCTATCAGCAAAATATGGGATGGCCGTTTCTAATTTATTGTAAAAACTAGGGCGTTCAGGCCTTGGACCAATCAACGACATTTCACCACGGATGACGTTGAACAACTGCGGGATTTCATCAAGGCGAGTTTTACGTAAAAAACGTCCTACAGGAGTGATGCGCGGGTCACCCTCCGTTGCCCACACGGCGCCGGAGCGCGATTCAGCATCTTCGTACATGGTTCGGAACTTAATAATATCGAAAAAGGCCATGTGGCTTGGGGTGGATTTTCCAACTCTCAGCTGTTTGTAAAACACAGGGCCAGTTGATGTCAATTTAATCGCGATGGCTATAAACGGCATGATTGGGCTAAGCAATAACAACGCTACAACGGAGCCAACTAAATCAAAAGCACGTTTTGCGAACCAAATTGAAATACGGGTAGATTTATTCGTTGTCATAATAATATCCTTAGTGATTTACACGCGTCCAGCGACCAGATTCAAAACCAAGTAGGTAACGTAACCCACCAACAAAGTTAGCGAAATGTCCTGATACCAAGTAGGTAATAAGTGTGCATAATTTGCATTTGAATAAGCTTGGGAATAGCAGGCTCAAGCCAGCAATTGAGTAGATCGTCAACTGACCGATCAGGGCAGCAAAAAATAGAGTGTGATGCATCAACATCATCGACGTTGTCAAGCATACAAGCATTAAGTATGGCGTCACCAATCTTAGGCCTTTACCTGATATAAAGGCAAAAGCGACACCTTTGTATCTTGGGTTGAATAGGCCAAATAGTTGAATGACCTGTTGCATATTGCCAGCAGATATACGTAAACGGCGTTTAAAATCGTTGTTTTGATTCGTCTCTTCTAACTCTAGCGCCACCATTTTTTCATCGTACAATGTGTTGTAGCCTTGTTTCACTATGGTCATCGGTAAAATGAAATCATCGTTAATGGTGTTTTCGCAAATAGGTTCAAATAGGTGCGTTCTAAACAGATAAAATGCTCCGTGAGCGCCCAGTGTTGAACCTAGTGACGCTTCGTTTTGCTTGAGTTGACTCTGATATTTCCAATAGCTTGCTTCCCCTTCATTGCCAGTTGACAGCAATTGGTAATGACCGTTCACCACACCAGTGGATTTGTTAAGGAAGTGCTGCTCAGCGACTAACAATGCGTCAATTGAGATTAAAGCTGAAACATCGGAAAGTGCAGTAATGTCGCTGGTGATCGTTTTCATTTGATGATTTATCACTGCGACTTTTCCCATATTTTCAGCAAAGTCGCGTATTTCAAAGTGAACATCACTGCAAATGGATTCTTGTATGGTGTCCTGAGCAATTTCTACCGTGTTATCTGTGCAACCGTCGCACGCTATAATGATCGATAAACGTTTTCTCGGATAATCCAAGCTCGCGAGATTACGAATCTTTTCTGCTATCCAACGTTCTTCATTATAAGCAGGGACTAAAATAGTGATAGATGGACGCGTCGAGTCCAGCTCGCTTCCGCGATAGCCTCTCTCGATGTCAGACACATGGTTAAGTGGATGACGCTTTGAATACCATTTTAAAAAGAGCGGATAACCGACGTGATGGTAAACGATAAGCATCGCACTCAATGCTGATATCAAGACAACAAGTAGCTCAACGATACTGTTCATACTGCCGCCTCCGTGTTCAATGCTTTCAATGCTAGGTTCTCGTACGACTTCACCATGTTTCTGATGTTATTGTGTTTTAGAACAAATGCGCGTGGAGTCTCTTTGTCGTCGATTTTAGGTTGAAGGCTTGAATTTAAATTGGCATTACTACGAGCCATTTGAAAAAGCACGTCCACCATATTATGCACATCATTGGCTTTTATTAAGCGGCCGCTGATCGGGCAAAGCGTCTCTTTACTTGCGCCCACATCCGTCACTGCGGTTGGTACGTTACAGGCTTGCGCTTCAAGAGGAGAAAGTGGAAAGCCTTCTGAGCGTGATGGCATGCAGAATACATCCAAAGCTTGATAGAATCGTTGCATGTTATCCACTAATCCTAAAAAGGTGACGCGGTCACTCACTGCGTATTGTTGAGCAAGTTGTGCCAATTTTTCACGTTGGCTGCCATCACCAGCAATCACAAGTTCAATGTTGCGTGGCAGATAAGAGAGTGCAGCAATCGCTAGGTCGTGCCCTTTAACGTGCTCTAAGCGGCCCGCGCAACCAATCAGTATTTTATCATTCGGTAGGTGGAAGTGTTTACGAGCCACATCCATTGATCCTGGTTGGAACTTATCCCCATCAATGCCATTTTTAATGGTAATGGTGTTTTCGTATGCAAAGTGGGTCAGCAGGGCGTTTTTAACCTGATCCGCATCAGCGACCAACTGGGGTTTTGAGATGTTTAGCGCGACTCTTTCAAGGCGGCGGTGTTTAACATTGTTTAAGTGCCAAACATCATGCTCGGTGTGAATTCTTACTGGAACTGATGCCAATCTCGCCGCCAGACCCGCATAAACAAGTGGACCAATGTGATGAGTATGAACGACATCAGGTTTGATTTGACGGAACACTTTGATCAGTTGAACGAGTGTGGTTAATTTTACTCCAGGCTGTTTTTCTAGAAACAACACTTGATTAGCGAAAGGTTTAAGCCGTGGCCAGTTCATGATAGATGGGTTCTTTTCACCTTCTAAGCTGACGATCATGACTCGGTTTAATGGCGTAGAAAAACTGAGAAGATCGAGAGCAAGGCTTTCAAGTCCGCCTGGCGCAAGGTGCTGTACAACATGGACAACGGTCTGTCCTAATTGGGAATCTTTCGAGTTCATATGCGCTCCTTGGTTTAACGGCATCGTAAGTGCTATTACTTATCTTGCTTATTACAAAGAGAATTGCAGGGAGCGTGCCAGTTTAATTTATCTCTTATTTTTAATGACTTAGGTGGTTTGTGTCGGTGTTTAAATCATCCCTCTCAAATTGAGAATCGATATGAAAAACAAAATGAGGGAAAGCGTCACTAGATAATGGCTGTAAACAGGCAGAAAGCTATTGATTAGCTTCCTACCTTTGGAATGATGGTAATAACAGGAATTCCGGTAAGATCTTCAAGTTGGTCTTTACGTCGAATTGAAGTGTCAAAGAGTTCAGTAATGGTGGCCAATCCGCAGCCAAGGGCGATACCCGCGATTAAGCCTGCGAGAATAAAGAATACAGGAGCCAGATTAGAAGGACGGCTGGGGGTATAAGGTAAATCAATGATTTTGACTCGCTTGTTTTCCTCAAAGACCCCTAAAGAGCCCGTAAGCTGAGCCATTTCATAGCGTTCGACCAACTCATCGTAAAGTTGACGCTTGATTTGAACGTCCCGTTGAAGACGATAAAGCGCTTTGGCATTATCACCAAAATTATTCGCTTTTTGTTCAAGTTCAAAGATCATCTGTTTCAGGCTTTTAGTCTCTTCACTAAGAGATTCAAATTGGCTGCGAACCATTTGAAGGCTGTGGAGTTGTGTCACTAGCAAAGGCTGAACCGTAGACAGGTCGGTTAAGGTGGATGTACTGGCAATATCCCAAAGTTGATCGCTGTTAAGGTTCGGTTGTTCGACATTAAGCAGCGCAGAGCGTTCACTTTCTAAACGAGACAATTCGCGGTTTTTTGCTTGAACGGCGCTGTGCGATTCCGTGTATCTGGCTTTTAACGAACTGAGTTCACTGCGTATTTCTATAATCTGCTCTTCGATTTTCCCAACCACGGGATTGGTTCTTGAAAGTTGATCATCAAGGCTACCCAAGCTTTTCTTAACACCAGCAAGTTCGGCTTGTTTTTCAGCAAGACTTTGCTTTAGAACGGCTAATCGCGTCAAACTTTGGCTTTGAAGCTCTGGGCTAACAGAAGAGTTATCATTTTTGAAATCAGCCAGCGCATCTTCAGCGAGATCGAGATCGTTTTGTCTCTTTTCAATATGAAAAGCCAAAAATTCACTCGAATCTTTAATCGATGAACGTTCAGGCGCGAGCAGCTGTTCAATAAAATGGTCACTGATAGACTGAAGCAACTCTTTCATGCCTTCACTGTCTTTAGACTCAAGCTCAATTTTTAAAAAATCTTTTCCTAACTGAGTCACATTAAGGCTGTTTGAAATGTCATACATGACTTTATCGATGTCACTTGGCGACGAGTACTCATCGATTAACCCTTGCTCTAAAGCCACTGAATTGAGTACGTGGCGACTTTTGAGTAAGGTACTGAGCGCGTTAAGCCGATCTTTTAACATGGTTGATACCGCTAGATCTTCCAAGAAGGGATTCATCTTGGCGGTTTCTTGAATCAGCATACTGGTGTGCGAACGGTATGTGGTAGGGGCGAGCTGAGAGACTATTGCCCCGATGAAAGGAAGAATAACAATCGGTAAACAAATCAGGTAACGCCTTCTCCAGGCGGCACTAAAAATAACGAGTAAACGATACTTGAGTTCATTCATAGTTGCTCCAACATCCTATCAACCAATTTGCTGCGCGCATCCCAGCTATGGTGATTTACAATCCCTGAAGGCAGTGGCTTTTGTTGTCTCGCTTGATGTAAAGCTTGGCTCATTTCTTCGCTATTCGAAACGACATTTACGTAGCGTTTATACGCTTCTAATGCGGGAAATGAGGTGGAAACAATAGGCTTTCCTGATGCTAAATATTCCATGAGTTTTAATGGGCTACATGCGATTATTTGATCATTCAACTTAAAGGGTAGCAGACTTACATCCCAGTGCTGGCTGTATTGAGGCAATTCTTCATGTGGCTTAGGTCCTAAGTAAAACACATTGCTATGTTTGGGAAGTCGAGAATCGCTCAACTCTTGTGGCCCAATGAACACAAAATCCCAATCCTGATTATGGTTAACGACCTGTTCGAGCATATCGTAATCTAGCCAGTTTGAGAGACTTCCATAAAATCCGGCGATTGGTCTGCCTCGATTAGGAAGGTCTTGAGCTCTAGGTGCTGGTGTAGCGAATAGTTGGGCATCAACACCATGAGGAATCAAGTGAGTTTTATGCTCGGGGAAACGAGACTGCATTTCTTCGCTGGCAGCAAAGATCATGTCGGCTTTAGAAATCAGTTTTGCTTCATGTTCGCTCACGGTTTTATGGTCAACACCGGCCAATGAAGAAAAGTCATCGCCACAATAATACACCACTGCGGTTTCGCCTAGGTGACCACAGAGATCGGCTGCGGTGGGTAAAGAGCACCAAAGCACAGGTTGTTGAAGTCCTACTTTACTCAATACGGGTTTCAGTTGGCGTAATATGAGAGACTTTGCGATCTTTCTTGCGACGCGAGATTGTGGCGCGGGAATGGTTTTTAAATTGACAATCGTTAGATCCATTGCGTGATTAGGGCTGCTTACGTCTTGGTGTTCTTTCTCGTGTAAAAAGGCAACGCTTGCGGCAGAGTGTGGTTGTTTTGGCGAAAATCCTGATTTTGAACGGCCCAAGAGCTTGTTCCATACACGTTTTGCATCGTTCAAATTCAGTTTAGGTTGGCGTAATCCGATGGAATTAACCCAAACAACTTTACGCTGTTGCGCTAAACGCTTAATCAGGTGCTGGGTACTGGAAGGAAGGCCACCAAAGTCTTCGCCGAATACAATGAGATCATGCATGACGTTCTCCTCCATGAGTTTCAGGTAAGATGGATTTAATGACTTTCGCTGGATTGCCTGCGGCGATGACATAAGGCGGAAGATCACTAATCACCACGCTGCCGGCTCCAACGACTGTGCCTTCTCCAATAGTCACCCCTTGGCGAACCGTCACATTAGTCCCAAGCCAGACGTCTTTTCTCAAAATGATATCGCCAACTTGAGACTCATCATCGGGCTCTCCAAGTGCTCGTCGACCTGCATCTAACGGATGGCCGGAATAGCCAAATAAAAATCCACCACCGGCGATACGGACGTTGTCTTCTAGTATCACGTTTCGACCTACCGCAATGGTGGTTTGCCAGCTGATGTCGACATTATTGCCAACCCTAAGGTGTGGGTTTTGGCTTCGAGAACGTCCACTTAATGTAGTTTGCCCTGAGATTCGGCAATCATCGCCTAGCGTTATGTTGAGTGGACCTGATACAAATGGGATTCCACCATAAAGATACAAGCCGCGACCATAGTGATTAAGACGACCTTTGAACGCTGGAGTGTGGAAAAAAACACGCAGCACCGAATTCCAAAATGAAGAGATGAACTTATAAATCTGGTAAACGGCTTTGTTGAAAAGCTGAGGAGTAGGGATTTCAAACATGCGAATCTTTTTGAGAATCATAAAAACATGACGAAAAGCCGGGTTAGGGTGGCATTGTAACCAGGTTTTAAAATTATTAGTGTGGGTATCTAGCATAGGTTCACCTGACAATTGTTCTAATGACTATAGCTATTACACAGAACGTGCCAGAAAATAAGTATTTAAATTACAGTTGGTTAGGTGTTGTTGATTCGGTTTTTTTTGGTTGTTGTTTATTGATTCTCATTTTGAGAACTGTTTTGAGCGATGTTGGCAACCGCGACAGTCAGCGCAGCCAGTATGTAAATCGGCCAGTTAAAACCTTGAGTCAGAAAAGTGCCAGAAACGATGGTGCCTAATAGGCCTGCATACACAGCGTTTGCAGCGACAGTGAGATTAACGGAGTATTGGTTTGGGTTTTGAGCAATGGCGGCCAGTGTTTTTCTGGCACTGAGTATTAGAGAGGTAATGAATCCTAAAAATACAATTAATCCAAGAAACCCTGTTTCAGCGAGAACACCAAACCAGGTACTGTGTACCGCGTGATTGAGACCGTCCCAGTGAGAGCTATAAAAAAAGTAGTTGGCAAAAAAGTTATCTAAGCCCACACCGGTCAATGGATTGCTTATAGCCATTTTAAATGCGGCTTCCCAAGCGTAGATTCGCCCCATGGCTGATTCGTCGATACCAGCCTCGGCTGCTCCCCCTGATGATCGGTCCGAAATCCCAGCAACAAAATATAGGACAATCGCACCGATTACCCCTAATGAAATCAGTAGGGTTTTTGAACGGATCAACTTAAAGGCATAGATTCCGATAACGGCTAACGAACCCAATAGACCACCACGACTTTGAGTAGCAATGATCGCGCTCATAAGTAAAAAGGTGATCAATAAAGCAAGAAATCGAGTGATGATAGGGACGCGTTGGGTAGTGGATAATCCAATGGAAAACGCGAGAGGGAAAAGTAAAACCAACGACAGATCGTTAGGGTCACCCAGCATTGAGCCAAAAGAGCGGCCAATTGAAACACGAGTTCCTTCGACCAAATCGATACCGTTGGCAGAGTTGTACAATGCAACACAAGCGATGAGCCCCCCTGACAGAACGATCATAATCGCGATTCGGCCGATGTTTTTATCGTTGTTCACTAACC
This sequence comes from Vibrio sp. YMD68, assembly GCF_029958905.1. Taxonomy (NCBI): domain Bacteria; kingdom Pseudomonadati; phylum Pseudomonadota; class Gammaproteobacteria; order Vibrionales; family Vibrionaceae; genus Vibrio; species Vibrio sp. YMD68. Next base: position 1,741,014 of record NZ_CP124614.1, on the reverse strand, counting down.
ATGCTATCGCGAGCGTCATGACAATGATTTTCCAATAGATCGATTTGAAATTGGCAACCGCAATACCGATATTCGATGCAAAGACAATTCCTATCACGACTAAGATCCAAAACACTGATAGCCATGTTAGTGAACGGTGCCAGTACACCTGAATTTTTCGACTGATTAGGGTATGCCATAGCAGGGCAGAGAGCGCCCCCAGTGACAGTATCAAAGGAATTTTAAGGGAGTATAGGGCCGGTATTGCTTCGTGAATCCGGAAAAATGAAAAAAGAACGAAGAGTGTCACCAACCAAAAAGTCTGGCTGAGTACGAACAAAGCACCAAGCGGGATTAACGCGATAATAATCGGAATAATCGGGTGAGGGACAAAATACCAAGCGATGGCAATCACCAAACAAAAAACGGTAGCCAGTCCCACATAGTTTAAACGGTGCTCACTGGTCATTAGGATCCTCGAACAGTTCTTTGCAAGTCACTCGAAAAACGAGGTAAATTGAAAACACTTAGAAATTCATATCGGTACGCGATAGCTAAATTGAATATAGCACCAAACAAGGTAATTAATATGAGCCATACAGGGTGCGTATAGATAAATCCGAGAGCTAAACAGCCAAGTGTGTTAACGAGGATAAGGAGCAATGCGGTAAATTGAAACGGCAGTTTTACCAGTCGCTGGCTGAAGTAAAGCAGTATAGCCGCCCGTGATCCTTGCGCAAACGCGATTGAGCCAATGATCCCCCAAATGCCGTACGACGATAGCGTTAAACACAGCCCAAGCCCACCCAAAGTACAAACAACATTAATCACCAGCAATAACTGGGTCTTCTTTTGTTGGAGGATTCCGATGTTAAACAAGTCAGAAAGCTCTTTAAATAATGCAACGACAATGACCCCAGTCAGCAACTCAACAGCAGGGAAGTAGTCTGACGGTAAGGCCCATGTGATGAACAACTGGCTGACACTCGCTGCACTGATAGCGAGAATTGCGATATAAACGAACCCACATTGAGTAACGCGTGCTGTATATTCTTTTCCCTGGTACAACAATGCGTTAAACCGCTTGGGCATCCACCACATGCTAAATGGTTGGATCAGAATACACATAGCGAGAGCAAATTTAGCCGCCACGGCATATAGGCCAAGAGTTTCAATAGAAAAAGAATACCCAATGATCCACTTTTCCGCACCAGTCAAACCAAACGCCACAAGCGTAGAAAGCATCAGTGGAAACGAGTACATGAGCAGTTTTTTGAGGTTTCTCATTCCACCCCAAGACCAAGTGAAACCATTGGTCTTGTGTAATATGACGAGCTGCAACAGCCCGGTTAACACACCAACCGCATAAATATAGGTGACAACCGGGGCGATATACAAAACGATGAGAATTGCTGACACTTGAAATACCGTGCTAACCACGCTGATCACTAGGAAAGAGGACGCTCGGTCTTTAAAACGCAACCAAGCCATACTTATCCCAAGCGCACTTTCAAAGCCAAGCACCGTGCACAAAAGCGCAATATCGAGGGCAGTAAACACCGATTGAAGCGGCGGAAGTAAAAAGAGCACAATGGTGACGATAGAACCGACCATGAGCGACAGCATCACCGCGTAAGTATAAAGCTCACTGACCTTGTTAAATTGTTCGACTTTGCATTTCAGTTCGCCGACGAAGCGATAGAGGTTTTCATGCATAGCCAAGCCAACCAATAAGCTCAGAAATACCGTGGTTGTCGCCAGTAACTCGAGTTTGCCGAGCTGTGCTGGAGACAAAAACTGAGCCATGATCGGCAGCATGATCAATGAAATGCCTTTGACTAAAAAAATACTTACCGCATAGGTCAGCATGTTTTTTAAGGAACTGGGAAGTCTATCAATGATCATAATATTCGCCTTTGTGATTACGCTCTTTTTATAAAGCGTTTAGTGCGTCAAATAACATTTTCATTTCATGCGTGTTTGTCTATTTATATTCTGTCTATTTCTCATCACGTTATTATGCAAAACGATCCGCTAGAAAGGTCTTGATTGGGTTGAGCGATACCAAACTAGGAGTGACGAGATCGACCGTGTCTTCCGTATTGTCGGCCATCGCTTTTGTGTATATCTTCTCGATCGCCCTAACATTTTGAACAGCGGTATGGTTTTTCAAAATATGTTCTTTAGCATGAAGTCCAATGGCCTGTGCACTTTTTGGGTTTTTAACCACCGCTCGCATCGCATTCAGTATTGGGCACGTACCACTGGTGTTTTTATAGAAAATCGCGGTTTTTTTATGTTCTAGTATTTCAGGAACACCCCCTTCATAAGGTGCGATGATAGGCAGCCCAGCAAGAGCTGCTTCAGCAATCGCAAGACTGAATGCCTCCTTACGAGCGCCACTGACAAAGGCATTGCCACCTTTCAACCAACTTTGTACGTAACGTTGCTCGCCAACAAAATGAACATTATCCGACAGGTATAAATAATCAGTTTGTTGCTCTAATTGCTCTCTTTGAGGCCCATTACCAATCACAACCAGGTGAACGTGTGGGTATTCCATAACCAAGTGACGCATCGCTAGAAGTAGGCGGTCCACGCCTTTTCGGTGGACGAGAGAACACACGGTGACAAAGGTAAAGGCATCATCACCAATATCAAGTTGGGCTTTTATGTCTACCGCGCCTTGTTTTTCAAGCCGATCCACATCGATTCCGTTAGGAACAATGGATAGCCGCGCTTGCGGGTAACCTTCTTTGATGAGCTGGTGTGTGATGGATTTGCTGACCGCAATGATTCTAGGCGAGTGATGGAGACCTAATGTGATACGTTCGCGTGCAGAATAGTCAGAGTGTAATTGAGTGATCATTGGCGTCTTCGTTACTTTGGCAACCGTATACATCCACTGACAAGGCGCACCGCTGTTTACATGGATTAAATCAATATTAGCTTTGGCGATGTAGGCTTTTGCGTATTTAACTTGAGTCAACCACTGACGAATGTTGAACCGTGGGCTTGACCAGCCAAGCAGAATTGAAAAAGGCTCCAGTTCAGTATGAATAGCCATCTGGCGCATTTTGTCGTGAAGCAAAGGGCTGTTCGTCAAAATAAATGGCGTAAAACGAGCACGATCCATGTTCGCGATGATACCAAGCAGACTGTTTTCATTGCCTTTATGGTCATCGTTTCCGCAATGAACAAAGAGTATGTTTTTTGCAAGTTTCATATTCGGCCCCTTATCTCAGCGAGAAGTCACTTTTTCTCTTACAAGGGGTTAATGCAATTGAGGTGCCATAAAGAGCAAGAAGCTATGCTATTGATATATAAACGTATTTTATCTGAGAGTGTTGTGTGGATTCGTATTTCTCAATTTGAGAATCATATTTGATAAATGGCTAATATCTGAGGGAGAACGCTGCGGGTTGAGTACTGCTCGGCTACTTTTTGTCTCGCGGCCACCTTCATAGATGCTCTTTCGGACTCGCTCTTTGAGATCCACAATGTTAAGTACTGGTTGAGTTCGGCCTCGTTATCCGTTATGAACCCATTGGTATCGTGTTCAATCAGTTTATTCAAGTCTCCCACATCGGTGCAAAGAATAGGTATACCTCGGGCCATGGCTTCTAGCGCGGCCATGGGCAAGCCTTCATATCGAGATGGAATCACTAGAAGTTCGATGTTTTGCCAAATCGAATCCATGTTGGTCTGGTGTCCGTGAAAGATAAGGTTAGCGGGTGCACGACTTTTTAGCTCGGTTTCCATCGGGCCGCTGCCATAACAATGAAATTTATATTGAGGGTTTCGATAGGACAGTTCTAAAAAGCGATCGGGTGCTTTTTCAATACTCATCCGTCCTACAAAAGCGATTTCAGAGCCCTTAGATTGGGATGCATTGGCCGTATCGATAAAGTTATTGAGAGTAAAAGAGGGGGTTGGGATTTTTTTCTTTATTAAATCACTGACTGATAAGCAGGCGTGAGAGAACATCGAGGTGTACCGATCAACAAAGTCATAGACTTTCACTCGACCCTTTGGTGTTTCCCCTGCGTGATAAGTAGAGATGTGTCTGAATGATACTTTTGGAGTGGTCAATCGCGCCAGTCGACTGTAGATACTTGCTTTGTAACCATGAGCGTGAATAAGAATAGGTTTGTGAAACACTATTGCGGACGTTAATGATTGGAATGTACTGCGTGCAGGAAAGGCGTTATTTAAGTAAAAAAAAGGTATTGAGGCTTGCTCTAGTTTTTCAGAGAGAAGAGCAGGTTGCCCATAATGGGCAACAAACACCACGGTAACGTTAACGTTGAATACCTTTAATCCTTTGGCGAGTTCAAAAACATGGGTTTCGATCCCGCCAAATGTCAGGCTGTCGATGACAAGCCAAACCTTATTGTCTCCATGTGGATCAGGCGGTGCTGTGTTCATCATCCGATTCCCACGCTTGCTTCTTGCGATACACCGTAGACGGGCTTAGCTCTAACAGTACGGCCGCATTTAGGACGTTTCCATCGCAGTAATCTATCGCATTTTGTATGGTCTCGCGTTCGATTTGCCACATAGGTCTGATGGCGGATGGTTTAGACGCAGTCGGTGCCTTAGCGTCCTGAGCAGGCGAGGGCATGGATACTGGATCTAAAGTGGCTGCTCCCGCCTCTTGTCTAGGGGGTGAAGCGTCTTTAAGTGCTTGTTTAGCGTGTTGCTCCGCTGTTTGTTGATAAGTTGCTAATTGTTTAGCTGACGATGATTTAGTCGCCGATTGTTTAGACGCCAAAATTTGAGCGGGAAGATGAGCAACGGATAACTTAGCTTCGTCATTCAAGACAACAATATTACGGATGATATTTTGCAACTGCCTAACATTTCCCGGCCACTGATATTTTTTAAGCAGCTGTTCCGCATCTTTGTTGATACCAGTAAACTTTTTACGGTCTTCCTTCGCATAGGCTTTCAGGAAATGGTTGGCGAGGATAACGATGTCATTTTCACGCTCACGCAAAGGCGGCATTTCAATCGGGACGACATGCACTCGGTAGTAAAGATCTTCCCTGAATCGCCCCTCCTCAACTTCAAGAAGTGGGTCCCGATTCGTTGCACATAAGATCCGTACGTTAACTTTGACCTCCTTAGTCGCACCGAGCGGAGTAAATGTGCCTGTTTGCAAAAAGCGCAAGAGCTTCTTTTGCATGTCCAAGTCCATTTCGCACAACTCATCAAGAAACAGTGTGCCGCCATCTGCCAGTGAAGCCGCACCTTTTCTATCGCTTGTCGCTCCGGTAAAGGCGCCTTTAACATGGCCGAAGACTTCACTTTCCATCAAGTCTTTAGGTATTGCACCACAGTTAATAGCGACAAAAGGCATTTTTGCGCGTTGGCTTTCTTTATGAATCGCTTCTGCGCACACTTCTTTCCCAGTACCGCTTTCACCATGAATAAAAACACTTGCCGTGGTGGGGGCAACGGAGTCAATAATTTTGTAAACCGCTTGCATGGAAAGGCATCCACCCAAGAAGCCGTGGAATCGGTTACGATCGAATCTTGCTTCAATGTTTTCAACAAGGTGTTCAAGCTTTGCCTGCTTCAAGTGCAGTGAAATGGACGTTTTTAAACGATCGGCTTTAATGGGTTTTTCTAGAAAATCTTTCGCCCCTTTCTGAATCAGACCGACGGCAATATCAACGGAACCATGAGCCGTTGCTATGACAGCAGAGGTTTGAATTTGCTTTTCACCAATCCAGTCCAGGATATCTTCACCGGACATATCGGGAAGTTTTAAATCCAAAATAATAAGCTCTGGCACGTTACGTTCTATAAACGCGATGGCTTCTTTACCTGTTTCAACATGAAATAGGTCATAAGGTTCATCTTTGACGTATTGCTTATAAAGCACAGCAAGCGATGTTGAATCTTCTACGAGTAGTACTTTGGGTCTCATCGGCTACGTCCTTTTAACTAATATAGAGATACACTTTATAGGATGAACACATCTATAAGTTGAACAATGAATAAGGGTAATCAAACTCGTCGTTTAGTAATTTAAGCGTCTACAAACCCTAAACCTTTTCTCATGACCAAGGCGTCAATAGAATGTTTAGCCAACGACAGCAGCAGTGGAATTCGATCGAGCGCAACGTCAAATTGCTTTTGTAAGCACTGCTTTTCTATCTCTCTAGCCAACTCTGCAAGCGTGCGGTTACCCAGGGCGAGAGCCGCACTGCCTAAAGTGTGTGTTTCAAATTCAAGCTGTTCCATATTGTTGCTGTTCATTGCCTCGGTGATGTTGCTCAACCGAATTGCTGATTCTTCAACATAATGATCGATTAAGATGGGGATGACGTCAGCACTGGTGTCAGCAATCATTTGATTCAATATCGATTCATCAACGTACTTAGAGATAGAGTCGGGTAGTTCACTTGATACGCTCAATGGTTAATTTCTCTCTGGTTAGCATTCATTTATTCATTATTAAAATGATAGTCCAGTATGAAAAAAATTCTGATATTTTGGCAATGCAGAGGTGAATGAATTGCGATTATGTGATGTGAATAAGCTCAATTTATCAATAAGCTGCGATAGATTGCGCGTATTCACGCATAACAATAGTGTTGAGTAAGAAGTAAGAAGTAAGAAGTGAGGAGGGAGAAGCGAAAAAGGAAAGCCAAACTATTCTAGATTAAACCTAAATAAGGGTTGAATCGTTAGAGTGATGATTAAAGCTAGGCTGATAATGACAAAAACTCGTTGCGACTCAACCAAAGCTCTAGCTTGATTTTCAGTTTTTTAGGGAAGAAAGGAATGCGCCTTAGCTCGCGAATCATTTCGGCACTTAAAGTGGGTTGATCCATCACATTTAGGATCGTGCCAAGCAAATGGATTTGATCGCTGCTTAAGAGTTCGATCGCTTTTTTAATATGAGATGAAGTGGTACATCCTCCTTTAACTACCAGAATCGTTTTGTCACAGGCGCTGGCGACACTTTGCGCGGGTATATTGCCACGGTTAATTTGTAGTAGCGGAGAGGTATCGATGATCACTCGGTCAAATTGGCCCTGCCATTTTTGTACTGCGTGGCTCATAAATGTGGGATCTTTATACGCGAGTTGAGTGGATTGGTCGCTTGGTATCGCGACACCGGTAAACAATCGATGGCTGTCGACATGTTCTATTAACTGCGTATTCCCTTCTGGGCTTATGGTGAGTTCTTTGAAAGCGGGGTTAAACATGTTTAAGTCGACCAATAATGCGTTATGGCCTGCTAGCATGTATCTTTCAGTCAAAGCACTCGCTACCGAAGTGACGCCATCTAGCGATTGGCAAGCGGTGATGCACAGTGATTTGCACCCAGAAAGTTCAGCAGACAAGTAGATTTGTTCAATTTCAGCATGGGTCGCAGGAATAGCCATTAGAGCGCTCCTATTAGTACAATCGTCGTGGTTAAGCGAAGGATATCGGTTAGACCTATACGTGCCTTTTCCATGAAACTTTCACTCTGGTCTGGGATGAAGATGGTGTCACCAGCACGCAAAACAGGAAGATGTCTTATATTGGCGGTACGGCTGAATTCAATCAGATCAAATGTTCTTGCCTGTCCCTGACAGCAAGACATATTGACGACAGAAATCTTTTCAACATAAGCGTTATCACTTGGACCGCCAGCTTCTGCAAGGATATCTAAGATGGTCATGTTGTCGTCAAAAACATAGCGACCGGGTTTATTGACCGCACCCAGCACACGTACGGTGGACTCTTTTGAACGGTCTAACCAATTTTTGTTTTTTTCTGGGATATAAATGGTATCGCCCATGGTCACGGTCGGTAATAAGTTTTCGTCACCCGTTTCAAAATAGAGTGATAAGTTGAGCTTACTCACTTTGGAGTAGGTTTTGTCTCGGTGCGTGACTCTAATATTATGGATATCGGCTTCTTTTGTTGGGCCATCTGCGGCAGCCAGTATGTCGAGAAAATGCATTTCTTTAGTGAATCTAAAGCGTCCAGGCGTGTTCACCTGACCAAAAATATAGATAGAAGCGTCTGAGCTTTGACGTACCCATTGTGATTTATTGTCAGAAGGATCTTGTGGCAAATCATGAATACGGACTATCGAACCGGCGGAGATGGAAGGCAGTTCATTCGGTTTTGCACCATTTAAAATGAATGCGTCTAAATCAAAGACCACTAATTTCTTCTCTGCATCGATAACCTCAATCTTTGTGGTGTCGGCTCGAAGTGTCGGACCGCCTACATGGGAAAGTAAGTCCATCAAATTCATTTCGTCCGACCATTCGATGCGGCCGGGTCTGACGACTTGCCCCATCACATTGACGGCTCGGTTTGGTGACACCTTTAGCCACGATTTCTCGTTCATATCGGTTTTTTCAGGAACGAAAATCGCGTCCCCCGGCTCTATAGCGGGTGGCTTAGATCCTTGAAGACCTTCTGTGTAGGCAGTCAGATCAAATGGAATGACTTGCCCACTGGCTTTAATCACACGAATTTGACGGGATTCTGCAAATCGAGTTGGCCCCCCCGCGTTAGCCAAAATATCCATAAAGGTTGCGCCTAACTTACCTTCAAAAGCGCCAGGAGAAGCCACTTCACCCATGATGTAAACGGTATTTGCGCCGGATTTGATCTCTTCTTCTTGCTTAGGAACAAAAACAGTTGAGCCTGGGTTAAGTTTAGGGAGCAGGGTAGCGTCGCCGCTATCAAGGTAACGCTTTAGATTAAACAGCTCTGGGGTATTGTTGGTAATGATCCGAATTTGCTCAACACTCGCATAACGTGTTACACCGCCAGAGCGCATCAAAATATCAACCAAATCAGTGCCTTCCTTAAACGAGAAAGAACCAGGTGCATTCACTTCTCCAAAAACCTTGATCGCACTGCGTCCGTCGGCACTGTCACCTGAATCGGCCAGTTTAGCAGGGTCAAACTCTTGTTCGATATTACTGACTAGTGGTGAGGCAGGAACAAACAGTGTATCGAGAGATTGCAGGGTTGGAAGCTGTTGTTCATCACCGGAATCTAAAAATGCTTTGTAGTTGAATGTCTGTTTTTCCCCACCACGTTTAAGCAACATGTTATTGAGCTGGGCACCCGAACGAAGTCCTCCTGCTGCGTACAGTGCCATTTGAATATCGGCGCTTTTCGCAAGAGTGTATTCACCTGGAGAATTCACGTACCCTTGAACTGAGATGAGAATTTGTTGCTCTGAAATGTAGACATCGGCATTTGATAAATCTCTGAATACGGATTCTAACGCCCCTAAGACAGCGTTCTCTAATTGCTGCTCATCGTAACCCACAACATAAAGGGCACCGACTTCAGGTAGGGTAATTCTTCCGCGTTTGTTCACTTGAAAGCCCCTATTCAAGGTGCTTTCACCAGGGAGATTCACCTGGATGAGATCGCCCACTTGTACGATTTCTTTTGACGATACTTCTTCTGTCGCCCAGGCAGTAGTCAGACTCAATGCCATTACCAGAGTGAGGAATACGATAAATAAACGCTTAAACTTAAATTTCAATTCTGATTTAAACGTCAGCCTAAGCGTAAACAAAAACATAAGGTTAATCATACAATCCTCCGTGTGACGCTGTCACCGAGTGGTCGAGTGTCGATATGATTTCGATGCTCACACGTCGATTGGTAAGCATAACCGCCTGACTTTCACCTTCAAATAGGGGCAGTTGAGCACCAAGAGAGTGTGTCGTGATCCTGTTTGGTGCTAAACCAAAAATGGTAAGGTAGCGTTTGACTTGCTTTGCTCGGCCCATAGCAAGCTTTTCATTGTCGATGTCGTTCCCCTGAGCATCAGCATGGCCGGTCACAGAGAGCTTCAAGTCTTGATTTTCGAGCAGAATATTGGCGGCTTTCGCTAAATGTCCCATGTATTTAGGATTGATCTCTACCGAATTTTTAGCGAATTGATTATCGACGTTTAAAATCTCGAACAGCTGATCAATAACCACAAGTTGCTGGTCCAGTTTGAACTGACTCGAAGGGGGGGAGCATCTTGTCTCTGAAGTGACATAATCGAGTTGCAACTCCAGTTCATTCAATCGTTTTCTTTGTATTACCAGGTCGTTTGCCGCGTCAAGAAGTAACCCTCCTTCTAATTCGCGAGCAATTCGATTCTGTTTTTCTGTCGCTTGTACGACCGCGGAGGGAAAACACCACTTGGCTCCTTGTCTGATTAACGAATCCAGTTGAAGTTTAGCTAATTGCCAGTCAAATCTTAGCCCATGCTCTGGGCCCAGTGGCTCATTTGGCATGATGGGAGAAAACTCGGATGCGGCATAATCTTCAGCTAAGCCTCCACGACCTTCCTCTGGATAGCTAGTGCATCCAAACAAAACCGTTAAGGATGCAATCAAAGCTATTGAGTTATGAAATCCCTTCATCGCCAACGTCCTTTTATTATAAGTATTATTAGTATAGTTGCATTTAGTGAGTATTTTTGTTTACCGGTATAGCTTGCCCGATACGCAGCAAATTAATAATTTCTAGAGGTTGTCCCGTAACATTCTCGATGCGCATGAAACGCTCTCGTTCAATCAAACGTTTATACAAATAAACCAGTGCGCCAACTCCTGACGAGTCGAGAAATGCGACGTTGCGAAAATCGAGCTCTATCTCACTATGGCGATCATGAGTAATGACTTGATCGATATGTGGCAGCGCATCTTTGCTTCCCTCTGCGTCTAGGTTGCCCATAATTTCTAATGTCAGAATTGTGTCACTTGCTTCAATAGTTCGTAGTTCCATGATGAGTACTCCTGTTTGGTTTATTTCTATAGAGCAGATTCTGTGCCATCAATTAATGCCTGATATATCATACGGTTAGCTGATTCTTGTGGGGGTCTGTCAAAATGAAAATTGTTGATTCTCATTTTGAGAATCAAAATATAAGCACGGGTCACAACCCACAGATAGTGTGAACTGTATGGAAAAGTGAGTGAAATGTTATGAGCCTGCTCGCATTGGCGCGAGTAAGGTTAACTTGGTTAGTTATTCTCTGGAAGAATACATTAACTCAATAGACGAGGAGTGTTTCGTGCGGTTATCGGTAATTTCAATAGGAATCTGTCTTGCGTTTAGCTACCCAAGTTATGCTGAGCTTACGTATGACATGGGTGTAATGAATGCACACAGTTATCAATCAGGAATCAATATAGCGGAGTACTGGCAAAGTGAAAAGTTAGACGGTATTCGAGCGATATGGACAGGAAAGGCGCTGTTAACCAGAAAGGGCAACCCAATTAATGCTCCAGATTGGTTCACCGAAGCGTTACCCAATTTTGCGCTAGAAGGGGAGCTTTGGGCGGGACGTGGCAATTTTCATCTTGTTCAACAAACGGTTCTAGACAAAGTACCTTCCGATTCTGCATGGGAGAGAATCGATTACATGCTGTTTGATATGCCTCAGTCTGCCGGTGATTATCAGAAACGGTATTACAATATTTTACACTGGCTTGAACATAACAACGCCCCTCACCTCAAATACGTAGAACACAAGCCGATTGCATCAGAGGAAGAGCTGTTTCGACATTTAGACAATGTCAGTAGCGACAACGGCGAGGGTATTATGCTGCGTAAAGTGACGAGCCGTTATCAAGCAGGTCGAAGTAATGACATGCTTAAGTTGAAAAAGCATGAGGATACGGAAGCATTAGTGATTGGGTATAAGCTTGGAGAGGGTAAATACAAAGGGTTGATGGGTTCGTTGCGGGTCAGGCTTGAATCGGGGGCTGAGTTTAATATTGGTAGCGGGTTTACTGATGAACAAAGACGCCACCCACCCAAAATAGGTTCGACGATCACGTTTCGATATAATGGATGGACACAAAATGGGATTCCAAAGTTTGCTCGTTATTTACGTGAGCGTAAACTTTTTTAATAGTCAGGTTACATCCATAACCTGACTATGAGATTAACCCACCAGATCACTGAGCCGTGTGAGTTCGTGCTACTACCCGGATATATGGCAAGCAATGGCACTTGTCTTTACGATTTAGCCGAAACATTACTTAGCAGCAAAGGCCAATTGATCTTCTTCACTTTGCTTGTGCATCCATTGAAGCCTAACGCCTAACATTAGGGCCGCCGAGGAAAGACCGATAATGAAGCCTACCCAAAAACCGTGAGCTCCCATAGGTTCAACAATCCAATCGGTCATCCCCAGTATGTAGCCGATGGGTAACCCCAGTATCCAATACGCAATGAATGTACGATTGAATATCGCTGTCATGTCTTTGTATCCCCGAAGGGCGCCCGCCGCCACCACTTGAATTGAATCGGTGCACTGGTAAACAGCTGCGAACATTAAAAGCTGCATTGCAATCGTGATTACCGCTTTGTTATCAGTATACAAATAAGCAATATTCTCTTTAAACACGACGGTTAGCGCCGCGGTCAATACAGCCAATACCAGTCCGACAATAATGCCCACGCGAGATGCGATCATCGCACCTTCGATGTTTTTCTGCCCCAACATATGACCCACTCGGATACTCACCGCAGCGCCAATACTCATGGGTAACATAAACACCAGTGAAGAGAAGTTTATAGCGACTTGATGGGCTGCCACCACGAGGGCGCCTAACGGGGCGACTAAAAGTGCAACAACAGCAAACAGAGTGACCTCAAAGAACATCGCGGCCGCAACAGGAAAACCAAGTTTAAATAAGCGAACTAGTGCTTTCGGTTGTGGTCGATAAAATTGGTCAAATAACGGTATGTGGGCAAGGCGTTTTGATGTCACAACATAGAAAAGTAACATCGCGAGCATTAACCAGTACACGATAGCGGTGGCGACGCCACAGCCCACACCGCCTAATGCAGGTGCGCCAAATTTACCGTACACAAAGATCCAGTTAAGTGGAATGTTAACTAATAGCCCGATAAAACCAATCACCATCGCTGGTTTGGTGAGTGCTAATCCATCAGTGTAGCTGCGCAGAGCTTGAAAAAGCAGGAAAGCGGGCACCGCAAAGATCACCGCAAACATATACCCGTTCGTTTTTTCAGCCATTAACGCATCGACATTCATCATGTCCAAAATCCGTTGAGTCTGCATGAGAACAATAATAATGGGCACAGAAATAAGCAGCGCCATAGCGATCCCTTGATGGATTTCAAAAGGAATCTTGTTTTGACGCCCCGAACCATTGAGTTGCGCGACAATTGGCACAAGCGCCATAAGCAGACCAATACCAAATAGTATAGAGGGTAGCCAGATACTTGAGGCAATAGACACGGCGGCCATATCTGTCGCGCTGACGCCACCGGCCATGATGGTGTCAACGAAACCCATTCCAGTTTGCGCGATAGAAGCAATGAAGACGGGCGTAGCAAGCTTAACGAGGTTAGAGGCCTCTAATTTGTAACGATGCACAGGAACTCCAAAGAAAGGAGGAAAGAAAAAGAGTCCACCGATAAAAAATCATCAATAATGGTGTTGTCGGGCATGATAAAGAAATGTCACACTAAGCTCCATAAAAAACTCATGGAATTTAACTATGTTTACTGGAATTGTCCAAGGCACAGCACGTGTTGTTTCAATTGATAAAAAAGAAGACTTTCAAAGCCATACTCTTTCACTTGCTGAAGAACTCAGCTTCGGCCTTGCTATTGGTGCGTCCGTTGCTCATAACGGTTGTTGTTTAACGGTGACTTCAATAAACGGTGATTTGGTGACATTCGATTTGATGCAAGCCACATTGAAACTGACCAACCTTGGCGAGATCAGCGAAGGTGATGAAGTGAACATTGAGAGAGCAGCCAAATTTGGTGATGAAATTGGTGGCCACTCAATGTCTGGGCACATCGCTTTTACTGCAACCATAGATCAAGTGATCGACACGCCCAATAATAGAACACTGTGGTTTTGCGTCGATAAACCTGCCATGAAATATATCTTGGAAAAGGGTTACATTGGTTTAGATGGTTGTTCATTAACGATTGGCGAAGTCGAGGTAGAGGAAGCGCGGTTTAACGTGCATCTGATTCCAGAGACGTTAGAGCGAACCTTGTTTGGGATTCGTAAAGCGGGCGATAGAATTAACGTTGAAGTTGATCCACAAACACAAGCCATTGTGGATACCGTGGAACGTGTGCTTGCTCAGCGCGTCTAGGGCGAAACAAAAGAAGCACCCTTTAAGAGTGCTTCTTTTACCGAAGAAAGTTCGTTAGCTATTCGTTAACGATTTACTAACTAAAGGGTTCGTCTTCAATACTCGCGATCAAGCTAACCTGTTGCTGGCTGTGGTCGATATGCATATTTAAGTGGATAGAACGGTGACAAAACGGGCAATCATCGTAAAACTCTTGGCTTTCACTAGAAGCGTCGAGCGTGACTCCAATTGTATGATCACAATTAGGACAAGTGATATTTTTCTCTGTATAAATTCTCATTGCGTACTCCGTGACATCTATGCAATAAAACGATTTTAATGGCCGAAGTTAGTAATGGTCGTGAATTAAGTGGAAAGTTTGAGTTACACCATAAAAACACATCGAACAGTGTATTGCTCATTGATTTCTATAAATACAATTTACCAGTAAACAAGAGGGTTATTTCATCAGGAAATCCTTATTTGGTCAATTATGAGTTTGACGAATGCTTTTTTGGGGTTTTGCTCTAGGTATGCTTTGTCCAACTCCTGAGCATCAGGTAGTCTAAGGTTATTAATATCCACTGTGTGAGTGGTGAACTTTAAGGTAAACGATGCAATCGAAACATAAAAACAACCCACCTCCACTCAATCTGTCGCCAGTAAGTGAACAAAAAGAGCAGGGGAAGAACAATAAAAATCTGAGCATTTTGTTTAACCTCGTCGAGTTCGTTAAACCCTACAAGGTCAGTGTTATTGCGGCGCTTCTCGCGCTTATGTTTACTGCATCGTTGACACTGTCGGTGGGTCATGGCGTCAGAATGTTAATTGATGAAGGATTTTCTCAGCGATCCATTGACGATCTTGGTCGCGCCATTCAATTTATTCTTGTGGTGACCGTTCTTATCTCTGTGGGTACATTTTTCCGGTTCTACCTCGTCTCCTCAGTGGGGGAACGCGTGAGTGCAGATATTAGACTCGCTGTGTTCAATCATGTCATCACTTTGCATCCCAGCTACTTTGAAACCCATGGCAGTGGGGACATTATGTCTCGCATCACTACCGACACCACACTGCTACAAAGTATTATCGGCTCCTCGTTTTCTATGGCGATGCGCAGTGCGCTCATGTGCATTGGCGCTGTGGTTATGCTTTTTGCAACCAACATAAAACTGACCCTAATCGTATTAACGTCGGTGCCGTTTATCATCGTGCCCATCTTAGTGTACGGCCGCAGAGTCAGAGCGTTGTCGAGAAAGAGCCAAGACTCGATGGCGGACGTAGGCAGCTACGCTGGTGAAGCCATTGAACATATCAAAACCGTTCAAAGCTACAGCCACGAAGAGCAAGAAAAGAAAGCGTTCTCGATTGAAGTGGAAAAAGCATTTGAAATTGGTCGCCAACGAGTAAAACAGCGCGCTATCTTAATTTCAGGCGTTATTGTGATTGTATTCAGTGCGATCGCAGGAATGCTCTGGGTAGGTGGAAGTGATGTTATCAGTGGTAATATGTCGGCGGGGGATCTCGGGGCTTTTGTCTTTTATGCCATTATGGTTGCCTCATCTCTGGGGACAATCTCAGAAGTGCTAGGCGAACTCCAAAGGGCCGCGGGCGCAACAGAAAGGTTGATAGAACTGCTTCAAGTGGAAAGCAATATCGTCGCGCCAAATCATAAAACAAGGAAACCGACTGGCTTATCAGCCGAAGTAGTATTCGATAATGTCACTTTTTACTACCCGTCAAGACCTGACCAAGCCGCCACCGATAACCTTGTTCTCAGAGCAGAAGAAGGTAAAGTTTTAGCGCTTGTGGGGCCATCAGGAGCGGGTAAAACGACGCTGTTTGAGCTTCTTCAACGGTTTTACGATCCACAGAACGGTCTGGTTACTCTTGGCGGTATCGACCTGCGAGAGTTTGATCCTTATGAGTTACGTCAACAAATGGCAATGGTTCCTCAACAGCCAGCGTTATTTAGCCATGATGTTTTTCATAATATTCGTTACGGCAACCCGGATGCCACTGATGAACAAGTGATCGACGCGGCTAAAAAAGCTCATGCACATGAATTTATTATGAAGTTGCCGCAGGGGTATCAAAGCTTTCTTGGTGAGAGAGGTGTACGTTTATCTGGTGGACAAAAACAGCGGATTGCCATTGCGCGTGCGATCCTAAAAGATCCTACCATTCTATTGCTAGACGAGGCGACGAGCGCACTAGACAGTGAAAGCGAGCATCATGTACAACAAGCGCTGAAAGAGTTGATGCATGGAAGAACGACGCTCATTATTGCTCATCGATTATCGACAATTAAGCATGCCGACCAAATAGCGGTGCTAGACCAAGGACGATTAGTCAATGTTGGGGATCACCAATCATTACTAAACAGCTGTGAGTTGTATCAACGGTTGGTCGAGTTACAGTTCAAGCAGATGTCTTAGTGGAAAGAAACTCAAGCTAGAATGTAAAAAAGAATCAGCATCTGTGACCTTGTAAATAATTCTGTTTGCTATGAAAAAGGCCGCTAAACTAGCGGCCTTTTAACGAATAACGAATCGCTTATTTCATTATAAACCTTGAACGTATTGGTCGTTGGTTCTTATCGTAACGAGCTGTTCTAGATTCTGTTGAGAGCCGTTAACGCCATTGATCAAGCCTTCAAAGTGCTTAATCAATTCAGCCTTATCCTGTACTTCTTTAGAGCCTGCACCAATGTTGGTTAAATCAATGAAGAATTCATCAAACAGATCCGAAAAATCAGTCACAGCTTCATGATTTAGAAACTGCTCGTGGTTGTAGATGCTCGGGTAGCCACCTTTTTGCTTATCAACAGCAAATGAAATGCCTTTCACATTAGTAATTGTTGTCGCTTTCTCACACTTCAGCATACAGCCCGCTTCGATACTCGGTTTGTTACAGCCAACGGTTCTTTGGAAAAAGCACTGGCGGCTTGTCATCATAAGAATAGGGTGGTAAATGCTGTAGAACAGTTTGAAGTTCTCTGGGCGGGTGATATGACGTATCTGGCCTTTATTTATCTCGTTTGAAATAAACGCACCGGCACAGTTTAGCTCTTCTTTAAGGGTGACTAACGCGTGTGAGTTGGTCGTATTCATGAATGGCCCAGCCACCCATTCAATGCCCATTTCATAGGCTTTATAGGCAATGCCGGTATTGTTAGTGACGATACGCTTAGGTTTAACTTCTTCTAAGATACGCACGGCTTCATCGTAATCTTTACCAATCAATACCGCTGGGAACCAAGGAATCAAACGAGGATTTTCCGCCAAAATATCGATGTATTTATTGCAGCGTTTTTTAAAGCTCTCGGGTAATTTATAGTAAACATCCGCATCAGTAATATCACAGAGGTGAAGATCGGCGACATCAGCAATTAACATTGAAAGCGTTGGCGTTTCGTTCACTTTAGGGTGCTTTTCAAGCGCAGGAACATCGACATGCTTAATGACATCGACAGAACCATTCAAAATGAAATCTATTTCTTCTTTCAGCGCTGAAATTTCTTTCAATGGAATACTGAGTCCTTCCTCCATACGAGAAAAATCATACTGAGCCAATGTATGTACAGGGCTTTTTAGCGCTTTAAAACGTTTGGTCAATAGCTCTTGAGTAATGGCTTTTTCACCGGCAACCGAGAGAGTGGAAGGGGACTTAACGGTAAATGTTTCGTCTTTTGAAATAACAGAGACAGTTAGCGGCTGTCCCAGTTTTGCGTCAAATGAAAGCGTAACCTGTGTCTTGGAAATATCGAGAAATTGAATTTTCTCTCGCATCTCTGCACCGATTTCATTTTTTGATGTATAGAGGTTGTCTGTTACTTCTTGAATTTGTACAACGGAGATCGATTCGTTTTCCGATGTCGCTTTGTCGACCGCATAATTCACGCTGTTGTCACGTGGATTATCAATAAACATGTCTTTCGTTAGGTTACCTTTGAGGAACGAGTTCGTGAAATCACGATTAAACACTTTGTGCAGGTTAGCGTCATCTTCAATCAATAGACCTTTTTCGACGAAACTATCGATCTGTTTACGCCAAGTATCGACAACGGTATACACATAATGCGCGCCTTTGATGCGCCCTTCAACTTTGAGCGAATCCACTTTTGCGTCAACCAGTTCAGGAAGATCGTAGTAGGCAGAGTTGTCTTTTAGGTTGAGCGGATACTTATTACCGGCATCGGTAATTTCATATTCATCACGACATGCCTGGCTACAACGGCCACGATTTCCGGAATTACCAACACTAACAGAACTTGAATAACATTGACCCGAAAATGCAATACACAAAGCGCCGTGTACAAAGACTTCCGTCAAGACATCGTGATCATGAGCGACTTCAGTGAGCATTTTAATTTCAGGAAGGTTGAGTTCTCGAGAGAGATTCACGCGTGTTGCCCCAATTTTGGCTAAGAATTTGATTTGACCTTCGTTATGGGTCGTCAACTGGGTAGAGGCATGCACATCTAATGATGGAAAGTGCTTTTTAACTAAGTCAAATAACCCTAAATCTTGAACAATAATACCGTCCAGTTTGGTATTGACTAGCTGGTTAAGCAGTTTGCTAATGCTTTTAATTTCGTGTTCTAACAGCACGATATTCAATGTCAGAAAAACTTCGCAGCCATATTGGTGAGCTAACCGTATAACACCATTCAATTCATCAAGTGATAGGTTTGATGCTCGATTTCGCGCGTTAAACGTATTTAAACCACAATAGACTGCATTCGCACCTGCCACGATAGCTGCCTTTATTGCTTCTACGTCACCGCCAGGGGCTAATAATTCAATTTTTCTGCTCATTTGAAACCGCTCAGTGTTTTTAACTTATAATTTTTTGAGCGCGTATTCTAACGAGATCACTTGTTCATTACCACAACTCTCGCTTTCGTTGACTTGCGTCATATTAAATCACTAAGAAATAACGTTGCGCTTTAACAAACTAAACAAATGGTAAAGTGGAAAATCTATGGAGGGGTGCCTGTATTTCATTATGCAAACCACACTACTTCCGGGTGTTATACCCACTGGCTATTTTAAAAGTAGTGACCGGTCTGCCTATTTTTGTGTTGTTGGAGAGTTCAAATCGTGCATAAAGATTCGCTAATAACTATTTATATTGTTTATCAAACCTTCTGCCTCGGCGAGGTAGTGCCCGCCAAATAAATTGTAGTGGTTCAGAATATGATACAGGTTATAAATATCTTTTCTTTCTCCATAGCCAAAATCTAGGGGTAATATGCTTTCGTAACCATTATAGAATTCAGGCTGAAACCCACCAAATAACTCAGTCATGGCAATATCGCATTCGCGATCGCCCCAGTAGCAAGACGAATCATAACAAATTGGGCCAAACGCAGAATTGGCGACATTACTGTGCCATAGATCGCCATGAAGTAATGATGGGCGAGGGTGATGATTGGACAGTAGATCTGACACTCGTTCAGTAAATTCTGCGATATTAACCAGCTCTATGCCTTTCTCTCTGAGAAGTTGAAGTTGCCAGCCAATACGTTGTTCGGCAAAAAAACGATGCCATTTACGATCCCATTTGTTTGGTTGTAATGTCGTGCCAATGTAATTATCTTGATCAAACCCAAACTCTTTCTGCTCACCCCATGAATGAAGCTGCGCAAGTTGAACGCCAAACTTATAACTCTGTTTATCATCCTCAAGTGGCTTAGTGGCTAAATAATTAAATACGATAAAAGAATGATCTTTGCTGGTGCCGGTCAAGATAATCTCAGGGATAGAGACGGTAGAAGTGCTACGCAGGAGATTAAGGTTGTCAGCTTCAATGAGATACTTGTCAATGAAGCTTCTCGTATTCGACTTTACAAAATAACGTTGCTCACCGTCACTTATCATGTAGCAATCACTGATGTCACCACCATTCATTTTTGCGCGCTCGGTGATCGTATAATTGAACATAAGTGCTTCAGAGAGTTGTTGAGTCAATGCTTGCCACATAATAAAAACCTTCGGATAAGTACTTATTTACATTAAGTTTAGGACAAAATTTTTCGATTACCTGCTCAAGAGTTGACACAAAGCGAGAATTTACGCCCTTTTTTTTGTTAAAACGTGGAAGTGTGACCTTAATCAAGCGCAGCTAGCATTATCGAGTTCTCTATTTTTGAATATCAAAGGACAACAAACAAAGTTATGCCGTCAATACGGACGTCAATAACGAATGAAAGACTCGTTTCTTTGGCAGCGATGTGATCAGTAAACTATAAAGTGAGCTCTAAGGCATAATCAGGTTGTTAAAGTGCGTATACTTGTCTTAATATTAATGAGAACCTATTCTCAAGTATTGCAGTAACTAGGAGATTTAAGTGTGGTTGTAGAAACCGATGGATATTTAGCCTTAATTGAACATTTAGCATTGAACCTAGATGTGTTTACATCTGTAGACGGTGATACTGGTGCTGAGAGTATTGAAGATGTCGTGACTGACATGGTTTCAAGCAACATTATGGCCATTTTTGAACAAAATCCAGAGCTGCATTCCAGTGTACGCTTTAAGTTATTAAAAGAAGCGGATTCCGTTGTTGAGGATTTGGGAGAGGTATTAGCAGGAGCCTGGACTAAACCTGCAACCAATGAACAGATCACCTTCCTTGACGAATACATTGCCCTGGTGAAAAACCTGTTCGATGTCGCAGTGGCGACCTACGATTAATTTCTCATTTCAAACATACCTAATCAATTGACTATAGGCGGGTGTTCTACTCGCCTAAAGTGCCAAAATTTAGATGCCCAATAGGGGTTATCAACTCTAGAGATAATCACGCCTTTTGATGTGGAAGCATGCAAAAATTGACGGTTTCCCAGGTAAACACCAACATGGCGAGTGGTTCTCGACGTTCTAAAAAATATTAAATCGCCCACTTCCGCTTCGTCATAGCCCACCTTTGTGCCTAGCTTACTTTGATGAAGTGTCGTCCTTGGAAGTCTAACATTCAAAGCATCTTGGTAAGCGATTTGCACAAATGCAGAGCAGTCAATGCCTTGAAATGACGTGCCTCCCAATCGGTACGGCACACCTTCCCAGCGACTAAATACAGCCATAAATGATTGCTTAACCTTTTTATCGTAGGCAGATAAGGACGGAGAGCCGGATACAGAACTTGAAGGCCCACTTGCGGGTTTCGAAGGACCAGATGTATTTGTACAACCGGTCAAAACGCCTATGCCGATAATGATGATTGCAGTGATCTTTAGTTTAGTCATTTGACATCTTATTGAAATATCGTTGAAATTTATTTGTCATGAGAGACAACTAGCATAGCGGATAACGTGTTCGTCAAAGTAGCTAGTAAAAACATGAACAAAAAAAGAAACACATCATTTTCTCTATCGTTAGTTCAAACCATCAGTGCGGTATTCATCTGCATTTTACTCTTAATTGTTGCACTGTCATTTATTACCATAAAAAGTGTTGATCGAGTTGGCCATGAGTTCAGTGCTTTATCGGAAAAAGCGCTGCCGTTAGCGATCAATAATGCCAAGTTGACTCAAACCATTCTCGAACAAGTGAAACGTATAAGCTATGCCACACAGGGAACAACGGTGGAAGCTCTTAACGAGAACACAATAAACATTAATGCGTTAATGAAGAAAAGTAACCTGTTATTGAATAATGTCAGTCAGTTTTCCGATGGGTTTACGACGCGTGAAGAAAAAGAAGAAAACTCCCGTCTGCTAACGACACTTAAAAATAGCCTACAAAAATTAAACGCTTCAACCATTTCTATACTCGATACCCAGAAAAGCTTACTTGAACAACAAAGCACAATCGATGACCAAGTGGGAGCATTTCGTTATGGGCTCAGTTCCATTGGCCCAGAGATGAATCGTATTGCTTCCTTTCTAAGCAACAGTAATCCGGAGTCCTCTGACGCTGCTAATCGGTTTATCGCCAGCGCTAGCTCTTTAGAAAGTACATTTTTGATGCTGATGATGCAGGTAGACTTAGAAAAAGCGGCAGAGCAATATCAAGAAATGAGAAGCCGAATCGCAGGAATCAATCTTGCCTATGATGACTTCAAGGATTGGCATCCAGATATCGAAGAGTTTGCAAGCTTGACCACTCCTTACACTATGGTGAACGATGGGTTTAAACAGCAAGGAATTTTGAAAAATATCATGACTAAATTGTCATTGTCGACCAGCCAAAAAACTCAGATAGCCGAAGTGGTGCACCTTGGAAATACGACGGTAGTTGCACTTGAAGCCATTTCTCAAACGGCCTTGTCACTGATTGAACAGCGAGAATTTGCGGTTAACGAAACGATCATTTCAACGTACAGCCGCCTGACCATGATTGGGACGACGATTGCCTTAATTATTGTTACATTTGGTCTTGGTTTAAGACGCTGGCTAAATACTAGCCTCAAAAACATCACCATTCACCTTAACCGTTTAAGTGATCATGACTTTTCATCGAGTGTTCCGATTATCGGCCCGAGTGAATTTCAGGAAGTATCAAAGAAACTCAATACTGTCATTGAATCAACGAGTCGGTCTATTTCTACCGTTACCCATAACTGCGAAACTTTGTATAAAACAGCCGAGATTAGCCATAACGCGGCAGAAAGCTCAAATGCGACCTTGATTGAGCAAAATACGTCATTAGAGAGCATGATCACGACAGTTAATGAACTTGAGGCTTCAATTAGTCAAATATCCTCGATCACCCACCAATCTTATCAGGATTCATGTCAAGCCTCAGAACACTCTCAGCGAGGTTTGGACGTCGTTGAAACCAATCGACAACGACTAGAACAGTTAGAAGAAACACTCAATGCGAATGAAGATTCAATGGTCGAACTTGACCATCGAGTCAAGCAGATACGCGAAATGGTAGAGATGATCTCGGCCATTGCGGATAATACGAATCTATTGGCGTTGAACGCTGCCATTGAAGCCGCACGGGCAGGGGAACAAGGAAGAGGATTTGCCGTGGTTGCTGATGAGGTAAGGCAATTGGCGAGCGGAACCTCACAACAGACGAAAAATATCAGAGTCAAAATGAACCAATTGATCGCTGCTGCTGATAAATCTCGTGTGGCGGTTGAGCATTCTCGTGTAGAAATGGTGTCAGCATTAGCGTCAAGTGTGGAAGTAAAGGCGACATTTTCCGATATAGAACGAGCGGTCAATCAAATTCAAACAAGGGTAGAGCAAATTACTGTTGCTACCGAAGAACAAGAGCGCGCGACCAAAGAAGTGAGTCAATCCATTGCTCTTGTTTCTAAGCAAGGTGACCAAACGAAATATCAGCTACAATCAATGGTCGAAAGCTCAGAACAAGTGGCAACGATTGCGGGGCATCAGCAAACCATGCTCCACAAATATTCACTGTAAATTCATCACAGATGAAATCTGAGTTTATTCAGTGCTTAGTCAGTTAAGTGCTTAGTTAGCTAATTGTTTAGTGAGTTCAGTGCTTAGTTAACTCAACGCTGACGAAAAGGTTGAGTTAACATTTTGTCCAACCATTGCTCTCTTGTTGAGCGAAATACGGGTAAGCCTATGGTCATCTGGTCGTGACCTTGCGTCGGTTGGGCGATATACGTGTTAAACAGTTTATCCCAAATCGATAAAAAAAATCCGAAGTTAGAATGCGTTTCTCGTGTGATGATAGAATGATGCACACGGTGCATATCGGGAGTCACTATCCACTTTCTTAGCAACGAATCTATTCTAGGGTGAAGTCGAGCATTGCTGTGGTTAAACATGGCACTGCCGTTGAGCAACACCTCAAAAATGATCACAGCGCTTGCTGGAATCCCCACAATTATGACGATACCTATCTTGATGAGCATCGAAAGAATGATTTCAATGGGGTGAAAACGAGCGCCTGTCGTCATATCGATGTCTTGGTCTGCATGGTGTACCTGATGCAATCGCCAAAGAAGAGGAACCTTGTGAAAAACCGCGTGTTGACAATAAATCGCGAGATCCAGCAGCAATACTGAAACAATAATCGTAAGTAAAGCAGGCATCGAGGGTTGGTTAAATAGCCCAATTTCGTTGATTGTCGCGTATTGGGCGGCTTGGTAAGCGACAACAGGAAAGAGCACAGCGAGAAGTACGCTGCTTAAAGAAACCAGTCCAATATTATTTAGCCATCGAACACCTTTACTTTGCGTTAGACGCTTACGCGGTAACACCCACTCCCAAATTGCGCACAACATGAAAATGGAGACAAAAAATATCAGTCGGATTGACTCTGGATTATTCATAACAACTTCCTTTGATTCTTAGTGTACTGTAAGTACAATGCCGTCAACTTTCTAGTACTAATCAAGCATCATGAGAATTCACGCCTTCCATCACCTGTTTAAATTCCGTCAAAGCTTGTCGACACGAGCGTTTAAAGCACGAGGTGCAAAAGTATCCCGTTGCGATTATTGTCAGGTCGCCACCAAGTACTGCCTCTGTGAATATCAGCCAGATATCGACACTAATGTGGCGGTTATGCTGATCGTTTCTGACAATGAAGTGTTTAAACCGAGTAATACAGGGCGATTAATAGCGGATGTTGTGAAAGAAACCAGCGTATATCAGTGGAATCGTACCGAACCAGACGAAGCGATGTTAGACCAGCTTAACGATCCCAAGTATTTCCCACTCATTGTTTTTCCTGAAGACTATGTTGATGACAAATCTCGGTTGATTAATGAACAAAGCTTTCCTTTACCAGACAATAAAGTTCCGTTACTTATTTTTATTGATGGTAGTTGGAGAGAAGCGAGAAAGATATTTAGAAAGTCCGACTATTTAAGCCAGCTTCCGGTCTTTTCAATTAAGCCGGAATCCGTATCTCAATACATGATGAGGAAGTCAGACAACGATGACCATCTTTCTACCGCAGAAGTTGCCTCTATTGTGCTTAGCAAAGTGGATGAAAACCAAGCGTCTCAGGTGCTCGAAATGTGGTTTGAGACTTTTCGCGAAAGTTATCTGTTAACAAAGACGCGCTTGAAACCGGATCTCACTAAACCTGCTCTGAAACGTTTCCTAAGTGAAACTAATTTCGAGAAGTAACTCTAATAATTGAAAATTCGTTGTTCTATAAATGTACAGTTGCATTTAAGTGCCAGATAAATTTGTCGTGTGTCACGGTTTGTAGGCTGAGCTATATGGATAATGCCAAGAGAATAATTTTAGCACCTCGCTTGGGTGCTTTTTAAGGAGAGATTGGAATGTATTACGGCTTTGATGTGGGCGGCACAAAAATTGAATTTGGGGCTTTTAATCAAAAATTAGAAAGAGTCGCGACGGAACGAGTACCAACGCCAACGGACGATTATCCACTATTAGTCGAAACCATTACCTCATTAGTGAAAAAGTACGACCAACAATTTGAGTGTGAAGGTAAAGTAGGGCTAGGCCTACCGGGAATGGAAGATGCTGACGATGGCACGGTTTTAACGGTTAACGTTCCTGCCGCGAAAGGGAAACCATTACGCGTGGATCTAGAAAAAAGCTTAGGCCGTCAAGTTAAGATAGAAAATGATGCCAACTGTTTTGCTTTGTCTGAAGCATGGGATGACGATCTAAAAGATCAGCCTAGTGTTATGGGGCTAATTCTTGGTACAGGCTTTGGCGGCGGTTTGGTTTACGAAGGAAAAGTGTTTGGTGGCAGAAATAACGTTGCGGGCGAACTTGGTCACGCTCGTTTACCTATCGATGCATGGTTCCATTTAGGTGACAACGCACCTTTACTGAGTTGCGGTTGTGGTAAGAAAGGCTGTTTAGACAACTATCTGTCTGGGCGCGGCTTTGAACTTCTTTACGCGCATTACTATGGCGAAGAGAAAGCCGCTATCGATATTATTAAGGCTCAAGCAGAAGGTGAGGCTAATGCAGTCGAGCACGTAGAGCGCTTTATGGAGCTCCTGGCTATTTGTTTTGCCAACATTTTCACGGGCAATGATCCCCATGTGGTTGCACTTGGTGGTGGCCTTTCAAACTTCCAGATGATCTATGAAGAGATGCCTAAGCGCATACCTAAGTATCTATTGTCTGTTGCGAAGTGCCCAAAAATCATCAAAGCCAAACATGGCGATTCTGGTGGTGTACGTGGTGCTGCGTTCCTCAATATAAAGTAGCTCGGCTTAGTACATGCCACTTTGATTTTGTTTGCGGGATTTTTCGTACATTAAATCTTATCTACAAATAGAAAAGGGCTTGCGTTGGCAAGCCCTTTTAACATCGATAATCGAATTGGTTATTTTTTATCGACGCCTTTTTCACCAACACCTTTTTCACCAACACCTAGGTTCTCTTTTTGCTTCAATGTTATTTTACCAAAGCCAAGTCGAGCAAAGTGATTATCACGGTAATTACGTACTGCTTTAGTATCTGATACCGCTTCAATTTGTTGTTCCATTTTTAAATAGCCGCTTAAATCGATCCCTTCAGCTTCGGCAACCGCTTCATGAATATTGCGGTGTTTCTCGTAGGAAAATACAAGCTCTTTGGCTTCACTTTTGTATGTGTAAAGGATGGTACGTACCATAAAAATAGTTCTCAAAATAAAAGGCCGGAACTTCCGACCTTAGTTAACATAGGTTAGTGGGGTTAGATTCTGCCTTGAAGCGGTATAATTGTCACGCTTTCTCCAACTTTTACTGTATCTACCGCAGGAGCCACTTCAATCAGGCAATTGGCTTCGCTCATTGAGCGCAATATACCCGAGCCTTGTTTTCCCGTCGTGCGAACAGACAACTGACCTGAAGGATCGGTAGAATAAACACCACGGCTAAATTCCGTTCGGCCTATTCTAGAACGTAACGGTTCCTCAGCCACTGCTGACACTTTTAATGGCTGCCAGTGGGCTTGCCCTTGCATTTTTCTGATCGCAGGTTCAACGAAACTAATGAATGAGACCATCACCGCAACCGGGTTACCAGGTAGGCCAAAAAATGGTTTACTGGCGATATGACCAAAAGCGAGAGGGCGACCTGGACGCATGTTAATACGCCAAAAATCAATATTCCCGAGTTTCTCTAAGGCGAGTTTTATGTAGTCGGCATCACCCACAGAAACCCCGCCAGAGGTAAGCACAAGATCCGCTTGTTTAGAGGCCATTTCCAGCGCGTCAATCATTTTTTGTTCATGATCTTCTAGAATACCAAAATCAATGATCTCACAGCCAAGTGTTTCCAGTAGGCCCATTAACGTATAGCGATTTGAGTCGTAGATAGTATTGGGTTGTTGTTTGCTTCCTGGTGCCTGTACTTCGTCTCCGGTAGAGAAAATCGCAACTTTGAGTGGCTTATTAACCTGGCATCTGTCAAAACCGAGTGAAGCAAGCATACCCATCTCAGGAGATTGAATACGAGTACCTTGAGTAAAGACAGCCTCTCCTTGTGCCAAATCCTCACCGGCTTGGCGTACATTCTGCTTACTGCTGATGGCGGCACCACCAAAGGTGACCGCGTCACCGTTCGATACTGCTTGTTCACGCATCACAACGGTGTCGGCAAAATCGGGAGTCGGTGCGCCAGTCATTATCTTAACCGCTTCACCCTTATTTAATTGTTTATCGTAACAATGACCGGCAAGTATCTCGGCGACCACTTTATAGGAGCCGCAACCCAAATCGTCTCCGCGTATCGCATAGCCATCCATTGCAGAGTTTGTATACGATGGCACATTAATTGGCGAAATAATGTCTTCCGCTAATACGCGGCCATACGATTGCTCAATGGCGATAGATTCGTGTAACTGGACACCAGATACCATCGAAAGAATCTTGTCTCTTCCTTGTTCAACCGATAAAAACGCAGGAGACAACGTATCACAACAAGCAGAAACAACAGGGGCAACTGAACCTTGATTGGCTGCTGTATTTTGATTTGCTACATCGTCATGAGATTGCTCATTGTGCGATTGCCCATTAAACAACTGCTTATTATGATCGTTGACATAACTCAGTACGAACTGAGCAATACCCTCAATGTCGTCGATACTCATCTGAGGCAATGATGTATCCACTTTTAAGTCCGCAGCGATTGCAATAATATTGCCGTCATGTGGATAGATCCAGGGCTTGCCGACGTCTTCCCTGTGTAACTCAATTTTTGGGAATGCGATATTTTTACATCCCTCAACTAAGACCAAATCCAGTTTATTCACGTCAAAGCGTGTCAATAAGTAGTCAAATTCAGATTCAGAATCCGGCGTTTCGGTCATCAGCGCATGACGATTTCTTGAAGAAATCAACATCTGAGAAGCACCTGCTTTTCGGAGTCTATAGCTGTCTTTTCCGGGTTTATCGACATCAAAATCATGATGGGCGTGTTTGAGTACTCCAACACGTAATCCTGAGTTAACCAGTTTCGGTAGCAAAGCTTCCAACAGTGTTGTTTTTCCCGTCCCTGAGTAGGCGGCAAACCCCAACAGTGGTAATTGAATAGAAGGCATGTTCATGACTCGATCGCTCCAAATTGGGTCAGTTCATCAGGGGTATTCAAATTAAGAAAGCAGTCTGGAGAATCACTAAAATCAACGTATTCAACGCGGCACTCTTTGTAAAGTAAGATGATTTTTCGTTCGCCACGCTCAAGAAACGCATCAAGCTTAGGTAGCACGCGCTTATTAAATAAAGTAAAGACAGGCTGTTTATATTCGCCGTCGTGCGCCACTAAAATATCGACACTCTCGGTGATTTGACGCTCGAACCGTTCGACCAAATCGTGACTAATGAGTGGGCTATCACAAGGGACAAATCCGACCCATTCGGTCTTTGATTGACCAAGACTTGCGTGTATACCACCGAGCGGGCCAGGGTAGCCTTTGAACTGATCATCGATGACCGAGGCGTATTGTTGATAAATGGCGAGGTTTCTATTTGCGTTGATACTAATGGAATCCGTTTGAGGCTCTAACCTCGCTATCACATGTTCAATGAGCGGTTTACCAGCAAGATTAATCAATCCTTTATCATGACCGCCCATTCGAGTGGCTTGTCCGCCAGCTAAGATGACCCAGCTAGTTTGCACCGGTGTTAACATATGAACTCTCTTGTTCTACATCTGGAATAATTTGTAATAATGGTGACTCTACAAGAGTCGAATCTTTTATCCACCATTGTTTTCGACATAATTGAGTAAGTGCATTAGTTTGATGACTCGTAATGACCAGACTTGCGCCTCGATCGATTAAATCTTGCGCCATAACGACCAATCGTAGAATCGACTCTTGGTCAAGCGATGCGCTGGGTTCGTCCATCAATAAGATTGAAGGTTTCAGTATCCAGGCTCTTGCCATCGCAACGCGCTGCTTTTCACCGCCTGAAAGTACCGAAATATGTTCATCGGCTAAAGTCTCTAAACCAACCATTCTAAGTGCCGTGATAACCTGTGCTCGTTTATCTATTTGTGAGAGTTTTTGAAAACGAATCCCATAAACAACATTTTGATAAACCGTGCCATCGAAAAGGTAAGGGGTCTGATGTAAATAGATAATATCTTTGAACCCAACACAACCACTAAATCGTGTTAACCAATGTCGATTGGGCCTGACAATATTACCTGAACTTGGTTTAACCAAACCGGAAAGGATTTTTAGTAGCGTTGTTTTGCCTACGCCATTGTCTCCTTTCAGGTAGACCACATCACTGGGGCCAATCGATAGATCGGGTATATGGAAAAGGATACGATCTTTAAAACGCATGGAAAGTTGCTGAGTGGTGATTTTAATCGTCATACCTCCTCCATTAAGTCCGTAAGTAGCCTTTGCCACGCATCATCGACAAGGCTGAATTAAGCGCCAATGCGAGCGTTAAGAGCACAATCCCAAGAGCCACTCCCTGTGCAAACGCGCCTTTGTGACTTTCCATTGCGATGGCCGTGGGGATGTTTCGAGTCAGCCCCATAATATTGCCCCCAACCATCATTGAGCAGCCGACCTCGGTGACAATTCTGGAAAACGCCGCAACAACCGCAGCCATGAGCGGAAACCTGAGCTCCCACATGATCGTCAATGCGACTCGGTAAAGTGAAACACCGAGCGTGACGGCGGTTTCAACTGAGCGTCTATCACTCGATTGTAATGAACCGTGCATCATAGAAACCAGTACGGGAAAACAGATCAACATCTGTCCTACAATCATCGCTTTTTGACTAAAAAGGAGCTGTAAATCGCCTAATGGACCCGCTCGTGAGAGCATCATATAAAGGAGTAAGCCGATAACGACGGTTGGGATCGCTTGAAGCGTGTTGATAAGCGACAGTAAAAACCATTTCCCAGGGAACTCACTGTACGCGAGGACAAACGCGCATAGGATAGCTGGCAGTAACACCACAGAGATCGCTGACAATGAGACGCTAAACGATACCGCAACGATTTCCCACAGTTCACGGTCAAGACTGAATAAAAGCGCTAACGCATCTAACGTTGTTTGCCAAAGGCTCATAAGGTTATTGTTCTCTTCATTAGTTCAATCCCAAATATCTTCACCTAGATAAGTATCTTCGCTTAAGCAAGTGTTTTCGTTTAATAAGACTGTTTGCGTATCAGCGAAGAATCGGCTTTTACATTAATTGATTGGGTTTAGGTTCTTATTGAACAGTCGCGTTAGAGACAAACAGTTGCTTGCCATTGAGCTTAAACTGATTGATTAACGCTTGTCCTTTTTCGTCAACTAACCAATCACTTAATACCTTAGCCCCTTGATAATTAATGCTAGGGTAGCGCTCTGGGTTAACCAAAATAACCTGGTAGGGATTGAATAACTTTTTATCGCCTTGGAAAAGCAAGGTGAGATCCAGTTTGTTGTTGTAAGCCAGCCAAGTGCCTCTATCGGTCATGGTATAACCTTGCATCTCAGCGGCCATGTTTAACGTTGGCCCCATTCCTTGTCCAACAGATCGATACCCACCGAAATTAGGGTCTATCTTACTTTGTTCCCATAGGCCCATTTCTTTTTTGTGAGTACCGGAGTCGTCGCCACGGGAAATAAACATGGCATTTTTCTGGGCTATTTTTTCAAAGGCAGCAAGAACGGTGTTTTCACCTACGATATTAGCGGGATCGTCTTTAGGTCCGACAATCACAAAATCGTTATACATCAATTTTCTCGGCTGTACACCATAG
Organism: Vibrio sp. YMD68; assembly: GCF_029958905.1. Classification (NCBI taxonomy): domain Bacteria; kingdom Pseudomonadati; phylum Pseudomonadota; class Gammaproteobacteria; order Vibrionales; family Vibrionaceae; genus Vibrio; species Vibrio sp. YMD68. Next base: position 1,709,786 of record NZ_CP124614.1, on the reverse strand, counting down.
CCCAAGGATACAAAATTCGCTTCCGCTTTAGGGGCGTGGGTCATCACTAGATCAACATCACCATTTTCGCCCATTCTTAAGGATTTACCGGTTCCCGCAGCAATCACATCGACTTTATAACCGGTATCTTTAGTAAATTCAGGCAACAAATAATTGAGTAACCCAGAATGATACGTGCTAGTTGTGGTGGCTAAGCGAACGTGAGGTAACTTTTCGTTAGCCGCGTAGGAAGTAAAACTGAATAAGCCAAGTGACACTGTAATTAAAGCCGAACGAGCGAAGTCCATATTAATAATTCCATTGAATAATATAAGGCATAGATGGGTTTAAAAGTTATGCATATTAAGCAAATCAGATGCCAACTTGTAATCTATTGAAATACAAGGCTATTGCAATCGTAAAACGTAAGAATAACGAGACAAATATCAAGTTATGAGAGAGAAAGGACAAAATGTCTCACATTAGTCACAGTCGGATCAAAAAACATTGCTACAATCGGATGTCACTTTTTGTTCATACACGAGATACTTATGTCGGCCTTACTCAATGCAAACAATAATCAAAAATACGGTGCGTTCTCAGTTCTCGTCGTAGATGATGAAATTGGGATGCAAACCATATTAAAAAAAGCGTTAAGTAAATGGTTTTCGACAGTGCAGTGCGCTGCCAGCATTGAAGAAGCTGAGGGGATTCGATCAGAACATCATTTTGATCTGATTGTACTAGACATTAATTTACCGGGTCGATCTGGTATCGATTGGCATGAAGCGTTCACGGATTCCGACAAACGTTGCGACGTGATCTTTATGACAGGGTATGCGGATCTTGAAACTGCCATTAAAGCACTGAAGCTCGGCGCTAGTGATTTCATCCTCAAACCTTTTAATCTCGAGCAGATGCTTCAAGCTGTTCAGCGTTGCATGGAAAAGAAACTTGCCCAAAGGATGCAATATGCGCTGCAGCGTGATGTGCTGCGTCATTGCACGACCAGCATTATTGGCCACTCCAGTAAAACCCAGCAATTAAAACAGATGATCGCAATGTTTGCGCCATCAAAAGGATCAGTGCTGATTGAAGGAGAATCAGGTACGGGCAAAGAGTTGGTGGCAAGAGGGGTTCATGAAGCCAGTGAACGCTCCGGGCCTTTTATTCCTATCAATTGTGGGGCGATGACACCGGATCTCCTCGCCAGTGAACTGTTTGGGCACACTTCTGGCGCATTCACGGGCGCAAAGAAAAGCAAAGAAGGGTTATTTAGGGTCGCTAACGGGGGCACGTTATTTTTAGATGAAATCGGTGAGATGCCTTTGACCATGCAGGCTTCGTTGCTGCGGGTACTGGAACAAAGGACGATTCGACCTGTGGGCAGCGAAAGAGAAGTCAGCGTTGATGTTCGTATCGTTGCGGCAACCAACCGTGATCTAGAAATGGAAGTAAAAAACGGGCTATTTCGATCGGATCTCTATTATCGCCTCAACGTGCTAAAAATAAGCGTTCCGCCGTTAAGAGAAAGGAAATCAGATTTAAAAGAGTTGGTGCCGCACTTTACAAAGATGCTCACCAGTGAATTAGGCATGCCCACACCGAATTGGGCCTATGAAGATATTTCTGCACTTAACGATTACATCTGGCCAGGCAATATACGAGAGCTCAAAAACCTGATTGAACGGTGCATTTTACTTGGCAAGCCTCCCGCTCATTATTGGCGTGAATTAAATGGGGAGACGGTTCATCCAATGAGCTTGGAAGCTGAACAATCCGAGTTAAACAGTACAGATGAAATATCACCAACGGGTACTGGCAATCAATTCGGTTACCCCGATTCATGGTCATTAAAACAAGTAGAAAGAGCCCACATACTCAAAATTGTCGATCGATATGATGGCAATAAATCGGCGGCGGCCCGTGAGTTAGGAGTGGCAAGGAAGACACTCGAGCGAAAATTCAAAGAATGGCTCACTGAGGAAACCGAACTTGAAAAATAATGACGCTTCTTCAAGAGCAGCACACAGCACTCGACGAGGAGTCTTGGGGAAGTGGCGTTACCGATTCAATTCAATGGTGCGCTATCGACTGCTAATCCTCACTTCTGCCCCCATTGTTCTTACGCTCATCTCCTTGATTGGTATTACGATTTACTGGTCTATTACTTACACATGGAATGCCGCATTAGTGGATGTGTCAGAACGGCTAGGGGTGGCAAACAATAGCATCGTATTGCTTCAACAAAAGCAAGCTAAAGCCATTGAGTCACTTTCTCAATCCTACGATTTTCGTATTCGCCTGAATAAAGCCCATTCGAATGAGCAGTTTACTTCATGGGTCGAATCACAAAGACATCGCTATGATCTCGATTTTCTCACGTTTTATCCCATAGATTATTACGATGATTATTCTCCTGATAACAAGACACTGTTTCCCCAACCATCTATTCAACAAGATCTCGATAAAAAGATCTTTCCAATTAAATCGCTGCCTGGCGTTCTTCCTATTGCTTACACCTTTTTCGATCGTTTCTCTCAACAGCAGCTTCAAACATTTGGTGGTGATCTGCACCTGTACGCGCAAATCCCCTTAGTGATGCCGAATGAAATAGTGGCTTCGAATCAGATAGTTGCGTCGAGTCAAATAAAAACCGATGGATTGGTAAGTCGTTCGATTCTTCCGATTCTAGACTCCAATAATCAACTCGTTGGGTATCTTGATGGGGGACTATTACTGAACAATAGCACCATTCTTGTTGACCAGATTAAAGAGCTTATTTATCCAAACGACACACTAGACAGTCGACGCCCCAAAGGAACGGTAACGGTATTTCTTGATGATGTTAGGGTGAGTACCAATGTGCCTTTAGACAGCGATACCGAAGTGGGTAGAGCGATTGGAACAAGGGTATCCGAGGAGGTTAAGCAAGCGGTTCTTATTGATGGTCAACAATGGGTCGATCGTGCGTATGTATACGATGCTTGGTATATCACGGCGTATCGACCGATCAAGGATAGCCAAGATAGCGTTATTGGTATGCTGTATACCGGCTATTTGATCTGGCCGTTTTTTAAAGAGTACATGACTAACATTATTGAAGTCAGCCTGATGACACTGGCGTTACTATTAGGCTCGGGGTATGTGGTGTACCGAGGATCGCGAGATCTGTTTCAACCGATTGAGCGCATCCATAGAGTGGTCAAGCTCATTCAATTGGGAAAAGACACTAGGATAGGAGAACTGGGCCTTGATGAGCAGCATGAGTTAGCTCAACTTGCTCGGCAGTTCGATAATATGCTCGATTCCCTGCAACAGCGAAAAATAGAAATAGAACAGGCCGCATTGCAACTGGAAGTCAAAGTAAAAACCCGAACCGCAAGCTTAGAAGAGAAAACAGCTCAATTGGAGCACCACATCACGTTGCTCAACCAAACAAGGGACAAGCTCATCATTAACGAAAAGCTGGCTGCATTAGGCGAGCTAACCGCGGGCATTGCCCATGAAATAAACAACCCAACCGCTGTGATTCTTGGCAATGCTGAACTGATAAAAATAGAACTTGGCGATGATGCAGAAAAAATTGAAGAAGAAATTGATTCTATTTTGGAGCAAATTGATCGTATACGAAACATTACCCGAAGCCTTCTACAGTACAGCCGACAAGGTGGTATACAAGATGAGATCAATTGGGAGCGAGTCAATCCGATCATAGAAGAAAGCATGACCCTCGTTAAAACCGGCGCAAACAAACGAGACATTACCTTTATCGCTGATTTGCATGCCCGAACCTCCGTCGAGGTCAATCGCCACCAGTTCCTTCAGGTGTTAGTTAACCTGCAGATGAATGGCATTTATTCCATGAACGGGCAGGGGACACTGACTATTTCGAGTCACGATTGGTATGAAAATGATGTTCTAAAAGGCGCAGTCATTCAAGTTGCCGATGAAGGGTGCGGTATTAGCCCTGAACATTTGAAACGCATCTTTGACCCTTTTTATACGACCAAGCGGGATGGCACGGGACTGGGGCTATCGGTATCGCAAAGTATTGTCAGCCAATCCGGTGGGCAGATAAAAGTAGAGTCAGAACTGGGGAAAGGCAGCGTATTTAGTGTTTATTTACCCAAGAAAGAAGATAACACGCACTCAGTATTAGTCACTTAATGCATAGGTCAGGGAATAAAGGAGAAAGTTGAAATTTATCGAGGTTTGCGGTGTAATTTATGTGATCTAAAGCAAACAACACTTGAAGTTCTTGCTACGAACAAGTAACGTTGCGCCGTTTGTATGTCATCCATTAAATTGAAGGTAACCGCATTGATCTCCACAGCGAACATCACCCAGCAGTTTGGCGCTAAGCCACTTTTTGAAAATATTTCTGTCAAATTTGGCGAAGGCAATCGCTATGGTTTAATCGGTGCGAATGGTTGTGGTAAATCAACCTTTATGAAAATCCTCAGTGGTGAGTTAGAGCCTACTGCTGGAAACGTCAGTTACGATCCGAATGAGCGTGTCGCTAAACTAAACCAAGACCAGTTTGCTTATGAAGAGTTCACTGTGATCGATACCGTCATTATGGGTTACAAAGAGCTTTGGGAAGTTAAGCTAGAACGTGACCGTATCTACTCACTGCCGGAAATGAGTGAAGAAGACGGAATGAAAGTTGCCGATCTGGAAGTCCAGTTTGCTGAAATGGACGGTTACATGGCCGAAGCCAAAGCGGGCGAACTTCTCCTTGCCGTTGGTATCGATGAGTCATTGCATTTCGGACTGATGAGTGCGGTGGCACCTGGTTGGAAACTTCGTGTCCTACTTGCGCAAGTTCTGTTTGCAGACCCGCATATCATGTTGCTTGATGAACCAACCAACAACTTGGATATGGATACCATCGCTTGGCTTGAAGAAACATTGAATCAGCGCAATTGCACGATGATTATTATTTCCCATGACCGTCACTTCTTAAACTCTGTATGTACCCATATGGCCGATTTGGATTATGGTGAATTACGCTTGTTCCCTGGTACCTACGACGAATACATGACGGCAGCAACACAAGCGCGTGAACGTCTATTGACCGATAACGCGAAGAAAAAAGCCCAAATTGCTGAGCTACAAACGTTCGTATCGCGTTTCTCTGCGAATGCTTCTAAAGCGAAGCAAGCAACATCACGTGCTAAGCAAATTGATAAAATTCAACTAGAAGAAGTCAAGGCTTCTAGCCGTCAAAGTCCATTTATTCGCTTCGAGCAATCAAAAGAATTGTTCCGTAATGCGTTAGTAGTGGAAAATCTATCACAAGGCTTTGAAGAAGACTTATACAGTAACTTCGATGCGATCTTTGAAGTCGGTGAGCGTGTTGCCATTATTGGTGAGAATGGTGTTGGTAAAACCACACTGCTTAACACGTTAGCGGGTGTCATAGAAGCGCGTACCGGTGAGTACAAATGGTCTGAAAACTCTAACATTGGTTATTATGCCCAAGATCATGCTCATGATTTCGAAAATGATATGAATCTGTTTGATTGGATGAGCCAATGGCGTCAAGAAGGTGAAGACGAGCAGGTTGTTCGTGGCTTCCTTGGTCGTATGCTATTTGGTCAGGATGATATTAAGAAATCGGTCAAAGTGATTTCTGGTGGAGAGCAAGGTCGTATGCTTCTTGGTAAGATCATGATGCATAAACCTAACATTCTGTTGATGGATGAGCCAACCAACCACATGGATATGGAATCTATCGAGGCGTTAAACCTAGCGCTTGAGAACTACAAAGGAACCCTGTTCTTTGTTTCTCACGACCGAGTTTTCGTTGACTCTCTTGCAACCCGTATTCTTGAAATCAAAGACAATAAGATTCATGATTTCCGCGGCACCTATGCAGAGCTTCTTAAGTCTCGAGCTGCTGAAAGCAAATAAGCGTTACGTTTACCGATTAACGAAAAGCCCATCGTCAAAGATGGGCTTTTGTGTTTCATATTGGTGTTTAATAGTGTTCGGTAAGTACATCAATCGATAGTATTCCAATGTTTCTTAAGCATTTAAATTCGCCCTCAGTATTTAAACTCGCCTCAATATTTAAACTCGCCAACAATACGCTCCAGTTTTTCTCCCACTTGATTAACCTGAACACTGCACTCCGCTGATTCTGAAATCGTTGAATAGGTGCTTCCTGCCAAGTCAGCAATTTGCGTAATATTACGGTCTATATCTGAAGACACCATCGACTGCTCCTCAGAAGCTGTCGCTATTTGAGTGTTCATATCAAACATCTCGCTGATCTGCTCGGTAATCAAGCCAATCGCGGAGACCGCTTGTGCGGTTTTATCATTGGTTATATGTGCCTGTTCCAAGCTGTTTTGCATTAAATCAATCGTTCCTTTTACACCTGCTGTTAGCCCATTGATTGTTGACTCAATTTGCTGAGTAGAGTTGTTGGTCATCAACGACAATTGGCGTACTTCATCAGCAACCACGGCAAAACCACGACCATTCTCGCCCGCTCGCGCGGCCTCAATGGCGGCATTTAGCGCAAGTAGGTTGGTTTGTTCTGCGATACCTTGAATGGTTGATATGACGGAGTGAATCTCGCTGCTGTGTTTTTCAAGTTCCGCGACCATTTGTTGAGAGTTTTCGATGTTGCTGGTCAGTATATGAAGGCTATTGCTCGCATCGTTAGTCAGATCCAAACTTTTATCCGCCTCTTGTTTGACCAGGTGCGCATTTTCAGCCGCACTTTCAATATTGGCCGTAATTTCGTTACTCGTCATCACAAGTTCATTGACCGCAGTAGCAACTAGTTCGGATTCAATTTTCTGCTGTTGAGCGTTATTCATGCTCTCGGTGGCAATGTGTTTTGAGGCCAACGAGCATTCGTTAAGCACGTGCATCACGTCTGCTATATCTTTTATATTGGTATGCAGTTTAGAGACAAAATGATCAAACGAATTCGATAACTGAGCGAGCTCATCGTTGCCCGTTGAGTTCATTCTCACGGTCAAATCACCATTGCCTTCCGAAATGTCTTTCATTAAACGGGTGATCTGACCAATTCGTTTCGTGATGCTGGTGGTAATGATGACAAGTAGCGTAGAAATAATAAACGCTAATGCGGTACCAAAGAGGTAAAGTTTGGTCTTTACCTGCGTTCTCGTTCGATCTACCACCGCATTAATCGATTCTTGAAGTTGATGAAAAGCTTCTTCTGTCTTGTGAACATTTGTTCTTAAGGCGCCTCTCATACCCAATTGTGGTGATAAACCATAAACAGCGTACTCAGCCACAAACCGTTGAAATGATTGCTGGTAACGAACCATTTCGGTTACAACTTGAGTATAGGCTGATGAACGGGACGTGAAATTGTTGATAGCCTCTTCGAAGTCGAGCACAGCCTCTTGAGAGGGGGCTATAAGGTAATGGAAATCCGCTTTCACTAGGGCTAAATAGCTCGCCTCGAGCTCAGCACTTTGTGTTTGTTTAACAGCATGATGAAGACCTAGACGATTGTCATTGAGTTCTGATCCCAAACCGGACTGTTGGTCCATTCCCAGCAGCGATACCTGCTTGTTTAGTTGATGAAATTGATCCTGATACTGTCTTAATGTGCCAGTAATCGTGGTGAGCTGACCTAATGCAGCAGAGTCGTATTTTGAAAGGGTGTCTTGCAAAAATAAAACACGTTGCTCCAACTGTTCGAAAGTTTCATCAAAGCGGGTCACATATTTAGGATCTTTACGAGAAAGGAAGTCTTTCTCGTGTCGCCTTAACGTTAACAAATCTATCGCACTGAGTTGATTCTGTTTTGCTGCTTTTTCAATGTCTTCAAGAGTAGAGAAGCTCGCCTGTTGGTACAGGGCATAGCTCACGATCCCAATGATTAAAGTACCAACCACTGTAAGCAACTTTGCTTTTATCGATACATTTTGCAGAAATGACGTTGTTCTCGGTGACCCAGCCATAGGCACCTCCCATAGTAATGGTGATAGATTGACGTTGAATACCCACTTCTAGCTTCTTATATGAACTTTTTATTACAGTGGATATACAACGAATAGCAGCTGGGTTCGGTTTTGCAAGTTGAAAGCTGAATTAAACTGCCTGCAAAAAACGACAAAAAATAGAGAAATTAGCCTTTAACATCGAAGAAGATTTTTTCTGCGCCCGTAAATACCTGAAAACGCAGGCCCTTAGCGCGAGCGATGGTTGTAATGCCAAATTTGTTCGCGAGATCCAGTCCCATTTGGGTCACTCCTGAACGTGACAATAAAATAGGGATTCCCATCTGCGCGACTTTAATCACCATCTCTGAAGTTAGGCGGCCCGTTGTGTAGAAAATCTTATCTGCACCCGTGTCTTTGTTTAACCAAAGCTCTCCGGCTAAGGTATCAACCGCATTATGACGGCCAACATCTTCAACAAATGAAATCACCTCGCTGGCGTTACATATTGCGCAACCATGTACGGCACCGGCTTTTTTGTAGGTATCGTTATAATGAGTTAAGGCTTCGAGGGCTGAGTAGATATCTGATTGTTTTAGTTTGATTTGAGGGACTTGGTAATTTTCAAGCTGCTTCATCACGTTTCCATACATTGTGCCTTGCCCACAACCCGAGGTGACGGTTTTTTTCTTCAACGCCTTGTCTAATTGAGAAGTGTCTTCTTTCGTCACCACCGCTGCACTGTGCGTTTCCCAGTCAATAATGATCGATTCAATCGCATCAGGATCTTTGATGAAGCTCTGATTTTTTAAATAGCCGAGAACAAGAGATTCAGGGCGTGAGCCTAGGGTCATCAAGGTAACAATCTCTTTCCAATTTAGAAGTACCGTAAGAGGGCGTTCGCAAGCGATTTGTTTCAGCAATTTCTCTCCAAATTCATCAAACACTTCGACTTCAATGGTTTGTACGGGGTTCTCTTGGGTTTTGATAATACTAGGTTGAGTCACACTAAATTCCTGTCTTATGGTTAGAGCCTGTTGACGTTAGTAAATAGGTGCATGATGAAAAATGACAGCCTTTGTCTGCTGTTCTCCCGCTAACAGTGAGGATTCTTAATCATGTGACACCTTTCATGCGGCAATACGCTATTGTTTTTAAAGTATTTCCTCTAAAGGAAAGTCAATACCGATGTTTGTCTAAGCGATGTTTGTCGAAGTAAAGTAACCTGACAAAATCCTGTACTTGAGATAAATAAGTTCAAGCTGGCGTAAATATTGCTTTTATCGTGCCATAAATACAACAATAAACATGTAAATGTGAAATAGGTGAACCATGTCTAACAACCGCTTTTCCACCACAGAGTTAGTTAAAGATGAAAATCTATGGCCAATACGCTGCCATTTAGTATCACATGAGATCACCACGGGCGTTTGGACGACGACCCAATGGCAATTGAAAGGTTTTGATTTGAGCGCTCGCACACCAGACAGTTGCGAAACACAAACCAGTAGCGACAATCCATTGGTCATTTTAGAGCTATTTAAAGATGAGAGAACAGACTATCGTTTTAACTTGAGTTCAAATCAGCCTAAATTGTTCTTAGTGTTAGATAATTTCGATGATGCGGAAGTTCAATCCATCGTTACGCTTACGGCATCACAAAGTGTTGCTAGCCAGTACATGGACGGCGACTATCTCGTACTCTCCAATGATATGCCTCTGGCTGTACAAGCTTGGATGGAAGCCTACATTGGTCGGCATGGTGAATTGTTAGAGCAAAAGAGGAAAAAGCGTAAAGGGGCGGGTAGAGCCAGTGGCAAATAACTTTTTTTCACGTTGGTCAAGCAAGAAACACCTTGAAGCATCGACCTCACAAACATCGACTACAACATTACCTGAGGCTAGTGAAAGAGCAACAGAAGCCGCTGTTCTTGCAAAAAATAAACCCTTAGCCAAAGAAACAATAAGCAAAGAAACAATAAACAGAGAAACAACAAGCAAGACCACGATAGTCAATGAAGCCCCAACAAATCAATCGTTGCAGATAATGGGTCAGGGCTCGCAGGAAGAAGGTAGCGCAGTTTCTGTTGCTGATGGGTTAGAGGATAGCCCGCGAGATGGAAAAGACTCTAATGACGAAGAAGCCCTATCTATCGCTTCACTCTTAAAGAGTGACAGTGATCCTTTGCTAAAAAAAGCGGCACTGAGAGCGCTGTTCAGTGGTGAGGAATTTAATCATATCGATGCACTCAATGATTATGACCATGACTACAGTGCCATTCCGAGTTTATCCCAAGACGTCGCTCAATCACTGCGCGAATGGATCAAGCCTACATCGCAGGAAAGTGCTGATGAGACAGCCCAACAAGAGTCTGATACTAATTCACCCCAACCAGACCACGATTTAGAATCGGTCTTGGAGGAGGGTGATTCTGAGTGTGGTGTATCGAACCAAGTAACACTAGAAACATCAAAAACACTAGAAACATCAGAAACAGATCTTGAGCTGTGTAATGAATCAAATACCGATGTACGCTGTGACCGGTTGGAACAAAAACATTAACCTTACAATTAATAGGTACATTTTGACCTAATCGGTAAATTCGAGGTGCGACATAATGTCGCACCTCGCTACTGTTCTTCTCTATTCGTTTTGAATGTCGCCTAAATATTGTTTAATTCATTGTTTTTAAACGCTAAATATTTTGGAATGCTAATTGCATTGCACCGTATGTGAATCCCTGTTATCACATGGACCCGAGCAATGCTAAAAGAATTACTACAACAAGCGACATCAAATAATGGAAAGGCCCGTTCTTACGCAATAGAAAATACCGTAGAACTGACGAATCTTATCCCACCGACCGTAAGCTACGAAAGTGGTGGTCACACCTTAATTATCGGCCCGACTGATATTATTCAGGCGACAGCAAAACAGTTATCGAGCATGGCCTCTTTGACTCTACTTTCTACTGATGGAGAGAAAGGTGAAAGTAACAACATTTACTTCTCGTCCTCGATCGAAGTGTCCGGCTTTTTGGGGGCATTTCACGTCCATATATCCCATCATGGTGAGGCCGATCTAGGCGCTGGAGGTTTAAGCTCAGAAAGTAAAAGAAACCTCGCTACTATCGCAGTTAACCAAGAGTGCTTTGATGTCATTCTCGATCTTTCGCTCACAGGAATCATGAACGAAGAAGTGCCTGTTCCGGGTTATTATCCTGTCGGGAGGGGCTACCCAAGCATGCAGCAAGCGCTATCGGAAATTCCAACACTTATGGGGACCTTCGATAAACCTAAGTACTTCCGATTAGATACCGATTTATGCGCCCACAGCTCACGAGGTGTCAAAGGGTGTGATCGCTGTGTGGATGCTTGTCCAGCTGGGGCTCTTTCTAGCTTAGGCAGTGATAAAACAGGTTATAACATTGAGATAAACCCTTATCTCTGTCAAGGAGTCGGCACTTGTGCAACGTCGTGCCCGACAGAAGCCATTCGTTACGCCTTACCCAATCCTGAAGAAACACAACAATTTGTCGAACGCACGCTGGAAAACTACCGCAAAGCGGGCGGCGAGCACCCAATCATCTTATTTTGCAGCGCCCGCCATGAAACATACAACATCATGGCATTGAAGCAATTGCCAGATAACGTCATTCCGATCGTAGTAGAAGAACTCCCCTCGGTGGGCATTGATACCTGGTTCGCCGCATTAACCAATGGGGCAACTCAGGTGCTCTTTGCAGCCAGTCAGCATATGCCTGACACGATTATTCGAGTTTTAACCAAAGAAGTCGCCATGGCACAAGCACTATTAGCGCCATTGGGTATCGCTTCTGACTGCATAGAGATCCTGTACTTAGAATCGATGCACAGAGATAAGGTAGATTCAGGCACTCAGAAAGAACAGACATCTACTGGGAAAACTCTCGATCTTAAAGCTCCATCTCTTCAACCCCCTCGTCTACAAACGAAAGTGTTGAGCCCAATCATGGGTGGGGTGAGTGGATCTAAGCGTCATCGATTATTTGAATCACTCGATACCCTTACTCGTCATCATCAGCCCACTGAAAACACAACACCACTCATAGAAAGTGCACCCTATGGCAGTGTTGATTGCGAATCAAAAGATTGCACATTATGTATGGCGTGTGTAGCGGTGTGTCCTACACGAGCACTTCACCACGATGGTGAGTCTCCTTCACTACTTTTTGTCGAACAAGACTGTATCCAATGCGGTATGTGCGAGAAGGCCTGTCCTGAATCTGCGCTTTCATTGTCGCCACGCATCAATTGGGATTCAGAACAGCGTAACAAAGCTGTCGTCTTGCATCACGAGAAGCCTGCCGAATGTTTACGTTGTCGCAAACCTTTCGCCCCGCAATCAATGATTACTATGCTGCAAGATAGGTTACGCGGTCACTCTATGTTTGCCGATGATGTTGCGATCAACCGTATCGCGATGTGCGAAGACTGTCGAGTCAAAGACGTTTTCGAAGCAATGGCTGACGATCCAACGAAACAACTCACTTACTAGGAGCGCATTTTGGATAATCAATATCAAGAAATACGTGCTGACATCTATTTACTGATTGCCACGCTGTTTCGACAAGCGCCGAGTGCTGAACTCATTGCGTTTTTAACGTCACTCGATATAGAAACAGAAAGCAGTGTCATGCAACAAGCGTGGCAAGCCTTGAAGCAATCCGCTAGCACCAGTGAAATAGCCAATCTAAACGACGAGTATCAAGAATTATTCATCGGTATTGGGCGTGGAGAAGTGGTTCCATTTGGTTCTTGGCATATGACAGGATCATTAATGGAAAAGCCACTAGCGCAACTTCGTCAAGACCTAACAACATTAGGATTTGAACGTGAAGACAGCGTCAAAGAGCCTGAAGACCATATTTCCGCATTATGTGAAGTGATGGCTCTACTCATTAATCAAGAAGACCCAGAGCAACAGGCATTTTTCAATGCACATCTAGCACCTTGGTATTCCTCTCTTTCGCAACAAATAAAGCAAGCGAGTCATGCCCAATTTTACGTTCAAGCCGCACAGCTACTTGAGGCGTTTTTGAGTGTAGAAAAAGTTCGGTTCAGTCAAAAGCGGGCGGGATCAAAAAGCACACTAACTATTCATGTCAATAACACCAGTAACCTAATTCAATCCACTTAATTCGAACTCCAATAAGAAGCGCTAAAGCGTTCAGTCGCCCTAACATGGTAAGGAAGCAATACATGAACAACAAAAAAGACACTGAAACATTAGACACCGGTCGACGAGACCTTTTGAAAGGCTTAACAACAGCAGCGGTTGCTGGCGCCGTCGTCACGGGTGTTAGCACTAAAGTATCAGCCGAAGAAACGGTGTTGATACCTCAACAAAAAGAAACGGATGGGTACCACGAAACTCAGCACATCCGCGATTATTACGACTCGTTATAGGAGCAAACTAATGAAATTAACAAAACGCTCAGATAGCGTGACTAAAAAAGAGAATCAATTTGGTGTGAGTCGCCGTGCCTTTATGAAAAATTCCTCTTTGGCTGCGGGGGGCGCGGTCGCAAGCGCTTGTTTGATCGCACCAGGAATGATGAAGAAAGCGCAAGCGAAATCAGTGCCTAGTGATGCCAAAACAGAGATTAAACGAACGATTTGTTCCCATTGTTCCGTTGGTTGTGGCATATACGCGGAAGTTCAAAACGGAGTATGGACAGGCCAAGAGCCTGCTTTTGATCATCCATTTAATGCTGGTGGACACTGCGCCAAAGGGGCAGCACTGCGTGAGCACGGGCACGGTGAGCGTCGACTTAAATACCCAATGAAACTTGAAAATGGCAAGTGGAAAAAGCTGTCATGGGAGCAGGCGATTAATGAAATTGGTGATAAAGCGTTAGAGATTCGTAAAGAGTCGGGGCCCGATTCTGTTTATTGGCTAGGAAGTGCCAAGCACAGCAACGAACAAGCATATATGTTCCGTAAAATGGCCTCGTTATGGGGAACAAATAATGTCGATCACCAAGCGCGTATTTGCCATTCAACAACCGTAGCGGGGGTGGCAAACACCTGGGGCTATGGCGCGATGACCAACTCCTTTAATGACATGCACAATTGTAAGTCTGCGCTCTTTATTGGTTCGAACCCTGCTGAAGCTCACCCAGTTGCGATGCAACATATCCTAATCGCCAAAGAGAAAAACAGCTGTAAGATTGTAGTGGCCGATCCTCGTCGTACGAGAACAGCTGCCAAAGCGGATCACTATGTATCATTAAGACCTGGCTCGGATGTGGCGTTTATCTGGGGTGTGTTATGGCATGTGTTTAAAAATCAGTGGGAAGACAAAGAGTTTATCCGCCAACGTGTGTTTGGTATGGATGAGGTCCGTGAAGAAGTCGCCAAGTGGCCGCCTGCAGAAGTTGAGCGAGTGACCGGCATAACAGAGCAAGAAGTCTACAAAACCGCAAAACTACTGTCTGAAAATCGCCCTGGTTGTATCGTATGGTGCATGGGCGGAACCCAACATACAACAGGCAACAACAACACTCGTGCTTACTGTATTCTTGAACTAGCGCTTGGCAACATGGGCAAGTCAGGCGGTGGTGCCAACATTTTCCGTGGTCACGACAACGTACAGGGCGCAACGGATCTTGGCGTTCTTTCGCACACGTTACCTGGTTATTATGGCCTTTCTGATGGCGCGTGGAAGCATTGGGCGGGCGTATGGGGCCTTGAGTACGAATGGGTGAAAAACCGATTCGACCAAGACAAATACCGTGGGAAGCTGCCAATGAACAATATGGGAATTCCCGTTTCTCGTTGGATCGATGGCGTTTTAGAAAATAAAGAAAATATTGAGCAAAAAGACAATATCCGCGCCATGTTCTACTGGGGTCACGCGGTCAACTCACAAACACGTGGTGTCGAAATGCGAACGGCCATGAAAAAGCTCGACATGATGGTGATTGTTGACCCATACCCAACTGTTGCTGCCGTGATGAATGATCGAACCGATGGTGTCTACCTTCTTCCTGCAACCACGCAATTTGAAACAACGGGCTCTGTCACCGCCTCTAATCGATCGCTTCAATGGCGAGAGCAGGTGATTCCACCCTTGTTTGAATCAAAGCCTGACCATGAAATCATGTATCTGCTAAGTAAGAAACTCGGTATTGCGAATGAGCTATTTAAGAATGTGAAAATTGACAATAACCAGCCCGTCATTGAAGACATTACAAAAGAATTCAACCGCGGTATGTGGACCATTGGCTATACAGGTCAAAGCCCTGAGCGAATTAAAGCGCATACAATGAACTGGCATACGTTCCATAAAACATCTCTTGAAGCTGAGGGCGGTCCAGCACACGGCGAAACTTACGGTTTACCTTGGCCATGCTGGGGAACACCAGACATGAAACACCCAGGTACGCATATTTTGTACGACACATCTAAACCTGTTGCGTTGGGGGGAGGAAATTTCCGCGCTCGATTTGGTGTGGAATATGAGGGCAAAAATCTACTTGCCGAGGACAGCTATTCTAAAGATTGCGAACTCCAAGACGGCTATCCAGAATTTACCGACAAATTGTTAAAACGCTTAGGATGGTGGGACGATCTTACGGATGCAGAAAAACTCGCTGCTGAAGGTAAAAATTGGAAAACCGATGTTTCAGGCGGCATACAACGCGTTGCCATCAAGCATGGTTGCATGCCCTTTGGTAATGCGAAAGCACGCGCAATCGTGTGGACCTTCCCAGACCGCGTACCACTGCATCGTGAACCGCTGTACACACCTCGTCGAGATCTCGTCGCCGATTACCCAACATGGGATGACAGTGAGTCTATCTACCGTTTACCAACCATGTACAAATCAATCCAAGATCAAGATAAGTCTCAAGAGTATCCAATTATCTTAACGTCAGGCCGTTTGGTCGAGTATGAAGGAGGGGGAGAAGAGACTCGCTCAAACCCTTGGTTAGCCGAACTTCAGCAAGAAATGTTTGTAGAAGTTAACCCGAAGGATGCCAACGACATTGGATTTAAAGATGGTGAGATGGTGTGGGTTGAAGGTGCCGAAAAAGGCCGTATTCATGTGAAGGCGATGGTGACACGCAGAGTGAAGCCAGGTTTGGCCTTTATCCCGTTCCACTTTGGGGGCAAGTTCCAAGGCGAAGATCTGAGAGACAAGTACCCGGAAGGCACGGATCCTTACGTGATTGGTGAGTCCGCAAACATTGCAACCACCTACGGTTATGATCCTGTTACGCAGATGCAGGAAACAAAAGTGACTCTTTGTAACATTCGAAAAGCTTAGGAGTAATAGAGATGGCTAAAATGAAATTCCTTTGTGACACCAAGCGCTGCATCGAATGTAACGGCTGTGTCACCGCGTGTAAAAATGAAAACGATGATGCTTTAGAGTGGGGTATTCAGCGTCGACGTGTTGTTACGTTGAATGATGGTGAACCCGGTGA
This sequence comes from Vibrio sp. YMD68, assembly GCF_029958905.1. Classification (NCBI taxonomy): domain Bacteria; kingdom Pseudomonadati; phylum Pseudomonadota; class Gammaproteobacteria; order Vibrionales; family Vibrionaceae; genus Vibrio; species Vibrio sp. YMD68. The sequence goes on along the minus strand of NZ_CP124614.1, from coordinate 1,693,396 downwards.
GAATTCGATTTCAGTTGCCTGTATGCACTGTACCGATGCGCCGTGTAAAGCAGTCTGTCCAGCGGACTGTTTTGAGCATACAGACGATGGCATTGTTCTTCACAATAAAGATCTCTGTATTGGCTGTGGTTACTGCTTATTTGCCTGTCCATTTGGTGCGCCTCAGTTTCCTAAACAAGCTGCGTTTGGGGAACGTGGGAAGATGGATAAGTGTACGTTCTGTGCAGGCGGCCCAGAAACAGAATCCGGCTCCGTAGAGGAACAACAAAAATACGGTGCGAATCGTATTGCAGAAGGCAAACTACCGATGTGCGCATCTTTATGTTCGACCAAAGCACTGCTTGCCGGAGATGCTGAAAAGGTATCTGATATTTTCCGTCAAAGGGTTGTTGAGCGTGGGGCGAAAGACGCAGGCTGGACCAATGGTGAAGATCTCTCTTTTGATGCGACTAAAAGCTAACTGGGAGTAGGTATGCGATTAGAGTTAATACGAAAGTCGCTCGTATTGCTGTCTGTGATGACCGCAATACTGGCTTCGTTATCATTTCAAGTATTTGCCAACACAGAGCCAGCGGTGTCAGAACGCGAGATAACTCAACTGGCGGGTGCTGAGTTCTGGCGCCAAGTTCGAGGTGGGGAAGAGGGCGTTACGACGTCACAATTCCCAGAGCATGGTGTGCTGATTAGTGCGCCTGGACAGACTTGGTATATTCTCAAAGAGAAGTGGATGTCTCCTGCTGGGGCCGTTGCTATTTTTGGCAGCATTTCAGTGGTAGCACTTGCCTATCTTATTGTTGGGCCTGTCATGTTAAGTAATCCGCGAACGGGAAGAAAAATTAAACGTTGGACTCGCTTAGATCGCGCTTTGCACTGGAGTATGGCATTCACATTTCTTACCCTCGCATTTAGTGGACTAATGCTCGTTTACGGTAAGCATTTTTTGAAACCCTATGTACCAACTGAACTTTGGGGCTTCGTGATTATGCTCGCCAAACAGTATCACAACTATTTGGGTCCACTGTTTGGTGTGTTACTGATCCTCATCCTATTCAAGTGGTGGCGGAAATCGATCTTCCGCAAAGTTGATGTCACCTGGTTTATGAAGTTCGGTGGAATGGTAGGAAAACACAAAGGAAGCCACCCATCGGCTGAATTTTCAAACGCAGGAGAAAAGGCGCTTTTTTGGCTACTTATTGTCGTTGGAACGGTGGTCGCTTTTAGTGGGCTGGTATTAGACTTTCCAATTTTTGGTCAAACCCGTCGAGATATGGAGCTGTCTAACCTTGTCCATATGTTATCTGCACTCATTTTGATCTGTGGCTTCGTCTTCCATATTTACATAGGCTTATTTGGCATGGAAGGCGCGTTAGAGGCGATGGTCACTGGTGAAGTCGATGAAACATGGGCAAAAGAGCACCATGACCTGTGGTACGAAGACGTCATGCAAGGAGAACAAGAACGACAACATGAAAGCGAACAGAAGCACGCGAACGTGAAGGAGATGACCAATGAACACGCATCATAAGGGAATTTGGTTTGCTTATGTAGCGAGCTTGTTCACACCGTTAACCTGTCTACTATCGGGCGTTATCGCTATCGTTTATGCCGGCTATCGTCTGGATAAAGGTGAAGATTCAGAGGTAGTGAATTCTCATTATTATGGGTTAATTCGCAGCTTCTTTTTGAATCTGACGTTTTTTGTTGTACTGATCGTGACAATTGCGACATCCAATGGGGTTCTAATCGGTATCAACGACTACTGGTATAACAGTACGATCATTGATTCTGTCGCCTATTTCATACCTATTGTGGGGATTGCCTTAGCGGTCATCGCCATATTAGTTTGGTTCGTGCGTATGTTTAAAGGAATGAAACAACTAAAAGCCAATCTTCCTCTACAGACCATGAAGGGCCCTAACTTATAAGGTTGTTCGTCCATTTTTTGCGGATCGACCGAAAAAGATGAAAAAATGAGGATGGCGTTTAATGCAACGCCGTCCTCATTTTTTGATTACCTCTTATTTTTGCTTAATAGAAGAAAGCCTTCTTTGGAGTTTATCTTGTGGTTCTTCTCCTATTTTCTGTTTTGGCTCACAGAACCCACAGTAAAGTCAGGGAAATAATACTATGGTCTAACGAGATACGCTTCTGAAGCGTATCGAACAGTGCTAGTCTTTAGTAAAAGTTAGCGCTAAAAGGACATAGCATGAAGTTTCCTTACAAAAACATCGTAATCTTAACGGGGGCGGGCATTTCTGCAGAGTCCGGAATTAAAACCTTCAGGACTCAAGATGGCCTGTGGGAAAATCACCGCATTGAAGATGTGGCTACGCCAGAAGGCTTTCAAAAAGATCCAGACCTGGTACAAGACTTCTATAATCAACGACGTAAAAAACTGCAATCTGATGCTATCAGCCCCAACGCTGCACATATAGCGCTCGGTAAACTCGAAAGAGAGTTAGAAGGCACTGTCACGATCATTACTCAAAATATTGATAACCTCCATGAAAAAGGCGGTAGCAAAAACATCATTCACATGCACGGGGAGCTGTTAAAATCCCGCTGTAGTGAATCGAACCAAGTCATCGAACACACCGGTGATATTCATACCGGAGACTTGTGCCACTGTTGCCAAATCCCTGCCCAGATGCGGCCACATATCGTTTGGTTTGGAGAAATGCCGCTTAGAATGGGGGATATCTACTCCGCCCTAGAACAAACCGATCTTTTCATTTCTATTGGTACGTCAGGGGTTGTATACCCGGCGGCGGGATTTGTTCACGGTGCAAAAATGCACGGGGCACATTCTATTGAAATTAACCTAGAACCGAGTGCGGTCGAAAGTGAATTTGCAGAGAAGCGTTATGGTAAAGCCAGTGTGGAAGTGCCTAAACTTGTAGAAGAGTTGCTAGCGCTGGAAAGCCAAAAATCAGCCTAACGAGAGCTTCAAGAGCAATCAGTTAACTTTTTGATTTGAACGCTCATCATGCTGAGCGTTTCTCATTTTACTCTTTTTCATTTTATACATAGCCACATCGGCATTGGTTAACGCCTGCTCTAAATTGTCTAATGTTGCGGTTTCAAACCCATAACTGAATGTTAAGGTTTCGCCTTTCAAAACTCTGATGACAGAATCCACATACTCCTGAGCTCTTCCTGGGTCTACTAGTACGACAAACTCATCGCCACCGATTCTAAATGCTTTTTCTCCGCTGTGTTTGGTGGTGGTCAGTGCTTGAGCAAAGCGAATAATGAGTAAGTCACCGACAGCATGACCTTTGGTATCGTTTACGGATTTTAAGTTATTAATATCAAGATAGACGATATCGAATTCAGGTTTTGAGATATCGTTGAGTTTCTTTCGATTATAAAGCCCCGTTAACTCATCAATAGTATTCTCATAATGCATTTTGTTAAGTAGGCGAGTGACACCAATCGCTATTATCAAATATGCGATCTGAAGAATCCCGTCTTCTAAGAATGTATCAAAGAGTTCATACTTATCAGCGAGATCATCAAGCACTTTGATTTCGGTCACAACATCATAAAACATGTTGAATACCAACATGAGCAAGCCTATTTTCAATATGCGATTGGAGTGGAGAGATTTTCTAGAAATGAGATAAATATAGATAGTAATGAATAGCGAGTTGCTTTCAAACAGCAAGTCGTAGTGAGAATCAACTTCGACTAAATGACTCAGCATTTTCATAGAAATTGAAACTAACAGCATAAATGTGATTAAAACCAGCGCACTAGAGTGCTTTATCTCATATTTGATTGCCTATTTCCTTATTGAAAAAGAGTGTCTCGAGTCGATATGAACGATCATGACTCGAGACACCTCACGGTTTAATTACCTACTTTAAGACGTTGGAAGTACTCTTCATAAAGTGCACTTGCTTCACCAACTTCGTCTTGCCATACGCCAGAGTCCATAATGTGTTGCGGTGGAAAGATGCTTGTATCATTAGCAAACTCGGGTGGTAGCAGCGGGTAAGCGGTCTTAACAGGGGTTGGGTAACCGATCTCTAAAGCGATCTTCGCGGCGTTTTCTGGGCGCAAAAGAAAATCGATCATCTTGTGCGCAGCCTCTGTATTTTTAGCCCCTGCAGGAATCGCTAAACTGTCCATCCAAAAAATAGCGCCTTTCTCTGGCCATACGATATCGATGGAAGCCCCTTCCTGACGCGCCATGTAAGCGGATCCATTCCACAACATTCCTAAAGAAACCTCGCCAGCAAGGTATGGATTTGCAGGAAAATCAGAATTGAACACCAACACATTTGGCATAAGCTTACGTAACTCTTGATAGGCTTGTTCAATTTCTTCAGGGTTAGTCGTATTCGGTGAATAGCCTAACTTCGTTAATGCGATATGAAAGACTTCACGAGAGTCGTCCATTAGCATCAGCTGACCTTCCCATTTGCTGTCCCAAAAGTCTCCCCACTTTGTTAGCGAGCTGCCATCCAGCATATCTGAATTCACACCAATGCCCGTGGCGCCCCAAATATAAGGAATAGAGTAGGTATTGCCAGGATCAAAAGGTTTGTTTAGATAATTAGGGTCGAGGTCCGCAAAGTGAGAGAGTTTGGTCTTATCAATCTCTTGCAGCATGTTTTCTTTATGCATTTTTGAAACGAAATACGTCGATGGAACAACTAAGTCATAACCAGAACCCTGCGTTTTTAACTTGGCGTACATACTCTCGTTTGACTCGTACGTCGAGTAAATCACCTTAATACCCGTTTCTTCGGTGAAACTTTCTAGCACATCAGCAGGGATGTATTCAGACCAATTATAAAAATACAGCTCTTTGTCGTCAGCGAAGACTGATTGAGAGAATATAGTAGCGGCAAATAGTGCTGCGACGCTTAGTTTTGTTTTCATTTTACATCCATCTTATGTTGCGTACTTAACGTTAAATGCGTGTATAACAAGCATAGGGTAAGTTTAGAAAAAAGAACGCATATTTCAATGATATGACAACAAATAATTAGCCCATATCTAAGCGCTGAATTTGTTGTCTTACCCAATATGCCTGAGATCCATATAAGTAATCTTTATGGCTATGCTGTCAATCTGTCTTTGCCTATCCATTGAGAGAGCAAGACTAAAAACAACGAAACGACGAGCATAATAGTGGCGAGAGCGTTCACTTCAGGAGAAATGCCCACCTTAACCATAGAATAAATTTTGAGTGGAAGTATTTCATAGCTTGGTCCAGTGACAAAAGAACTGATGATCACGTCATCCAACGAGAGTGTAAAACTCAATAACCAACCTGCCGCAATTGCTGGCTTGGCAATGGGTAGAATGATTTTTTTCAAGATCGTCCATTCACTTGCACCAAGATCTTTAGCGGCTTCGAGCATTTTTACATCAAAGCCTTTTAGCCGGCTGTATACGGTGACAACCACAAAAGGCAAACAAAACGTAATATGTGCGATCAGTAAGGTTAAAAATCCAAGCTGTACACCGATGAGAAGAAACAACGCAAGCAAAGAAATTGCCATCACGATATCAGGAGACATCATGACAATAAAAAGCATGCCATTGACGGCAGGCTTTCCTTTGAATTGATACCGAAATAGGGCCACAGCCGTTAAACTACCAATAGCTGCAGCCGCTGTTGCAGAGAAAACCGCAATATTGATCGAGTGCCACGCAGCCTGCATGAGACTGTCGTTGTTCACTAAAGATTGATACCACTTGAAAGTGAATTCACCCCATTTCATTCCAAATTTATTGCTATTAAACGAATTAACGATCAATACAATGATTGGCAGGTACAGAAACGCATAAACAAGGGAAATGAAACTGTATTTAGAAAAACGCCCCATTAGCTTAACTCCGTGGTTCGGTTAAGAAGCTTTCCAGCTCGATAGTAACCATACAGTAATATTGCCATCGCTCCGGTAAGTGCAATGCTCGTTGCTGCGCCAAAAGGCCAGTCTCTGGCATTGAGAACCTGACTCTTAATCACATTACCAATCAGTAAGTTTTTCGCACCACCTAACAAATCGGCCACATAGAACATTCCGAGTGCAGGCAACAACACCAATAAGCACCCGCCGATGATCCCCGGCATTGTTAAAGGTAAGATGACACGAACAAAGGTTTGAAACTTGTTCGCACCCAAATCTTTCGCAGCCTCGATATAGGAACCGTCCAGTTTTTCTATGGTTGAATAGAGTGGCAGTATCATAAACGGCAACAAAACGTAGACTAAACCTATCATTACCGCCGTTTCTGTGTACATAAGGCGTAGCGGTTTATCAATGATGTCTAACGCGAGCAATCCCTTGTTTAACACTCCTTGAGTACCGAGAACAATTTTCAACCCATAGGTACGAATCAGTGAGTTAGTCCAAAATGGAACAATCACCAGAAACAGCATTAGGGGTCTGACATTCACAGGCATTTTTGTCACTAGGTAAGCGAAAGGGTACCCAATAAGTAGACAAAGCCCGGTCGCCATAATTGCCATATAAAACGAATGCCAAAGCACTTTGAGGTAGAGCGGATCCATTAAGCGAGCGTAGTTATTGAGCGTGAATGTCAGGTCGATTAGGTTCGCCTCATCACGTGTCAGAAAGCTCGTCGCGATAATCATAATGTTAGGAATCAGCACGAACAAGGCCAACCAACTGATGATTACCGTCAGAATCGTATTTTTGAAGTTAAACCATTTGTGCATCAGTCAGTACCACTTCCCAAGTTTCTACCCAAGAGATCGCCACTTTTTGGCCCAAAGAGTGATCCACATCGGGGTCATCTTCATTGAAGAACTCACTCGTCATCACTTTCATTCCAGAAGGCAATTCAATCACTGAATCGAGAGTCATTCCTTTATAGGTACGATCTATAACGTGACCAATGATTCCGGTGTTTTCGGATTCTATGATTTCAGTCACTCTTAAATCTTCTGGGCGTAACAGTACTTGAAGAACATCGTCCGCTTCAACGGGCGCCTTGTAATGAACAACGCTGTCTGAGTTTTCTATCGAAACCAATATCTTTTCATCGTCTATTCGAGAAAGTACTTTTGCATTAAAAACATTAATTTCTCCTATAAACTGCGCGACAAATAAGTTTTGTGGCTCTTCATAGATTTGTCTCGGTGTGCCATCTTGCTCAACAACCCCTTCGCGCATCACAATGATCCGATCGGACATAGACAGCGCTTCTTCTTGATCATGAGTCACAAAGATAAAGGTAATGCCAAGCTGACGTTGCAGCTGCTTTAATTCTATTTGCATCTGCTTTCTAAGCTTATAATCAAGCGCAGACAGGGATTCATCTAACAACAGTACTTTGGGCTTATTAACCACAGCTCGAGCAATGGCGACACGCTGCTGTTGACCACCAGAAAGTTGATGAGGCATACGGCTTGCGTGCTCTGTTAGTCGAACCATTGAAAGAGCATCGATCACGCGCGTTTTAATCTCATCATTAGGAACGTTTTGCATGCGAAGCCCGAACGCAACATTCTCAAAAATCGTCATATGAGGGAATAGGGCATAGCTTTGAAAGACCGTATTCACATGTCGTTGCTCTGCTGGGAGCTCGGTAATATCGACACCATCGAGCGTAATACTTCCCACATCGGCCATTTCAAACCCGGCAATCAAGCGCAGAACGGTTGTTTTACCACAGCCAGAAGGGCCCAAAATCGTGAGAAACTCCCCGTGATTGACGTCGATAGAAAACTCATTGATCACTTTCTGACCATCGAAGCTTTTGCTGACTGCAGATAATTGAACTATGGGTGTTGATTTCGTTGGATGAGTATTCAAGGCTGTCTGGCTCCCAATAGAACTCATGGACGTATGATCGAGTTTAATACAAGATCAAATAATGGGCGGATGATAATCATCAATCTAGTGAATTTAAAGTATTTTTACACTGAATTCGTGCAAAATCGTTATTCGAAGCCTATTCAAATTTTAAGCGAGTGGGCCATAAGTCTGTGTGAGTAGAAATAGTAGACGAATATGTAAGAAAATGAGGATAAACTACGGAACAGATTTTCGTATAATTACCTTTTAAGTATAATGCGGCTAATTTCTTCAATCAGCTATTTAAAGCCACTGAAAGCAATCCCCATTGCGACGGACGTTAGAATGAACAATGACATTGAAAAAGACTTCAACCTAGGGGGGAGCGTAGACAAAGCGCTGTCCGGTAAATACGATTTAAAAGTAGGTGAGGTTTTAAAAGAAGCGGGCAGCATGACTGTTAAGCATTTTCTTTCGTTCTCTCCTGCGGTGCTGATTTTGCTCGTGCTGCAACTCGCCATTTTTTACATCGCGTTAAAGCTACAAATTGGTGACCCTTCGATTGTTCTTGATATCTTTGAAAACCCAGAGAACTTTAACCAATCTATCGTTCAGGCAATTTTTGTCGCAAACTTTAGCTATGAAGTTGTCAGCGCCCCATTTTTTGCGGGGCTGAGTTTGATGGCCATGAGCCACGCTGCTGGGTTGAATACGAAACTTCGCCATATAGGCAAAGGACTACAGTTCACAGTCCCTGTCATTATAGCAACGCTTGTTGCGTTAATTTTGCAAGGCATCGCAGGGACATTCTTACCATTCGTGTCTTTATACTTGTCGTTAGCCTTTAGTAATTCCATTCTCCTAGTGTGTGAAAAAAGAGTCAGCCCGTTTCAATCGTTATGGATGTCGCTACGTGCAGTGAATAAGAAGATCCTGCCAATTGCCGCCATTTACTCAATCGTGACTATGCTGTTTGTTGCGGCAGCAATGTTCTACGGCATTGGCCTTATCTTTGTTCTACCGTTTTTCTTTCACGTAAAGGGGATAATCTATCGAAACATGTTTGGTATTAAATTAAAGGTTTATGCGTCAGAAAAATCAAATGACGATACGCCGAACGATGACCATCACAATAAAGACTCGAGGTTCTTCGATGCCTAAAAAACGGATCGGGTTAATTGTTGGGCTAGGGCTCGCCTCGACCGTCTTGGTGTCGAGTTTATTTTTGGCCACACAAGACCTAGATGTCACGGATACAGACATCAACGTGCTCGAAGATAACCAAAGAGAAACAAGCATTGAAGCCAAACAAATAAGTGACGCACCAGACTTCGCTGCTATTTCTGATATCCAACAAAAAAAGAAGGCATTTTTTGAGTATCTAAAGCCGGGCGTTGCTCTTGAAAACAAACGAATCATAAAAGAAAGGCGCCGACTGGAATCGATGTTAGAACATCTTCAGTCAAGTGCTCTCACATCAGAAAACACCGCATATGCGGAACGTCTTGCTCGCCTATATAATGTGGCTCTTTCTGAAAATGGTGTCACTGTCGATTGGCTAAAGTCGATGCTTCACCGAGTTGACGTTTTACCAGAGGCATTAGTGTTAACTCAAGCGGCGAAAGAATCGGGTTGGGGGACATCTCGTTTCGCTACTCAAGCAAATAATTACTTTGGTCAGTGGTGTTATAGCTCTGGCTGTGGTGTCGTGCCACAACAAAGAACTGATGGCATGACTCATGAGGTTGCAAAGTTTGATTCTGTACAGGAATCTATCCATCGCTACTTTATGAATGTAAATCGCAATCAAGCTTATCAAGAACTTAGAGATATACGTTTCAGATTACATTCTGAAAACAAAGACTTACTGAATAGCGAAGCGGCGATTGCGTTAACAAACGGATTAGTACGTTACTCAGAACGTGGGCAACCTTACGTGACTGAACTGCAGGGTATGATTCGCTTTAACCAACCCTTTTGGTCAAAATAATAAGAAGAACTATGAACAAATTATCGACACTATTACTGGCAACAACGGTACTTCTTTCAGCCTTTCCTTCGTTTGCTGAAGAGTACCGATTTACCTATTCAAAGCTGTTCACGCAAATGAAAAACAACTTAAATGAAGGGCACGACGACGTGAAAGTGGGCTTCTTTTTTGTGAACGCAGAAACCAAGCAATTGTGCAGTATTGACAAAGCGTGGATGGAAAAAGATGAACATTATGAAGTTCTGAAAGTCACGTCGAATCGAGAACTAGTGATTCCACTTGACGACAATTTAAAACAAGCGAACCCGTTAGTGTTCGTTCATACACCCAAAGAAATGCAATGTGACTTTTCCATGGTTGTACTCTCTAAAGAGCCGTTGGAAGGCGTAGTGAGTTATGAAGAAGTGGCTCAATATCTCCCACAAATGAAATCCATGCTCGATGACTTAGGTGGCATGTTTTCCAGCTGGTTCTCTCCTAATGTCGAAGGCCTAACTCTCGAGTTTGCAAACCAGCTCACTGGTAACATTGAACTATCACACGGAGAAATCATTCCTATTGTGAATGGCATAGCGATCGTCACTCTTGATGATATCCAAAAGGGAGGATCAATGTCACTGCCGCAAGAAACGATGCGGGTACTTCCATTTATTCCATCAGCTGAATAACGTTCTTTTTCAAGTAAGCTTCATCTCGAAGAGCTCACTGACGATAAAAATCATTTCTGATTACAAAAATAGCGGCTAAATAGCCGCTATTTTTAATCTGTATCACCAAGTTTTTATCTGTATCACCTAGCCAATTAACACTCCGTCAACCAAGGCATCTAGAATATCAATACTCATTTGAAACTATTAAATATTGGTGACTTTAAGTGCTAGGCTTGGGTCAAACTCAGTGACAATATCGTTGTCTTCCAAAGCAACACTTGGCATCTCGGGCTTGTCAAAACCGATGTCACCACCATTAATCACACCTGAATCTCGGTCGATAGATTTGAAATCAAACAGTTGATGATCAGCAAGATGGCTAGGAACGACATTTTGCATAGCAGTGAACATAGTTTCTATTCGACCAGGGAACTGCTTATCCCAGGAATTGAGCATCTGCTTAATGTTCTGACGTTGCAAATTAGGCTGAGAGCCACACAAATTACACGGTATGATTGGGTAATCACACATCATTGAATACTTGATAATATCCTTTTCGCGGCAATACGCTAATGGACGAATAACAACATGCTCACCGTTGTCTGAAACCAGCTTTGGTGGCATAGATTTCAATTTCCCACCGTGGAACATGTTCAAAAATAGCGTTTCGATGATGTCATCGCGGTGGTGACCCAACGCGATCTTAGTTGCCCCTAACTCTTTCGCTGTTTTATACAAAATACCGCGACGAAGGCGAGAGCAGAGAGAACATGTCGTTTTGCCTTCTGGTACTTTATCTTTGACAATCGAGTAGGTGTCTTCTTCAACAATTTTATACTCTACACCCAGACTTTCTAAATACTCAGGAAGAATATGGCCAGGAAAACCGGGTTGTTTTTGGTCTAAATTAACAGCAATCAGCTCAAAATTAACAGGGGCGCTTTTTTTTAAGCTCATCAAAATATCGAGCATGGTGAAGCTGTCTTTCCCGCCTGATAGGCAAACCATAATTCGGTCGCCATCTTCAATCATATTAAAGTCAGCAATGGCCTGACCTGTATTTCGGCGAATACGTTTTTGTAATTTATTGAAGTTGTTTTTCTGAGCTGGTGTAAGCTCTTGGGTCTGTTCAGGCATCTGCTGTAAAATCTCAAAACCAAAATGAAGTGCGTATGATACGGATAAATTGGATAGATGCTAGTGATTCTGATTGATTAAACCAAGAAAAACGCCTTATAGACTGTGCTATTGTCGCTTAGCAAAATCAGAAGGCGTTATGATTCATCTGCTCGTTGTTAGTCACGCTACTCTTTGTTAGGAATAGGCTCAGTTTAGATCGATGTTTGTGGGTCAAGAGGGCTAATGTAGCCATGGGGTTTCAACGCAAGCACATCGCAATTGATCTTATCAATAACGTGCTCTGCGGTATTGCCGATAAAAACAGCCGACAAGCCTGTTCTGCCCGTAGTCCCTAAAATCACCATCGCAGCAGTTAGCCTATTCGCTACCTCTGGAATAATGTCTTCAGGTAGTCCTTGTTCGACAATCGTTTGTTCTTCATCCATGCTATGCTTTTGACGCAGTGCTTTCATAGAGGTTAAGTGATGGCCTCGAACCGCATCAGTGTAAGTGCTTGGATCAAACTCTGGCAATTCGATCGTAATGTTTGCAGGCGTGATCGGGTAGGCATTAACAAGATAAGAATTCGTATTGAGTCGCTCAGATAGATTTTGAAGTTGCTTGACCATTCTATCATTGAGATCACTATGCGCCTCATTTTCGGATCCTACATGGACTGAGGCGATAATATTCGCGTCTTCAGGCCAAAACTCATTTTTAACCAACAACACAGGGGAAGGGCATTTCCTTAGCAAGTGCCAGTCGGTTGGCGTGAAAATAACAGATTCAAGAATGTCGTGCGTTCGCGTTCCTTTAATAAGGATATCATGAGAGCTTGCAAAGACTTCCGCTATGATCGCTTCATAAGGTCGGTTATGCCACACCACCTTAATCTCAAATTCGATATCGTTTTCGAGATAAGGCTCAGCCACTTTTTTCATCCACTGCTCACGTTGATGAATGACGCCTTTTCTCATTGCATCGCGTTCGTCAGATGAGAGCATAGATGTCATATCGTATGAAAAATCATAGATAGATAAGAAAAACATAACGTGGCTTGTAGAGGTACTTTTTGAAGCTAGCTGTATGGCTCTTGCTAGCGCTGGTTGCTGGTCGTTATTGATGTCGGCAACCACTAAAATCTTGTTGTAGATACTCATACGAACACCTTAATTTGTTTGCGACTATATAACTAATGTAGCGCAGATATGAGGAGAAGTATGAGAAAAAAAGAGGAAAGGTTGTGGAAGTATGACGCAGCTCATCAATAAGCTACGTCATTGAAGTTACTTACTATTCTGTTGTTACGCCAGCAAGCTTCATTAGTGCATCGTGATCGACAATAGTAATGTATTTGCCTTTAACACTTAAGATATCGGCCTTCTGAAAACGGCCCAATAGACGACTAATAGTTTCAACGGTTAAACCTAAGTAGTTACCGATATCACCACGAGTCATAGTTAGACGAAACTCTCTTGGGCTAAATCCACGTTGTGAAAAACGGGTAGATAGGTTATATAAAAAGGCGGCTAATCTTTCTTCTGCATTCTTCTTTGAGAGCAGAAGGATCATTTCTTGGTCGCCTTTAATCTCATTGCTCATCAAACGCATGATTTGTTGGCGAAGCTTTGGCATTTTGCCAGAAAGGTCATCAAGGATATCGTAAGGGATCTCACACACCATTGAGGTTTCGAGCGCTTGAGCAAAGCTTGGGTGGCAATCATCAGTAATGGCATCAAAGCCCACTAAATCACCCGCTAAATGAAACGCTGTAATTTGTTCATCACCTTGCTCTGTAATTGTATAACTCTTTATCGTTCCAGAACGAATAGCATACAAAGACTTCAACTCGTCACCGGCTTTAAAAAGTTCCTGTCCTTTTTGGATCGGCTTTTTTCGTTCGATGATTTGGTCGAGCTGATCAAGCTCTGATTCGCTCAGTGTAAATGGAATACACAGCTGGCTAATACTGCAATCTTGACAGTGGATAGCACAACCGCCAGATTGAATGCGCTTTGTAGCTGGCTTTTCAGAAATCATAACAACCTTTCACAATTTGATATACATCAATATTTTACCACCGCTTAACATTAAAGGGTAGTTAAAAAAAACAAACTAAATCACACGCTTAAAAACTAAATGATAAAATCATTAATGCGCCATAACCCGTGTACACGCCATAACCGAGAATAAGCGCGGCTCCAACGCTACGAAATAATGTCGATTGTTGTATCCTTTTTAAGTGACTTGCACTGTAGCCAATTAAGAGCATGGCGGGCAATGTTCCGAGCCCAAAACAAAGCATGATTAAAGCACCGTTCATTGCGCTACCGGACACCGCTGCCCATGTCAACATAGAGTAAACTAGACCACATGGTAACCACCCCCAGACAAATCCGAAGGGCAGAGCATGAAGTGGTTTTTTTAGCGGTAATAAAGATTGACCAAGAGGTGATATGTACTTCCAAAAGTGTTGCCCTAACTTCTCAAAGGCCAACAACCCAAACCACCATCGACCCACATACAACGCAAGTATGATCATGAATAGAGCAGCAACGAGTCGTAACCAAGCGAGGGCCTGGTTAAGCTGGCTAAACTCAACCAAGGAAGAAACAGCACTACCAATGAGCGCACCGATAACCGAGTAGCTCAATAATCTGCCGATATTGTAATACAAGGGAATAGCAGCTGAAGGGTTCTGTTGACCAATACTTAGCGCAGAGGCTAGGCCACCGCACATGCCCATGCAATGACCCGCGCCAACGAGGCCAATAAAGAAGGCGCCAACCCAGTCGATAGGCATTATTTCTGACCTTTACTTGGGGTTTTGTCTCGAATTTTTTTGTCGTTTTCTGACTTATCATCATCAAACAAAATATTGTGACCCTGTCTTTCTAGATCTTCAAACTGATCACTTTTCACAGCCCAAAGAAAAACCGCCACGGCAATACAAACAAGGACGATGGCAATAGGGATTAGCAAATACAAACTTTCCATTATTTATTATGCTCTTTTAGTAAGCGCAATGAATTGGATACAACGATGATTGAACTTCCGGACATTCCAAGCACAGCAATGTAAGGTGCAACTAACCCCGCCACCGCTAAAGGCAGAATCAACACATTGTACCCAAGAGACCATGCTAAATTTTCGCGAATGATCTTACGGGTAGATAATGCGAGTTCACGAGCCTCCAACAAACGGTCTAATCTATCCCCAAGTAGCACCATATCAGCAGACGCCTTGGCAACATCTGTACCTCCACCCATTGCAACCGATATATGTGCGCCAGCAAGAGTAGGGGCGTCATTGATTCCATCTCCGACCATCATGGTGATATCCCCATCTAACTGGTTTAAGTAGTTAAGCTTGTCTTGGGGCTTAGCTGAGGCAATAACGTTATCGATCCCAATTTTACTTGCAACTAACTGAGCGTTAGCCTGAGTATCACCGGTTAGAAGCGTGACTTTTATGCCTGCGTCTCGAAAACGTCGAATAAAGTCCGCACTTTCTTTTCGAATAGGATCGCTGTAGCTGAACGTGGCGATATGGACATCATTCAAAGAAAGGTAGACGCTGTTCGCTGCTGCCTGATGATCCCCACCTAAGATAAACTCAGCGCTACCAATCTTAACGTGTTGTCCTTGGTAACAACCCCTGATACCAGAACCAATGATGTTCTCAACATCAGTTATTTCTGTGATAGAAGGCGCAGAGAGCTGCTTAAAGGCTCGAGCAATAGGGTGATTGGCATGGGACTCGAGCTCCGAAGCCAAAGCAATGCATGTGTCTTTATCGATATCGGCGACAATATCGACTTCGGTAATCTCAACATTGCCACACGTTAATGTGCCGGTTTTATCAACGACAAGATGGTTCACTTTACAGAGCGTTTCAAATACATGGCTTTTGCGTAACAAAATACCAAAATTGCCCATTCTTGATGTTGCACACGTGAGTGCTGTCGGGGTAGCAAGAGATAAAGCACAAGGACATGTCGCAACCAACACCGATAACATTATCCAAAACGCATCATCCGGACGCGACTGTTGCCAGAAATACCATGTGCAAGCTGCAACAATAAGAATAACAGCAACAAAATAACGAGCGACAATGTCAGCTATTTCAGCGATTTTCGGCTTCGACATTTGAGCTTCGTCTTGCAGGCGAACAATACTTGAAATAACGGAATTCGCTTTGGATGCAGACACTTCGAGTTCAAAAGAGTCGTCCCCATTTAAAGTACCCGCAAAAACCATATCACCCTGTGACTTAACTACAGGCAGCGATTCACCAGTCAGCATCGATTCATCAATATGAACTCTACCAGCGCAAATCATACCATCCGCAGGAATATGCTCTCCGGGAAGCACTCTAATTTTGTCGCCAATAGTTAAAGATTTAACTGGGATCTGTTCACCGTCTAACGTTGTCGCTACAGCAGGTATCAGCTTCAATAAATTCCCACTGGCGGCCGCTGCTTTTCGACGAGCACGCATTTCAAGAAACCGCCCAACCAGTAGGAAGAAAGTAAACATCGAAATCGATTCAAAGAACACTTCACCTTGCTCAGTAACCGTTGCAATTAAACTTGCTACATAAGCAAAAATTAGGGCAATGGAAACAGGGACATCCATCCCCAGTGTTTTACCACGAATACTACGCCAAGCGTTCAGGTAAAAAGGAAGGGCAGAATAGAGTAGAACGGGAGTAGCGAAAATTAAGCTTACCCAGCGAAAATAGTTCTTAAATTCAGGCTCTAAATCACCAAACACTTCTAGATATAGTGCAACCGCTAGCATCATAACCTGCATGGTAGCGATACCCGCTATACCTAATCGATAGAGGTATTGTTTCATTGACTGGTGATAAGAAGCTTCGTGCTGATCGGCCTCAAAAGGCGCGGCTTTATATCCTAAAGTATGAATGCTTGAGATCAGTTCACTTAGTTTGACGAGAGACTTGTCCCAGACCAGCAACGCTCGGTTTGTTGTGGTGTTAACCCTGATCGATTGAACGCCTTTCACTTTGGTCAGATGTTTTTCGATCAACCAAGCACAAGCAGCACACGAAACGCCGTCTATAGACAGTGTCACTTCTGAGCTATTTTCATTATGTCGAACAAACTCAGATTGAACCTCTTCGTTGTCATAATGTATTAGACTTAATAATTGTTCTGGAACTAAGTCAACTTTATCGGCAGGTGCGGTACGGAATTGGTAATATGAAATTAATCCACTATCCACGATAGTTTGCGCTACGGTTTCACAACCTGGACAACACATCGGACGAATCTCATCTAAGATCTCTACCTTAAAATCCGTGTTGACTGGTACATCTTCACCGCAGTGATAACACGATTTACACATAGTATTAATTCATTAGTGGGATTGTAGCATCTGAAGGAAAGCCAACGCGGCCTTGAATAAGCCATTGTTTATCATGTGGTGATAGCTCGATAAACCAAGGGCCTTGAAGCTCCGCATCTAACTGTAATCGATATGTACCGTTAGCATCTGACGTCATCAAACGGCTAAAATCACGATCGGCTAACGTTCGGTGTGCAAACATAGCGGTAATTGCAGGGTAGTGTTCTAACGAGCCTTTATCGACCTGAAACACTATCGTATCACCTTGAGACTGGACAGTGGCAGAAAGCCCAAGATCTTTAGCCACTCGAACTTTTGAAATGTCGATGTTGATGCCTTTGCCTTTTTTATAGTAATCCTCTGTTACCAAAGAAACAGAGTTCTGAGAAAAAACAACCACCGTTGCGATAGTCCAAACCACGACGGTAGCCGGTAGTATGATTAGAAACCACGGCCAAAACTGTTTATACCAAGGAAGTACCATAAAAAAGTTCTCTACAACAAAAAGAAAGAAGAATGTAAAACTATAGAAAAGACAGCCCCTTATAAAGGGGCTGTTATTGAATTGTTACTTATTATCTGAGTTTGTCAGGCTCCAAACATACGCAGACACTAGCTGAATTTTATCCTCGCCTAGAATATCCTTCCAAGCAGGCATTACGCCAGAACGACCATTCATTAGTGTTTCTGTTACGTCCGCACGTGAACCACCGTATAGCCAAACTTGATCCGTTAGGTCAGGTGCACCAACAGCAGGGTTACCTTTACCATCTGTACCATGACATGCTGCACAGACAACAAACCTAGCTTTACCCGCTTCCGCTTCACGAGCATTAACTGAACGACCAGAAAGGCTTAAAGTGTATGAAACCACTTCTTTCACACCGTCTTCGCCTAACGCATCTTTCCAAGCTGGCATTTGACCAATACGACCATTCATTAATGTCGTGACAATAGCAGCAGGTTCACCGCCGTACAACCAAGCATCGTCAGTTAGGTTAGGGAAGCCTTTTTGACCACGAGCATCTGAACCGTGACATTGAGAACAGTTTTGCAAGAACAAACGTTGGCCGACTTTAACCGCTTCCTCATCGCCAGCAATATCCGGGATTGAACGCAAGTCTGTGCCATTCGCATCGTATGCCAAGCGCTTGAATGCTTCTCCAAAGTACGCATCAGCATCATCGAGTTCTTTTGCGTACTGGACGAGCTGTTTGTTACTCTGCGCATTTGCAATCGAGGCTTTTGACTCTTCCAAAGAGCGAACGGTTTGATCCGAACTTTGCCAACCTAACACACCTTTAAAATTACCCAAGCCAGGGTAAAGAGCAAGGTAAACGGCGGCAAATATGAACGTACTAATGAATAAGTAAGTCCACCACTTAGGTAGAGGGTTATTCAATTCTCGAATACCATCATACTCATGGCCCATGTCAGCACCGTCTTCAACGCCCATTTTATCTTTCAGGCACCAAATAAGTACGGCCGCACATCCAACCAACGTACCGATAGTAATGATGATTATCCAAAGACTCCAAAATGTAGTCATTGCTTCGTCACTCCCTGTTCTTTAGGTTCCGTGTTTTGTTCATCAGCAAACACTAAATTTGCGTCTTCATCGAAGCGAGCTTTGCGGCTTTTGCCGTACGCCCACCATACAATTCCAATGAAGCTCGAAAACAACACGACGGTCCATATACTGTGAATAGTACCAATATCCATAACTATTCCCCTTATTTCATTGCATGGCCAAGAGATTGAAGATAAGCAATGATGGCATCCATCTCTGTTTTTCCTTCAACATCTTTTTCTGCACTGGCGATCTGTTCATCAGTGTATGGAACACCAAACTGATTTTTAAAGATCAATAACTTATTCTGAGTGTGCTTACCGTCTAAGGTATTCTCCTCAAGCCAAGGGAAACCAGGCATGTTTGACTCAGGAACAAGTTCACGAGGATCAATTAGGTGTACACGATGCCATTCATCAGAATAACGACCGCCAACACGCGCAAGATCGGGACCTGTACGCTTAGAACCCCATAGGAATGGATGTTCCCATACGTGCTCACCAGCAACAGAATAATGACCGTAACGTTCAGTTTCAGAACGGAATGGACGAATCATTTGGCTGTGACAAACATTACACCCTTCACGGATATAGATATCACGACCTTCCATCTCGAGTGCCGTGTACGGGCGCAAGTTTTCTACAGGCTCGGTTGTCTGCTTTTGAAATATAAGTGGCGTAATTTCCACTAAAGCACCCAAACTGATCGCGACAACAATCAGAATGGCAAGCAAGCCGACATTGCGTTCAACAATTTCATGGCGATTGTTCGAATTAGAGCTCATTCTATAATCTCCTTAAGCCGGTTGCTGGATAGCTTTTAGGCTATCTTTTGGCGCGGCGATTGTCTTGTATGCGTTGTATGCCATTAAGAACATACCAGCAAGGAAGATAAAGCCACCAATGAAACGAACAGTATAGTAAGGGTATGAAGCTTGAACTGATTCAACGAAACTATACGTTAACGTGCCGTCTGAATTAACTGCACGCCACATTAGACCCTGCATAACACCTGATATCCACATGGCTACGATATAAAGAACCGTACCAATCGTCGCTAACCAGAAATGGACATTAATCAAGCCCACTGAGTACATGCGTTCTTGATTAAATAGGCGAGGGATAAGGTGATAAACCGTACCAATCGTCACCATTGCAACCCAACCTAATGCACCAGAGTGAACGTGACCAACCGTCCAATCAGTATAGTGGGATAGGGCATTAACCGTCTTAATCGACATCATCGGGCCTTCAAACGTAGACATACCATAGAAGGACAGAGAAACCACTAAGAAACGTAGGATTGGGTCGTAGCGAAGTTTATGCCAAGCACCAGATAGCGTCATAATACCGTTGATCATACCACCCCATGACGGAGCAAATAGAACCAAAGACATCACCATGCCTAGTGACTGTGTCCAATCAGGTAGCGCGGTATAGTGCAAATGGTGAGGACCCGCCCAAATATAGAGCGAAACAAGCGCCCAAAAGTGAACGATGGATAAACGGTAAGAATAAACTGGACGTTCTGCCTGCTTAGGGACGAAGTAATACATCATACCTAAGAAACCGGCAGTTAGAAGGAATCCAACCGCATTGTGTCCGTACCACCACTGTATCATCGCATCTATCGCACCCGCGTAAATCGAGTAGGATTTGCCTGCTGACACTGGTATTGCCATGCTATTTACAATATGCAAGACAGCAACGGTGATGATAAAGGCTCCAAAGAACCAGTTTGCTACATAAATGTGTGAGGTTTTACGCGTAATCAGTGTTCCAAAGAACACCACAGCGTAAGCGACCCATACCAATGTAATAGCAATATCGATTGGCCATTCTAGTTCTGCGTATTCTTTACCTGAAGTAAGCCCCAAAGGTAAAGTAATTGCAGCGGCTAAAATTATCGCCTGCCATCCCCAAAAGGTGAATGCGACGAGAGGGCCACCAAATAAACGAGTTTGACAAGTACGCTGCACAACATAATAAGATGCTGCGAATAGCGCGCTTGTACCAAACGCAAAAATAACCGCATTAGTATGCAGAGGACGTAGGCGACTGTATGTCAGCCACGGCGTATCAAAGTTTAGCTGTGGCCAAACTAGTTGAGCGGCAATCAAACAACCAACAGCCATACCAACAATACCCCAAAGAATAGTTACAAGGGTAAACTGGCGAACGACTGTATAGTTATAGTTTTGCTCAAGCTGCTGTTCTTGGCTCATTTGCATGCTTCCATTTTTTTATTAACTACACTTTACTTCCAACACGACTAGTGTCGTAATGCCACCCAAATCCTTTGGAAATATAAGCCTTATATCGGCGTTTCAGTTCCATTATCAACTTTTAAAAAAGTGGCACTTTCAGGACGAAACTATACTTGAATTAACAATTTAATGACAGCTCAGTAACCTTGCTAATGGTCAGGTTTTGAGGGTTTTTTTAAAAAATTTGAACTTAATTACATGGAGACAGAAAAACAATGGCAGCTCAACCCCTGACTAAAGGACGATTTGCTCAAATAATCATCACGTTGACTATACTGGTGGGTGTATTCACGTGGCGCACGATAACCCATTCACAAATTCAATTTGTGGATTGCGAATACCAAGAACTATGTTCATTTGATGTAAAAAATAACGCGTTGGAAGCCAATTTTAGCCAAGGTAAACTAAAGTTAGAGTTCAATACCGAGAGGGTCTCTGTTTCGACCAATTTATCGCCAATAGAAGCCGATGAACCATTTGTATGGGCATTGCCTCAAACAGGACAAGACCCCAGCATAGTTTTAGTTGTTATCCTCAAAAATAACGACACATATCAAGTTAATATTAAAAACTTCTATCCGTTGGGGCTTCCTAGCGTGAACTAATAGGTCACAACGCAAATCTATTGTATAAATAACGGAACGATTAAGACCTTTTATCAATGTTATGCAGTTTATTACCAAAGTCACACATGTTGAAGATGAACACTCTGCCATCGAAGAGTTATTGCACGGATTGGAACTTGAGAATCTGACTAGCATAATCTGCTATTACACAGATAAATACGATCCCCATCAGTTACGACACGCTTTTAACTCATCGCTAACAAATGTCTCAATTATTGGATGCTCAAGTTGTCAGGGAATAATGACGGAAAAGGGAGTGCATTTCGGTAATGTGGTCGGCATTTTGGCTATCTATGATATTGGAACAAGTGCTTATGGCTCCGGTCTGATCGAATTAGCCAGCGGTTGTAGTATAAAGCAGGCGACATCTAATGCGCTTAATTGTGCTCTTAATAATGCTAAGCGCATTGGAGAAGTACCAGGATTTATTATATTACATGCAACTCCCGGTATTGAAGAGTCGATAATTCAAGAAATTGATGATGTATTTCATACCAAAGTCCCAATCATTGGCGGGAGTGCTGCAGACAACAACATAAAACAGCAGTGGTCCATTTTTACAGAATCCGGGGCAACCAACTCTGGATTTGCACTACAACTCTTTTATCCTTCACAAAAAGTCACCGCTGGGTTAAGTGCAGGGTACACGCCAACAGAGTTCAAAGGTACGATTACGAAATGTAATGAAAGAGAAATATTAGAAATTGATCACCAACCAGCGCAAGACGTCTATCTGGAATGGATCAGCGATCATGCGGGAGTCGAACTACCAACACATTTTTCTTTTGAACTCGTGACCGAATATCCTTTAGGACGAATGGTCGGTGAAGTTTACACGACACCTTACTACAAGTTATCCCACCCGATAAATGTAAGCACAAACAAAGGGTTACTACTATTTACCAACGTAACTGTTGGGGACGAAGTTACCTTAATGTCCGGCGACCGAGAGCAACTTATTTCTCGCGCCGCGCGAATACTTAAAGAAACCAAACGAAACATTCACTCAGAGCAAATGATCATTGGCGCGATCTGTATAATGTGCGCAGGGCCAATGCTTTACTTAGAAGGAGATATTCACGAGGTAAATAGGCGCATAAGAACTGAACTCAACAACAACCCGTTTATCTGCCCGTTTACTTTTGGAGAACAGGGACGATTCATTGGTGGCGAGAATGCCCATGGTAATTTAATGGTGTCATCTGCTGTCTTTCATTCCTCTTGGTAGCAATATGGAATTTAAAGCGAAAGAAGAACTGAACGAAATCTTGCTAGAGCTCAAAAGAAGCCAGCAGCGCGAGGCGAACCTAGCTTTAGAAAACAGGGCGATTCTTGACGCAATATCCGCCATCACAGGTGCTCAAAATCGGCACCAAATTTTCCATGAGCTAAAGCGAATATTAGCTTTATATATCGATTTTGATGATTTTGTCGTTTTAAGTAAGGCACAAAGTGATTCGGAATTTCGAACATTTTTAACATCAAACTCAGCTTTTGTTAACGTCAATTGGCCAGTCGGGGAAAAGTTTATTCGAGTCCTAGATGGCGACCGAATTATTCTTTTTGAGCCAACCACTCTCCCCGAGTTCTCTCATTTAAATCAATTTGTTAAAGACCAGATTAACGCAGCGATCATTATTGGGATAAACACGACCATCTCTCAATCTGTTGTTTTACTATTAGGGCAAAGAAAAGGGCAGTTCCCAATATCTTCACGCGATACGTTGTCACGTTTTGAGCCACTGCTAGAGCGAGCGCTCATTGATATCGAACAAAAAGAGAGCCTCCAAGAATTAGTGTCGATCCGAACAGAAGAACTTAAACTGGCAAGAGAAAAAGCAGAGGAGGCAAGTAAGGCTAAAACTCAGTTTTTAGCAATGATGAGTCATGAATTAAGAACACCACTGAACTCGGTACTTGGTCTTATCGATATTCTGGAGTGTGAGCTTGTTGATCGCTCGCAGCTAGAGACACTGAGTAAAATAGAGTGTTCTGCAGAACTATTGCTAGTACTGATCAATGACATCCTAGATCTGACCAAAATCGAGTCTGGTAAATTCTCTACGGAATATCAGTGGATTAAGCTGAAAGAGCAACTGAAAAAGACCCTCGAAAACTATGTTAGTCAGGCAGACACAAAGGGATTAGATCTGAAGCTTGACTTCGATACTATCGATCGAGACTTATACTGGATCGATCCCACGCGTCTATCCCAGATAGTATTTAACCTTGTCGGTAACGCCATTAAATTCACCACAAAAGGGACGATTTCTGTTTCCGCTCAAGTGCAAGATAAACGACTAGAAATAGTGATCATAGATACCGGCATTGGCATTGAAAACGGCAGAATACCCACTCTGTTTTCTCCCTTTATACAAGCAGACAGCTCAATCACCCGAAAATATGGGGGAACAGGGCTAGGGCTTACCATAACTAAGCATCTCGTTGAATTAATGAACGGTAAGATTCACGTTGAAAGTACCTTAGGTCAAGGCTCTTGCTTTACAGTACGAATCCCAGTCAATAAGAAAAAACCGCGTAGCCACACGAAGAAAAAAACAGCTATACCCAATTTTTCTCCGGAAATGAAAAATGTCTTGGTTGTGGAGGATACAAAGACCAACCAAATGGTCATTCGACTCTTACTGGAGAAGCACGGTTACAATGTAACAACGTTATCTAATGGCCGGGAAGCGGTGGAACACTTAAATAATGACAGCGCCAACAAAATAGACGTTGTTATTATGGACATTTCTATGCCTATTATGGACGGGTTGACGGCCACAAAAGAAATACGCACATTTAACAAGGCAATCCCCATCATAGCGTTAACCGCGCATGCAATGGAGAAAGACAAACAAGATTGCCTAGAAGCGGGGATGAATATGTTTGTCTCTAAACCAATAAGACGCCAAGAAATACTTCAAGCGCTCTATGAAGTTGCTCAAGATACAGATTGACAGAGCTTTCATACATAACGTTCTAAACTAATAATCACTTATTATCGTCAGATAAATAAATGATTATTAGGTACTTTATGGTAAATAGATTTATGTTGAATTGATAGATGGAGAAGAAGAGATGCAAGGAGCGAATAGACATTGACCAAGTAACACTAGGCTTCAATTTACCATAATATACATAATACGCACTGAATTATGTGCTTGTTTGGGCTGTTTCTCGCGCATTCTAAGCCTCTGGAGTTTGTTGAGGCTTAGATTTTACGTGCATACTTCCATCGCTTGTTCCATTTTTCGAATGGTCCGTAATGCAACGAAAGAAATCACAAATCTTTAGTGGAAACATGAATACGTATGTATTTTTCAGGCTCGCTCAATCGGAATTTCTTCTGCTTCTTAAGTATTTTCTTACTTTCTCTGCACATCTTGCTACTACCTGTGCCATGGACTCTTCGAACGGTCGTATAGTTTTGCTTTAACTTCATTTCTAACATCAGGTCGCAAAAATCATTGTCTTCAAATTCGAGTTTTCGAAGTTGTTTACTCAGATGCTTTTTTATCTTCTTTGCCGTTGCGTTATAATCCGTATCGTCTTGACTCCATGCAGAGCCAGATAAGAGCACCGCTAACAATATTAGTCGTACAATCATAAGTACCTCCTAAGAAGTAGCTTAACAACTGTAGCTTATAACGCCTTAAGTGAGGTTGAAATTATCGAGGCACGACCTGTCTATGTGTAATAACGTTGTTTAATAACATTGTTTAACAATGGACTAAGCTCTTCTATTGCTCGACTTATTTTTAAAACCTTGATGTGGAAAAACATTCCGTATTCTTTGCTGAACCTTTTTAGGTACGGCTTCTGAAAACACCAATTTAGGCCCGGTACGCTGTTGGTATACTTTAAAAGTACCATCGAAAGGCACAATGCTGGCTATATCTTCAACACTGGTGCGAAATTTGGCAGGAAAATGCCCTTTTACTTTCGAAATCTTCCCTGCAATAAACGTTACTTTCAGTACTGGCCGGTCAACAGCAACAAGCCAAAAGACAATGATTGCACCGATGAGAATGACATATAACATGGCTTAACCTCATATCTAGTAATTAATTGGAAAGCAGCTTACTCAGATCTTGCTTAAGATCATTCACTGTCTGGCTAGCCTTTTCACTTCTCGATGCTTCAGTAAGAAGATATTCAATCGCGTCAGACAAAGTACAACCTAGCTCATTAGCGCGATAAGAGAGTTTTTCCCAAACTCTATAATCGAGGTCGATGGATTTCTTTTTAGTGTGTATCTGCTCTGCATTGAAGTGGCGTTTGCGTTTTGCTCGTATCGCCTGCTTCATTTTGTTATCTAAATTTAAAGCCATGTGTTCTTCAATCCAGTCAAGGACTAATGTGGGCTCGTGTTCCAAACTTTGCAGAGCTTTAACCGCAGAGTCAGCTTCACTTGAATCAATATGGCGGGTTATTTCATCACCTTCTTTCCATTTTTTGATCAAATATTGCCACTTCCAACCACATTCTAAATTTTCAAGCTGTTGATACTTCATTTCTCTATCCATTGACTGTCTATGGTGACAGCGTAACTCCACTCCTGTTATATAACAATTATCTTAGTTAAAAAAATAGAGAAAGATCATTTTATCTATGCCCAAATGCCCTTTTACGTTACAATTTTCAGTCCTTAATATGTCTATGATGATAATGAATGAATCAAGAAATCTGGCGCGCGGTCACGCCTCAATACGACGCTTTTAATCAATCAATTGAAGCTATTACTTCAATCCCACCTAAAGCGTTTATGGCAACTCAAACCCGCCTTTCTGGAGCAATTGATCAATTTGTTGGACTTTCTGGCGTTTCAAGAGTCATGATGATTAATGCGCCTGACAACGCTCTATATCGAAACCTGATCTCTGAGAAAATTAAATCATGTGTCGGCGCTCCCACTTCGGTGATCTACAGCGAAACTTTAGACTCAACCAAGGTCTTTGGCCAATATAAAGCGCAAGACGGCGAGCTTAAACAGCATGTCCCTGGCCTATTAGATCAAGCAAACAATGGGTATCTGATTCTCAGCGCGACGTTCTTATTGGCGAACCCAGCTAGCTGGTTAAAATTGAAGTCCGTTGTTTTAGGACAAAGTACGTCGCCGATTAATCTGGATTCCAAGCATGAATTAGATCAGTCCATCGAAAACTATTACAACCTCAAAATTGTTATCGTCGGAGACCGAGAGCAACTCGCTGAAATAGACTATTTAGATGCCGACATCCACACAGGTTTGTGCCTATTTAGTGAGTTAGAACTTGAACTTCCGTTGTCTGATTCGACCATTGAACTTTATCTAGGTTACCTAAACTGGATCACGACAACCTACTCACTTCCTTTTATTGAACCCTCATCCATTAAACGCTTACTGCTAGCTGGTGCTCGTTACACGGAAGATCAAGGTTACGTTCCTGTCTGTTTGATGTGGCACCTGGCTCTTTTACAGGAAGCAACGCTCGTCTCAAATAATCAAAGTATTCGTTTTGAAGATTTAGATAAGGCGATTGATAACAAGAAGTACCGAGAATCCTATCTTCCAGAGCGAGCTTTATCTGATATTTTGAATGGTCAAGTCATCATTGAAACAAAGGGCGAACAAGTTGGTCAAGTTAACGCATTAACCGTTGTTGATGTTGCGGGACACCCAATTTCTTATGGCGAGCCTGCGAGAATATCGTGTGTGCTCCACTTCGGTGACGGTGATGTCTCTGACGTAGAACGAAAAGTCGACCTAGCCGGTAACCTACACGCAAAAGGCATGATGATCATGCAAGCGTTTGTCAGCAGTGCTTTAAATTTTGATGAGCCTCTCCCTTACTCTGCTTCGCTGGTATTCGAACAGTCTTATTGTGAAGTGGATGGCGACAGCGCCTCACTTGCTGAGTTGTGCTGTTTTGTCAGTGCACTGTCTGGCTACCCTATTACACAGGAAATCTCGGTAACTGGAGCGGTTGACCAATTTGGCCGAGTGCAAGCGGTTGGCGGCCTGAACGAAAAGATTGAAGGTTTCTACCACGTATGCAAACACCAAGGGTTCACAGGCAATCAAGGGGTTATTTTACCGCGTTCAAACCTGAAACACTTGGCTCTAGACAAAGCGGTGATTGAGAGCATCAAAACAGGCGAATTTCATATTTGGCCCGTATCAAACGTTGATGAAGCCGTCCCTATTTTAATTAACAAACCTTTTAGAGGTGATGACGACAGCAGTGTCGTTAGTAAAATCGCTGAACGCATTGAAAACTATGAAAGACTTGAACATCCGCCTGGGATTATTGAGCGGTTGAAAAACTGGTTCTCATAACACTGATCGGAGTTGTTTAGCGTACACCTGTTCACTAAGATGCACCTATCAGAAATTGGAGTGATTGATATAATGCAAAATAAACGTGATTCTTACGACCGTGATGATCTTCTAGCCTCTAGCCGAGGAGAACTATTTGGTCCTGGATACCCGCAGCTTCCTGCGCCAAATATGTTAATGATGGACCGTGTTACAAAGATGTCTGAAACAGAAGGCGACAACGGAAAAGGACTAGTATTAGCTGAACTTGATATTACTCCAGACCTTTGGTTCTTTGATTGCCATTTCCCTGGTGACCCTGTAATGCCTGGTTGTCTAGGCCTGGATGCCATGTGGCAACTTGTTGGTTTCTACCTTGGCTGGGTTGGCGGTAAAGGGAAAGGCCGTGCACTGGGTGTTGGTGAAGTTAAGTTTACTGGACAAGTTCTTCCTACAGCGAAAAAAGTTACTTATGAAATTCACCTAAAACGTGTCGTTAACCGACGTTTGGTCATGGGTGTTGCTGATGGCCGTGTTCTTGTAGATGGTAAAGAAATTTACGTAGCAAAAGACCTTAAAGTCGGTCTTTTCCAAGATACTTCCGCTTTTTAAGCAAGAATGTATTTATAAGCGACTCTTAGAGTCGCTTTATTTTCAACTGAACATTTAGTTATAGTGCGTTAAAAACTGCATATATAGCCCCTTTCGGGGCTAATGTTCCTTTATACATTGTATGTAGAAGGAAGTTATTTATAGAGACCCGCTTGTTTGTCATCTCTGGCATCACGCCAACCGCCTAACCAATATGATTTCGCATCCATTTGTTGATACGGGCAATTTTCGGAAGAACGTCCGTTTAGCCCAGCTTTGTAACCTTGAGATTGTGCTCTTTCTAGGCGGTCACGCTTTTGTCTCTTCATAGTGTCGTCCTCTTACATATACATGGTTTCTTAACGTACTACTATTAAATCTAAATGGAGTTTATGTGACTCCAATATTAAGATTCGATCAAAATCTGAGTTTTCTCAAGTTAAAAAAAAGCACAGCACCAAAAATGTGATGCTGTGCTCTAGATTACAATTTAACCTATTTTCTGCGGAACCCGAACAGGCCAATAAGTGCAAACATGGCCCAACCTATGCTTCCACCTTGGCGTTCAACAACCGGCTCTTCAATACCGCGCGTTACAATGTCACTGACCTTGGCGCCTTGCTTTGGTATCAGCTTAACCGCTACCGTCTTCTCGGTTTGGCTACCACCACCACAGTACGAGTTGTGGGTCGTATTATCGTAGCCCCCAACACACTTTATTGCTGTTGCTGAAATAACACCGGCATCATTGATATCTGTCGCATCGATAATACGGTATTGGTTCGCATGACCATTAGGGTTATTGTCGTTGGTTAAGTTATCAAGGTATTGGGCTTTATTACCCAAAATAGCACGTCGTTCTGCATTCGTTCCGTCAAAACTATATGGGTAGATGAATCCGCGCAAGCGACGAGGTTTACCGTCGTTCTCACGAGTATCTTCTGCATCTATCTGCCCTACAATTTCGTTGTAGTTATTGACTGCGCCCGCTTTACCACCAGCACCAGAAAAGAAAATCCCACCAGACAAGAACGTTGCGGATGGTGATGATTGCCTTGCATCGCTCACAAACAACAAATTACCTGCTGCGCCGTTTTGAGGAAAGAAACCACTTCGCTTTGCTTCACCAACCACAAGCAAGTTGTCATTAATGCCCGTCGCGACAGAATTACTATGAATCGTATCACCATTGATGCGAGATTCAGCGCCAGAGATGCGTCTTGTCGTCCAATCGCCAGCAGCAGTAAAAGAGGTATTCGCGACAAAGATAGACGCATCGACATAGTTATCATCGGTATACGTATTATAACCCACGGCATAAACGTCGGTACCCGATACCACGATATCTCTCATACTGCCCTGTGCTAAACGTTCACCATCTCTTGCTGGCACTCCAGACTGCCAATTTAACTCTACCGGTACTGCTCCGTTTGTCCAAATCGCTGCTTTTGACGTATGGTGGGAACCTTGGTCATTCGTTGCTGTTCTCGCAATACTACCAACTGAGTAGGTATTACTCGAATCTACCGCCCACGCTCTACCTTGCTTCCAATCATTCGCCGAAGCGCTACCCAATGGGGAAATCGGTGAGACAATCTGATTACGAGTTCCACCAACGATACTCTGATTTCCTACCGGTGCGGATGAATCAGTCAAGCTATTAATCACGTTATTATACTGATTATTGAAAGAGCCATTTTCTACAAAAGCGAGTGCATTCGATGTCGTGTTACCGTCAAGCTCCGCCTTCCATACATCCCATTGCTCTTTAGCCCATTTTTCACATGTAGAATACAAAAGTTCGCGATAGCAGTAAGACTCAAAGTCATCTTGATCCTGGATGTAGACAAAACTTCTGTCCATGGCAAACGGCAGCTCTTCTCGATAGCCAATGCCATCAACACTGGTTCTTGTCTCACCGGCCAGCTTATAGGTACTACTTGAACAAGCTGTACCGAAGCAGCCTAATGGATCACTATTATCTCCAGGTTGAATTGCTACACCATGCACTTCTGTATATTCACTAGCACCAATCCCTTCAGGGCTGACTTCTACAACAGTATATAACGCAGCGTGTGCGCTTGTTGCCGCTAATACAGTGGCTGCAATCGTCGATAATTTAAAAACTGTACTACTCATAAAAATTTAACTTTCCTGTTGCATAGCTTCCAGCTCTTCCCAGCGCTCGAAAGCAGATTCCAACTCTTGCTCAGTCGCAGAGAGCTTATCTAATGTGATTTGAGTTTCCTCTATAGACTTAGCGAAAAACTCTGGATCGTTCACTACTGTCTGTAGAGCTTCAATTTCTTGCTCTAATTCTTCTAATCGCAGCGGCAATGATTCCAACTCTCGTTGCAGCTTATAAGATAACTTCTTAGGTTTAGCCTTTGGCGCTGTCGTTTTGGGAGTTTCCTCAACTACTTTCTTCACTTCTGCTGGTTTTTGCGCCAACCGAGCTTTGTTCACCTGAGCGCGCTGTTGTTGCGCGTCATGATACCCACCAACAAACTCCTCAATGACACCATTCCCTTCGAATATCCAACTCGTGGTCACTGTGTTATCAACAAACTGACGATCGTGACTGACGAGAAGCAATGTACCCTGATAGTTGGCAAGCAAATCCTCCAAAAGTTCCAATGTTTCGATATCTAAATCATTGGTCGGTTCATCGAGAATCAGCAAATTGTTTTGCTTTAAGAAGATTCGAGCCAGCAACAAACGGTTCTTTTCACCGCCAGACAACGCTTTAACGGGAGTGCGGGCACGTTTAGGCGCAAACAAGAAATCTTGTAAATAACTCAGCGCATGGCGTTCTCTGCCACCGACCATCACTTCTTGCTTACCATCGGCAAGGTTATCGATAACCGACTTCTCCGGATCCAGAATTTCTCTGTATTGGTCAAAGTAGGCGACTTCAAGCTTTGTTCCACAGTGCAAACGGCCAGAATCAGGCTGAAGATCATTTAACAACAATTTAAGCAGCGTACTCTTACCACAGCCATTAGGGCCAATCAGGGCAATACGATCGCCGCGCATGATATTGAAGTTAAAGTTAGACACAATCGTCTTACCTTCAATGGAATAGTTGAGGTTTTCCGCTTCAAATACGATTTTTCCAGATCGTGCTGCACCATCGATTTGAAGGTTAACTTTGCCCTGGACTTCTCTTCTGTCACTTCGTTCTTCACGAAGCTTCTTAAGTGCACGTACACGCCCTTCATTACGGGTTCTACGCGCTTTAATCCCCTGCCTAATCCATACTTCTTCTTGAGCGAGTTTTTTGTCGAATTCTGCGTTTTGCATTTCTTCAACACGTAAGAGTTCTTCTTTCTCTACCAAGTAGTTTTCATAATCACCTGGGAATGAATTCAACTTGCCTCTATCGAGATCAACGATACGAGTCGCCATCGCTTTGATAAACGCACGGTCATGGGAAATGAAGATAATGGAACCGCGAAAATCTTTCAGATAGTTTTCTAGCCACTCGATCGTTGCAACATCCAAGTGGTTAGTAGGCTCATCAAGTAAAAGCACGTCAGGATCACAAACCAATGCCCGTGCGAGCGCAGCTTTACGTTGCCAACCACCCGATAAATCGGTCAATTTAGTCGACGCGTCTAGCTTTAGTGACGCCAGCACATTAGTAATTCGGTCTTCAAAACGCCACGCATTCGTATGATCAAGCTTATCTTGAACACGGGCCAGCTTATTGATGTTTGACTCACTTGGGTCCACAGCAATCAGATCGAGAAGATCGTGGTAGATCTTTAACGACTCGCCAACTTCGGCAAGACCGCCAGACACATAGTCAAAAACAGTCCCTTGCTCATTTCGTGGTGGATCTTGCTCTAGACGAGAAACAACAACATCTTGGGTAATCGTTAGCTTTCCATCGTCCATTATTACACTGCCCGATAGGACTTTCATCAGCGTCGACTTACCGGCACCGTTTCGCCCTACCAAACAAACTCTTTCATTCTCTTGTAACGCAAAATCAGAGTGATCCAGTAACGGGTGATCACCAAATGCGAGTAAACCATTATGAATGGTAAGTAATGCCATTTTTATCCAACCAAATTTGTAATTCTTGTGAGTTAAAAGGCCAATTTAATTCGGACTGTTCGAATTTAACCACTGGAATAGTGACCCTGTAACGTGAAAATAGAGTGTCATCAAAAGCAATATCTACAATCTCTAACTCTTGAGTTATCTCTATTGCTTTAAGCAGCTCAAGGGCCATCTCACAAAGATGGCAGCCTTCGGTACTGTATAATGTGATCACATCATTGCCTTATGTTACTGGCTATCGTGAGTAAGCAACCAGCAGTTGTGGATGTGCTTATTTCTAGAGAAGTCTAATGGCAATGTCGTAGACGAGATGTTTTTCGCCTTCAAACCCAGTTCTTTAAGCGCTTCTAAATCCATTTTAAAATGACGTTTGTTATTTGAAAATACAATCATCCCTTCTTCTCTGAGTAAACGCTTTAACTCAGTCATTAACTGAATATGATCTCGTTGAATGTCAAACGATTGCTCCATACGCTTTGAGTTAGAAAACGTCGGTGGGTCAATAAAAATCAGATCGTATTGTTTGTCTGTGTTGCTTAGCCATTTAAGACAATCCGCTTGCTCGAACTGATGCTCTCGCCCTACTTTACCATTGAGGGTCATGTTGTCTTTCGCCCAGTCTAGGTAGGTGTTGGACATATCGACTGTCGTCGTTGATTTCGCACCACCACACGCGGCGTGAACCGTCGCTGAGCCGGTGTAAGCAAACAAGTTTAAGAAATCTTTACCACTGGCCATTTCTCCAATCTTACGACGGGTGATTTTGTGATCAAGGAAAAGCCCTGTATCAAGGTAGTCATGCAGGTTAACAATTAACTTAACGCCGTACTCATGCACTTCTAAACGCTCAGACTGCTGCCCTAGCTTTTGATATTGAGAACGACCTTTCTGTTTCTCGCGAACTTTTAGCACGACTTTATTCGCTTCTGTACCCGTCACATCAATGGATGCTCGTATGATATCGGTTAAACGACGTTTCGCAGTCTCTTCTGGCACATCTTTCGGTGCAGCGTACTCTTGAATAACAAGGTTATCCAAATAAACGTCGATGGCCACGTTATACTCAGGTAAGTCAGCATCGTAGATACGGTAGCACTCTAATTGTTCTTTGCGCGCCCACTTACCAATTTTTGCCATGTTCTTTTTCAAACGATTAGAGAAGTCTGGAGCCACTACAGCGCCAGGAGAAGATTCGCCAGCAGAATCAGCGCGTCGACTTGAAATAGAGTAATTTTTTTGGTGACACGGTAACGCACCGTTATTCAATTTATACTGTTTATCCGCTCGCATGCGTAAACAGCTGAGTAATTCGTCAGAGCTTGAGAATATCGACGCGGTATTGCCACCGAACTCAGACTTTAACTGTGCACCAAACGCTGTATAGAGCGCGATTAAACCCGGGTGTGTGCCAAGTCGCTCGCCATAAGGAGGGTTCGATACAATCACGCCATGTTCAAATTCTTTAGGACATTTGAGCTGAGCCGCATCACTCACTTCAAACTGAATCAGGCTTTCGACACCCGCGCGACGGGCGTTATCTCGTGCGGTTTTTAGCACTCTTTCATCATTATCGAAGCCAAAAAACTTACAGTCAACTTTATTGACACCGCGACGAGATTGTACCGATGCTTCTGCTTTTACTTCCGTCCAAAGCTCAGATTCGAAGTCTTCAAGAGATTCAAAGCCCCACTTCTGACGTTTGATGCCAGGCGCAACATTCGCTGCCATCATAGCCGCCTCAATCACTAAGGTACCAGAGCCACACATTGGGTCTAAGAAAGGTTTTGTCGCATCCCAGCCACTTCTTAAGATGATCGCTGCTGCTAAAGTCTCACGTAACGGTGCTCTGCCCGCTTCTGGACGATAACCACGTTGGTGCAAGCCTCCGCCAACCATATCGATACCAAGAATCGCTTTATCGCGATGAAGTCGGACGTGAATACGAAGATCCGCATGATCTTTACTGATCGACGGTCTAGGTAAGCTTCTCTTGGTAAAGCAGTCAACGATAGCATCTTTTACTTTCATTGCACCGTATTGGCTATTGCGTATTTCGTTATTCGTACCGTTGAAATCCACCACAAACTTCTTAGAACTGTGGAAGTGGTTCACCCAATTCACTGCGGTGGTAGATAAATAGAGGTCCATATCATCGTTACAAGTAAATTCAGAAAGAACACGTACAAATCTAGAAGCCAAACGACTCCATAAACAGCAACGATAAATTTGCTCAGTTGATGCCTTAAACTTCACCCCTGCTTGGACTGGTTTTGGGTTCTGAATGCCAAGTTTGATCAGTTCTTCAACCAATAAGTTTTCAAGGCCGTTTGAGGTAACCGCTAGATATTGATGCATAGTGCTCTTTAAGTAATAAAAAATGACCCGCTATTATACCTGACTATCTATTTATTAAGTAAGTTGATCGGTTATTTTTCTTACTCTTCACCCATTTAAGTGCTCACTTGTTCGCCAAAGTTAAGCGGTTATTGCATTTCATCTCTTCGCCAATCTACTTGCCCCTTAAATCAACACAATGAAAGGCCTAACGCCGAAGTGAATACTTATTCGCATTGATTTTGGTATATACCAGACTACATTTTGTGGTGAAACTTTATTACATAATGAGGTAAAACGGGAATTATTGGTTGGTTTTCGCGTGTTTTTGCCCTATTTGGACAACGAGATAGAAGCAAATTAATTTAGATTAGTGGAGGGATTTCACGTTATTTGAGGCACAGTACAGCGGACAATAAAGGCGACCCATAGATTTAGAGCAAAAAAAATCGGCCATAGGCCGATAAAAACGTAAAGGAACTAAAACAGGTTTAGCTAACGAGCGCAATGGGCTGGTTTTGGAACAGGTCGTTAGCCAGTAACATTCTATCGTGCATGACCTTAATCGCCTGACCAAATACCAGTTGTTTAGTCGAAGAAAGCTCAAAAGGTTCAATATCAATTAACGCAACCAAACTGGCAGACTCTCCTACTTCCAACGTAATAAAGCAGCGGTCACTGAATTGATTGGTTAAGCGCACTAGGTCGCCTTCTTTTGGAAAGCATTCACCACGCTGACTATCAAAGAACCAACTTTTAGGCTGTACAGGCTTATGGAAACGCTTTGCGGCCACGCAATACAGTGCGAGTTCAGCCTGGCGCGGTTCACTTAATGGGAGTAAAGAGATTTGCTCTTTGAACGTTTGAAATGCTGAAGCATCGTCAACGGAGAATTCATTGATTCCAACGGCGCAGTCGACTAATAATTTTCTAGGTAGATTGGTTTTGAATACGATATCATCACCAAGGTCCAGCATCAGTGTGCTTTCCTTATCATCGTAGTACCAAGTCCATTTGTCGCTGGGTTTAAGCATTGTATCACTCTCAAATTTTTGAATTATCAAGCCATTAGGTAGAATGCTTACTTACCTTTTGCTGCTGAATAAGGTAATTCTACGAGTGCCAATGTAAAAAAAAAGAGGAAATGATTTCTCATTCCCTCTTCGATCGCTTTCAAAGAACACTCACTTAAAGCATGACAGTGTCACAAAGTGTTAGACATGGTTGTGCGATTCTAGCTCAGTTTTCTGTTATAGATTCTTAACAATATTCTGAACCAATTTAGGCCCATGATAAATAAAGCCAGAATAAACTTGAACAAGCTGAGCGCCTGCCATCAGTTTTTCTTTCGCTGATACATAAGAATCAACGCCACCAACACCAATGATTGGTAATTTGTCGCCCAGTTCCTCGTAAAGTCGACGAACCACTTCCGTGCTGCGTGCTTGAACAGGACGACCGCTTAAACCGCCTGCTTCATTGGCAAACTTCATTCCTTCAACAATAGAACGATCTAATGTTGTGTTCGTTGCGATCACACCATCGATCTTATTTTTGATCAATGATTGGCAAATTTGTGCAATCTCATGATCACTAAGATCCGGTGCGATCTTTAATGCTAACGGCACATATTTGTTGTGTTTCGCTTCAAGCTCACCTTGTTTTACTTTAAGTTCCGTGAGCAGTTCATCTAGGGCATCACCATATTGAAGGCTGCGCAGTCCCGGTGTGTTTGGAGAAGAAATGTTCACCGCAATATAGCCTGCGTATTGGTAGACCTTTTCCATACAAATGAGGTAATCTTCAGCGCCCTTTTCAATCGGTGTATCTTTGTTTTTACCAATGTTAATACCCAATACACAGCTGTAATTGGCTTTCTTAACATTTTCAATGAGGTTATCAACACCAAGGTTGTTAAAGCCCATGCGATTAATAATGCCTTCGGCTTCAACTAAGCGGAACAGTCGAGGCTTATCGTTGCCAGATTGTGGACGAGGAGTAACAGTACCTACTTCAACGAATCCAAAACCCATCGCATCGAAAGCTTCGATACATTCACCATTTTTATCAAGCCCGGCGGCTAAACCGACAGGGTTTCTAAAAGTCAGCCCCATACATTCAACAGGTCGCGCAGGTAATTGCTGACGGTAGAAAAGATCGAACGGTGTTCCCGTGAAACGTTTGAAATTTTGAATTGCAAGATCATGTGCCTTTTCGGCATCAAGTTGGAAAAAGCCAGTTCTGGCTAGACGGTAGAGCATTGTGCCTCCGAAAGAATAAAAAGCCCCGTATGAACGGGGCGTTATTATTTACTCATTTGCTGCACAATTCAAATTTAATAGCATTAATTCTCTCAAAGCGACTGAAAATTTAGCAAATTCATGAACAGAGCCGACTTTAAACTCATTCAGTATGTTTTCCCATCGATGCAATGAGACCTCATTACTCACAATCCAGTCGTCTAAAGCTTTAATGACGTCCAATTTGTCGGGATCACAACTGCAACTGAGTACCTGACCCGTTAACTGTCGTTGTTGCCAATCTAAGTCTTCTCTAAATGCTGCACGAGCAAGAGCTTGCCAGTTATTATCAACAGCTTGACCATTAATCTGTTTCAAGAACCAGTGAAGAGATAAACGATCGCCAAGGTTGTAGTATAACTTGGCCGTTTGTTCGACTGTTTTTCTCTTTTCTCGAGCCACTGTGGATATATCCAGTGCTGAGTAAAGACTTGATAATCTTGAAACGTAACTTGCTAGTTCGCTCGAAATACCTTTATCTATCCACTCTTTCGCCATCTGTTCATGTTCTTGCACTTCCTCACTCACCAACATGGAATCAAGTTGATTCGTAATGGCATGAACATCATCTTGGTAAAGCGCGATCATATCTTTCACTGAATTTTTACCTGGGCGGTTTCTTAAGATCCAGCGAGATAGTCTTCGTAATGTGCGGCGCACATAATAGATGACATCATATTGAGCGGAGGCTTCAGCTTGATTATCCAGCGCACGAGTTTGCTGCAGAACATCCCCTAACCCATAGATCTCTCTTGCTGCCGCATAAGCATTAGCAATATCGACCGTACTAGAGCCCGTTTCTTCTTGCAAACGAGTCACGAAATTACAACCCATCTCGTTCACCATTTGGTTTGCAAGAACGGTCGCAATGATTTCAGCTCGAAGTGGATGGCTATCCATATGTTCAGAATAGTTACGGCGTAACTCGTCTGGAAAATAAGACACTAGGTTCTGCGCATGAAACTCATCTTTTGCGATGTCCTCATGAACTAACTCTTCTTTAAGTGTCATTTTTCCGTAGGCAATGAGAACCGATAATTCAGGACGTGTTAACGCCATTCCTTTCTTTTCTCTTTCCAGCAGAGTTTCATCATCTGGAATGTATTCCAGTGCTCTATCCAGGTGCCCCGATTTTTCCATCGCATGAATAAAGCGTATTTGCTCTTTAACTAAAGACACGCCTTGCTGTTCAGTAATGGAGATTGATTCCGCTTGGCAATACGCGTCATCAAGAACAATGTCACCTACTTCGTCTTCCATTGATTCTAAGATCTTGTTTCTTTGCTTCACGGTAAGATCACCATGAGTCACCAAACCGTTGAGGAAGATCTTAATATTAACTTCGTTATCTGAGCAATCAACGCCACCAACATTATCAACAAAATCGGTATTCACACGTCCGCCCGCTAGCGCGAATTCAATCCGCCCTAACTGAGTCATACCAAGGTTGCCGCCTTCTCCCACCACTTTCGCTTTGAGGTCTCTACCATCGATACGCAACGTGTCGTTAGCACGATCCCCAACATCAGTATGAGTCTCGGTCGATGCTTTCACATAAGTACCAATACCACCATTCCAAAGTAGATCCACTTCCATCGATAAGATCTTTTTGATCAAATCATTGGGCGCCATAGACGCCTTTTTGGTCCCTAGCATTTTTTGAATTTCTGGCGTTAGCTCAATGGATTTTGCACGACGTGAGAAGATGCCTCCACCTTTAGAAATTAACTTTTCGTTATAGTCGTCCCAACCTGAACGTGGCAATTTGAAGAGACGATCACGCTCTTTCCAAGAACTCGCTGAATCTGGATTAGGATCGATAAAAATGTGCATATGGTTAAAGGCGGCTTTTAGGCGTATGTGCTGAGATAGCAGCATACCGTTGCCAAATACATCTCCTGCCATATCCCCCACACCGATGGCTGTAAAGTCCGTGGTTTGACAGTTAATCCCCATCTCTCTGAAATGGCGCTTAACCGATTCCCAACCGCCTTTCGCCGTGATGCCCATCGCTTTATGGTCATAACCATTCGAGCCACCCGACGCAAACGCATCACCTAGCCAGAAGTTATATTCTTCCGATACGGAGTTTGCCAGATCCGAGAACGTTGCTGTTCCTTTATCTGCGGCAACGACTAAATACGGATCATCTTCATCATGGCGAACGACATTTTTAGGCGGAATCACCTCACCATCGATAACATTGTCTGATACATCGAGTAATGCACGAATGAAACGTTTGTAACAGCGTTGGCCTTCTGCAAAAATCTCATCGCGTTCAGTGAAATTGTGCTGGCGTTTACAAACAAATCCCCCTTTTGCTCCGACAGGAACAATAACGGTATTTTTCACTTGTTGCGCTTTAACTAAACCAAGAATTTCGGTACGGAAATCTTCTTGTCTGTCAGACCAACGTAAGCCGCCCCGAGCAACCTTTCCACCACGTAAATGAACACCTTCAATATCTGGCGCATAAACAAAGATTTCAAATGCAGGTACCGGTTGAGGAATTTCAGGGATGTCACTGGGTTTCATTTTCAGAGACAGCCAAGGCTTAACCTGTTTATTTTCATCCAACTGGTAGTAGTTGGTTCTTAGTGTTGCTGTGATCATTTCCATGTAACGGCGAATAATTCGATCATCATCTAGGCTATCGACATGATCCAATTGCGCCGTTAACTTAGTAACAAGATCATTTTGCCCTTTTTGGCTTCCCTTAGATTTTGGATCAAAACGCTTCTTGAAGAGATCAACAAGACCTTTCGCGATTTGAGGATAATGACTGAGCGTTTCTTCGATATATTGTTGACTGAATGGGAACCCAACCTGACGCATGTAACGGGCATAGGCT
Organism: Vibrio sp. YMD68; assembly: GCF_029958905.1. Lineage (NCBI taxonomy): Bacteria > Pseudomonadati > Pseudomonadota > Gammaproteobacteria > Vibrionales > Vibrionaceae > Vibrio > Vibrio sp. YMD68. The sequence continues at coordinate 1,653,580 of NZ_CP124614.1, read as the reverse complement.
CTTAAAATAGAAATTTCTCTACCCGATAATGACGCACCCAATACCAGTCTATTAAATCCATCACTTTCCAGTTCACCTGCCCAAATTTCGGCAAACGCTTGTTGGAAACGCTCACTGGCTTCACGAAGATCAACCGATTTGTCACTCTTATGAAGCATTGAGAAATCTAGGATCCAATAATTTTGACCATTGACCTTTCGAACTTCATAAGGCGATTCACCAATGACACGCAACCCTAGATTTTCCAGCATAGGCATCACATCAGAAAGATGAATGGGTTCATCTCTATGGTAGAGTTTCAACCGAACGGCTTTGGAATCTGCTGACTCTTCTTGTGGGCGATAAAACAGCATACCGAGTTTGTTGTCATCGCTCAGTGCTTCAAGCCTTTCAATATCCGCAACGGCGGATCCTGGCATCATGTCTTCTTTATACGAACGCGGGAATGCGCGCATATACTCTTTCGACAAAGGAAGTCCATTGCTTTCGCCAAAGTTGGCGACGATCGCATCAGAGAGTCTATCGTCCCACGTTGATGAAGCTTCCATCAAGTTATGTTCTATCGTTTTAACATCTACATCCATATTATTATTATCTACACGTACAATGTAATGGGTTCTTGCCAACGGGCTTTCTGAGAAGTAAGTCGTGAACTCGACTTCTTGCTCACAGCCAAAGTACTGTTTAAGAATACGTTGTGTCTGACGTCTCAGTTCGGTGTTATATCGTTCTTTGGTGACATAAACCATGCAGCTAAAGAAACGGCCAAATGGGTCTTTACGGACAAATAGACGCAACATATCTCTATCTTGCATTTGTACAACGCCCATTCCAACTTCAAGTAATTCATTTTCTTTGGCTTGCAGCAGCTCATCACGGGGATAGTTTTCTAATATATTGTGCAGCGCTTTGTAAGAGTATGAACCGTCACGGTAACCACTCGCATCTAGGATGCGCTCTACTTTTTCTCGGATTAAAGGAATGCTTTCGACGCTTTGATTGTAAACGGCAGAAGTATATAGACCCGTGAATCGATGCTCACCAATCACTTTGCCATTCTTGTCGAATTTTTTAATGCCGATGTAATCAGTATAGGCCGGTCGGTGAATACGAGACTGGGCATTGCCTTTCGTCACAATGAGTAAGAACGCTTTCATCGCTTCTAGTCTGGCTGAGTCAGTAAAGTCAGACAGTTTTACGGCTCGAACACGCTTCGCCTCAGAAAAAAGACCTAACCCAATATCTTTGGTTGGCGTCAGGACTTTATCGCCATCAACGTTAACCAGGTCATATTCTTTATAACCCATGAAAGTAAAGTTATGATCCCCTAACCAGCGCAGGAATTTAACCGTATCTTCATAACGATCATCCTTTAATGCGATGCTCTCTTTTTGGCTGATCACTTGATTGGTCACTTCTTCAAGCTTTTCAACCATCAACAACCAATCTCGAACAACATGTCCGGCGTCCGTCACTATGGTCAATAACTCATTTTTAAGCGACGTCATGGTTTGCTTACTGCTCAGTCTATCTACCTCGATATGGAACAGGGATTGGAACACACCATCGCCGCTATTAATTCCTATCGTTTTCCCTTTCTTATCACGTTCTATTTGGGTCGGCCCATGGAGCATAAAGTGGGAAGAGAGATCCAAACGGCTTAATGCCATTTTTACAGAATCCACTAAGAATGGGCTATCTGGAACCACCATTTCGACAATGGTATGTGTCGATTGCCAACCTTGGCGACTGACAGATGGATTAAACACACGAACCGAGATATCTTCTGGTTTCTTTTCATTAATGTGGTGCCATAAACTCACGACAGCACCGTACAAATCGGATTCGTTCCTTTCGACCAGATCTTCTTGAGCAATATTGCTAAAAAGATGCTGGGCAAGTTGAGTCACTAAGGGTTGATGGGCAAGCTCTAGTTTGTCTTGAATTAGCTTATATACCTTTTCAAGAAGAACCGGCATTAAAGTATCACGCACGGTCATAATCACGCTCCACAATTAGAATTGTCATTTTTATAGGGAATGCTGTAAGCATAGTGCTTAAAGCAGGTAATGCATGATTTTATTGTAAAAGTTTTATTAGCAAATAGTTAATGGATTTGTTCGTGTAGCAGCAGGAATGTTTGATAATGTGATAGGCGTTCTGTTTAAACCGCTAACAAATCAGTTGTTCATAGCATTTCTAACTTTAAAAACTTGTTGTTTTGGTCGGTTGTTAGTCTAAACCGCCCTTTCACGCCAATTTGACTGAGAAAGCCGCGAAACTTTACAGCCGGTAATTGAAGTCTTAAACCGGTATCAGTGACCACATGTACGACACTAGCCGCACCGGAATAGTGATCCAAAAATGCTTGGTATGTTATGTTTAAGGAAAAGGTATAGTGTTTCATCGGTAATGGTTCTAAATACTTAATCGTTAACCTTAGGTGTTAAAGTAGGTATTAAAATAAGTTGAAGTGGCGATGTCCACCACTTCAACTTAAAAATCAGCCTAAAGATATTAGCAGTCTAATGCTTTGGTGACTTTTTCATACAGATCTTTGGCTAAGTTGTCTAAAGACTGTAAAGAAAGTAGCTGTTCTTTTATCAGAGCTTGTCTTTGTTGATCGTACTTTTTAAATTTAAGCAGTGGATCAATGAGACGCGAGGCCACTTGTGGATTACTGCTGTTTAACTCTGCAATGATCTCTCCTGCAAATTGGTAACCTAATCCAGATTTATCGTGGAACTGTACCGGGTTATTATTTAAGAATGCGCCGATTAAACTGCGTGTTCGGTTAGGGTTCTTAATGCTAAATGCCGCATGTTCCATGGTTTCCTTGATCACTTCAAGCGCATTGGAAGAAGGGTTGGTCCCTTGCAATGCAAACCATTTATCCATCACTAAGCCGTCATGGCTCCATTTCTCACTGTAATCTGACATCAATCTCTCGCGGCAAGCTAGCTGCGCATTATTGGCACAAGTCATGGCGGCAATGGTATCGGTCATATTATCGGAATCTTGGTACTGAGCGATAACAAGTTGCTCACCAATATCCGTGTGGGATAAATAGCTTAAACATGTGTTACGAAGCGCGCGTTGCCCAATGGCACTATGAGCAATGGTGTAAGTCTTTTGAGCCATCGCATGATACATCGCACTGAACTCATCTTTTAACTCGTCAGCCAAAATTGCTTTAATGTGCTTCAACACAAGAGCAATCGCATCAACGTTGACTTGCTCATACCAACCCGATATTTCGTTGTGACTTGGCAAAACGAGCATTTCAGCAATGAAAGCAGGGTCTAACGTTTTACTCAGCAATACACCACGGAATGCATCAATAACGGGCATATCAATGGCCACTTTTTGATTTTGTTCTACGTGAACCACATTACTCTTGATGTATTTTGCCAACAACATCTGCCCGGCATCCCAACGTGCAAACTCATTACGTGCGTGACTCATCAGGAAAATAAGTTCTTGGTCTGTGTACTCATAGTTAAGAATAACAGGGGCAGAAAACTCGCGAAGCAATGATGGTATCGGCTGAGAATCTACATGATCAAACACAAAAGTTTGCTTGGTTTCTGTCACATTAAGTACGTTTGGCACACTAGCACCATTCGACTGCAAAGGTATGACGTCACCATTTTGATCGTACAGTTCAATATCAAACGGAATGTGCAGCGCTTGTTTCTCTGTTTGATCCGTTGTCGCTGGGGTGTTTTGTTCGACCGTTAACGCATATGTCTTAGCCTGTTGGTCAAAATGACTGGTCACACTGAGTGTTGGTGTTCCCGACTGGCTATACCACAGACGGAATTGTTTGAGGTCAACGCCGGAAGCGTCTTCCATCGCTGACACAAAGTCTTCACACGTTGCAGCCGTACCGTCATGGCGTTCGAAATACAAAGCCATACCTTGTTGGAACGCCTTCTCACCGAGTAATGTATGCATCATTCGAATAACTTCACTGCCTTTTTCATACACGGTTAGCGTATAAAAGTTATTCATTTCAATCACTTTGTCGGGGCGAATAGGATGAGACATTGGGCTTGCGTCTTCCGCAAATTGCGGGCCACGGATAATACGGACGTTATTGATACGATTAACGGAGCGAGTCCCTAAATCAGACGAGAATTCTTGATCGCGGAAAACCGTTAAGCCTTCTTTCAAGCTGAGTTGAAACCAATCTCTACAAGTAACGCGGTTGCCTGTCCAGTTGTGAAAATACTCATGGCCAATCACCGCTTCAATGCCAAGATAGTCTGTGTCCGTTGCAGTTTGATCGTTCGCCAAGACGTACTTAGAGTTAAAGACGTTAAGCCCTTTATTCTCCATTGCACCCATATTGAAAAAATCGACGGCAACAATCATATAGATGTCTAGGTCGTACTCAAGGTTGAATCGCTCTTCGTCCCATTTCATTGAGTTAATAAGCGAAACCATCGCATGAGTGGCTCTGTTCAGATTCCCCTTATCCACAAAGATTTCTAATTCTACGTTTCGACCCGATTGTGTCGTGTAATTATCGCGTAGAACATCAAAATCTCCGGCCACCAAAGCAAAGAGATAGGCGGGTTTAGGATGCGGGTCTTGCCATTTAACCCAGTGACGGCCATTCGCGCTATTACCTTGATCGCTATTACCTTGAGGAACGTCACCTTGAGTACAGTCACCTTGATCAATACGGTTACCATTGCTCAATAGGAACGGATATTGTGCTTTATCAGCGATCACTGTGGTCGTAAATTTCGCGAGAACGTCCGGTCTATCTAGATAATAGGTAATGCGACGGAACCCTTCTGCTTCACACTGAGTGCAAAATGCGCCTCCCGACTTGTACAGACCTTCAAGAGCCGTATTCTCTTCAGGGTTCAATTGAGTCACTATCATCAGTTCGCAATCGCTAGTAATAGAGTGAATCGTTAACCCTGTGTCATTTTGCTCAAAGTCGTTCCAAGTTTTACCGTCTATCTTGATTTCTTTCAGCGTTAACCCTTCACCATCTAGATAAAGACTGGTGCTGTCTGACAGTTTTTTCAACGATGACGTTGCGGTCACAACGGTTTGAGTGTCGAATAAATCGAAAGTAAGGTCTAGATCGCTGATCGTGAAAGAAGGTGACTGGTAATCTTTACGGTATTTGGCTTGAGGAGTATGCGCCATTGTCTTTGTCCTTATGACTGAAAACATCTGCTCTATTTCTACGATGTGTCGCCACGAGTTACAACCCCTATTGAAAAAAAACGAGGTATTTAATTTAAATACCTCGTTTAAGTGCCGATTTATACCGCACATTTGTTAGATAACGCTACTGAATTTAACTTTAGTGACATACTTATCTAGACTATTGGATCTCATTCAGTAGAAACCGTTAGCGTATTCTCTTATTCCTATCAACGTATCCTATTGAGCACGGCATACATACCACCTTCTTCTGCTTCAAGCGTTAACCTGTCGTTCTTAAGTGTGTAGCGCGTTTCATGTTCACCCTTTTCATACAGAAGAACCAATTGATCACCCTCTGTGTAGTAGACACCTTGATGCACTGTTTCCATGCCTTCAAGGTTGCTTGCTTTAAACATGAACACGAAATCAGGCTGCAACACCAGGTCCATCTTGCTTACATTACTCGCCAGTAAATCATCCCCTGCAAGTTGTTCACTCGACCACATTCCCGCAAGCGCGTTAGACAAACCTTTTGTAAACATGACGCCATTCATGCTTAGCAGGTTGTGGTTACCCGAGTACTTGTAAACTTGAGGGTCGGAGGTATTGAGACCGAGAATAATCGTATCGTCATTGGCCGCATAAAGACCTTCCCAATGGTCGACGCTGTAATCTTTCTTTTGAATATCGATCTGGAATGAGTAATTTGAATCAAGCGAAAGTTTTATTGCCATGAAGTTATCGTTGCCGTTTTCTGGGTCTGAGTTGATTAAGTACCAGTCCCCTAATAAAAAGGGCTGGTCAAACTGTGTGAGATCAGAACCTTGATTGTTATCTTGGCTAAATACAGAAAAACTCACACACATTGCTAAACCGATTATCCATCTCATAATACGCCCCCTTACTTTTATTAAAGCTTAGGCACACATCACAAAAATCGCCATTATTTTGATTCACATCACATAAAAATATCAACATGTACTGAGTGAAAAGTAATTTAAGCAAAAAAAACGAGCACTTAATGTACTCGTTTTTTGTATTTTTAACGCTAAGCAATAGACTGATTAACGCAACATGTCGACCATAATAGCGACCGATTCATCAAGGTAAGCATCTGGCAGCTCATAATCTTTAGGTATATCGTCTAAGGTAGCAAAGAGCTCTTCACCACTTGCTTTTTGGCGCAGATTAACGCGGGCTAAACGAAGATCGTCATTTTTATCACTTTCTTCTTGCCTTACTTTTTCATTCAAAGAAATCGTATTGTCGTCTTTCTCAGCCAAATATCTTTCAATATCCTCAGCAATAAATTGAAATTCCATGTCTTTCGCGATGCGTACATCATGCTTGGCGGTTAACTTACCAATCAATGCGGCGTTATCCTGCAAAGAATCAAATTTCACTGGATCAATCTGATCCCAAGGTAATGCATTATCTTCAACACTCTCACCTGTTTCTGCAGGATCAATTGGCGTCGGATAAGAAATGTCGGGAATCACACCTTTATTCTGAGTACTTCCACCGTTAATTCGGTAAAATTTTTGAATGGTGTATTGGACATAACCCAGCTCCTTCTCAAATAAATCATAAATATGATTCAAAGAACGATGTTGCTGCACTGTGCCTTTACCAAATGAGTTTTCACCCAAAATGATCGCGCGACCATAATCTTGAAGTGCCGCAGCAAAAATTTCTGATGCAGAAGCGCTGTATCGGTTCACTAAGACGGTTAGTGGCCCTTGATAGCTTATCTTTCCATCGGTATCACTGTTGACATTCACGCGGCCATAACTATCACGAACCTGAACGACCGGGCCACTCTCAATAAATAAACCCGATAGTGCAGTCGCTTCTGTTAACGCGCCCCCGCCATTGTTACGTAAATCAACGATGATACCATCGACACCGTCAGCCACTAGCTCAGAGATAAGTTTATCGGTATCTTTAGAAAGGCCGACGTAGAAGCTTGGGACTTCTAGTACACCAATTTTCTTACCGTCCTTTTCGATTACCTCAGATTTAACCGCTCTATCTTCAAGGCGAATCGTATCTCGAACAATTGTTACAACGTGACTTTTTGCATCCTTACCTTCGGGTAAAATTTGCAGGTTAACCTTAGTACCCTTAGGTCCTTTGATCAGTTGTACGACGTCATCAAGTCGCCATCCAATAACATCGACGATGTCTTTGCCATCTTGACCCACCCCAACAATTCGATCACCTTCACCCAACTGCTTGCTATTAGAAGCTGGTCCACCCGCGACTAAAGAGCGAATAACGGTATAGTCATCGGTCATTTGAAGAACCGCGCCTATCCCTTCTAATGAAAGGTTCATTTCAGATTGGAATTGTTCAGCGTTACGTGGAGAAAGGTAACTGGTATGAGGATCAACTTCTCTGGCAAATGCATTCATGTATAGCTGAAAGGCATCTTCGTTGTTGGTTTGACTCAAACGTTTAATCGCGTTGTTATAACGTTTACCCAACACTTCTTTAATTTCAGGCCACTCTTTATCCGTCATTTTAAGATTAAGGGCATCGTATTTAACACGTTTTCGCCACAGCTCTTTCACTTCGGCTTCATCTACCGGCCAAGCAGCATCTGAACGATCAAGCTCGATAAATTCATCGACATCGAACTTCATTTCCGTATCAAGAAGGGTGAGCGCGTATTGAAACAGTTCATAACGTTTCTTCAACGAAATATTATAGACATCAAACGCTATCTGATTGTTGCCCGCTTTTAACTGCTCATCAAGACCCGCAGACCAGTGATTAAAAGAGTTTATATCTGACTGCGTGAAAATATTTCGATTGTAATCGAGCATTTCAATGTAACGAGCGAATATCGCTTGGGAGAACTGATCGTCTAAAATGAAGTGATTATAATGAGAACGAGTAAAGCGTGAAGTGACGCGCTTGCTAGCGGTTTCATGCTGAACTTCAGGAGCGAGAACAGGTAAGTCCTCTTTGCTTAATTTGGCTTCAAGAGCCTGAGCTGATGACACTGCTAGCCAAAGGCCAGCAGCAATCAGAGTCAATTTTGAACGGCATTTCATGCGTAGGAGTATCTCCTTTATGCGCGCAAGTGCTCCGCTTTCACAACCATTTGCAGGCCGTTTGCTAGTTGAACTCGCACGTCTTCCTTATTAATTTCAACAATGGTCGCTGCCATGTTTCCTTTACCCATATTTACGTTCACATTGTTACCAACGATCATATCATCAGCGACCAAAGCGCGCGTTTCTACAGGCTTACTTTCTGTTTTTTGTGCTTTAGGTGCAGGACGACGAGCTTGAGGCTTCTTCGCTTTTGGCTTAGCCGCTTTACCTTCTTCACGCGCTTTCTGCGCTTGTTCTTTACGACGTGCTTGAACTCGAGCTTTGCTTTCTGCTAATGCCGTTTTCGCGTGCTCTACATGTTCTTCTTCTAACTCACCACATGCGTTGCCATCTAGGTCAACACGCGTAGCGCCTGTTTTTGCTCCGTGTAAATAGCGCCAAGAAGACGTGTACTGTCTTAATGCTGCACGAAGCTGAGTCTTGCTTACTTTTTCATCTTCATTCAAGCGTTCTGCAAGATCTTGAAAAATACCAATTTTCAAAGGTTTTGCTTCACCTTCTAAAGTAAAGCACTTAGGGAAACATTCAGCAATATATGCGATAACTTCTTTGCTGTTTTTTAACTTTTCAGTATTTTCCATGAGGGTTCCTGGTTATTGCGGTCTTTCCGCAAGCAATAAGGTAAATATGGGTGGTATTATAGTGACCTAAAAAGGAAAAACCACACCAGATAGATAATTTATGCTTTGTTAGCGTGCGAATTGAGCAGGTTTTCCACTTCTTGCATTAAAAAAGTTAATCCTTGTTCATCGATTTCACTAAAGCGGCCAATACTTGGGCTATCAATATCAAGTATTCCGACTATTTTCCCATTTATCGAAAATGGAATGACCAGTTCTGAGTTACTGGCGGCGTCGCAAGCAATGTGACCTTCAAATTGGTGCACATCGTAAATACGTTGGACACTGTTTGTTGCCACCGAAGTGCCACACACACCCTTACCGATTGGAATTCTTACACAAGCTGGGTTACCTTGAAATGGCCCCAACACCAATTCATCACCTTTTAATAGGTAGAATCCAACCCAATTTATGTCAGCCAATTCCATGTTCAATAAAGCACTAAGATTCGCTAAATTTGCGACGAGATCGGTTTCTGACTCTAAAAGTGATACTGCTTGTTTGGTTAGTCGGTGGTAATGTTCTATTTTCATTAATGGTTCCAATTGGAAATCTGAGCATGAACTCAACAAAATACGCTAGGTTTTCAATACAGCTAGGTTTTCAATACAGCTTGGTTTTAAATAGTGCGAGTTTTTCAATACTGAAATAGGGATATTTCGACTCTATGACAACATCAAACGATACTATTAGCCGCTCTTGGCTGTTAATTCAAGTAAAAAAACATAAGTCCTTGCTCATCTTTGCAAATTCGATTGCTATCGTCGCAGCGCTAATTAGCGTCCCTATCCCTTTGTTAATGCCACTGATGGTTGATGAAGTGCTGCTTGATCAACCGGGTTCTGGCTTAGCCATAATGAATCAGTTTTTACCGACAGAGTTTCAAACGCCCACTGGTTACATCGTTCTGACTCTACTGGCGGTAATCGTGATGCGTACCCTAAGTCAGGCATTAAATATTTTGCAAAGCCGTCAGTTTACGTTGGCCTCAAAAACCATCACATATAACATCCGGACTCGGATGATCGATAAACTGGGCCGGATAAGTATCCAACAATATGAAACCAAAGGAAGCGGTGGGATAAATTCCCATTTGGTGACAGATATAGAGACCATCGATAAATTTATTGGTGGCACCCTAAGTAAGTTTATTGTCAGCCTGCTCACCGTTCTGGGAACCGCGCTTGTTTTACTCTGGTTAGAATGGCGTTTGGGTCTGTTTATTCTGTTAGTTAACCCTATTGTTATCTATTTTTCTCGTAAACTGGGTAACCGAGTTAAACATTTAAAGAAATATGAGAACCAATCGTTTGAACGGTTTCAAAATCGGCTGATTGAAACGCTCGATGGTATTTATCAATTACGCGCGGCCAACAAAGAGAAGTTGTTCTTAGAGGAGCTGAAGAAAGACGCCAATCAAATTCGTATCGACGCAGACAAGTACGCTTGGCAGTCTGAAGCGGCAGGTCGTTTCTCGTTCTTGTTGTTCTTACTTGGGTTTGAGCTGTTTAGAGCCATGGCAATGTTAATGGTGCTGTTTAGTGACCTCACTATTGGACAGATATTTGCCGTCTTTTCTTATCTCTGGTTTATGCTTGGGCCAGTGCAAGAGCTGCTGAGTATTCAGTTTTCCTGGTACAGTGCTAAAGCAGCGTTGATTAGAATCAATGCATTACTTTCATTGGAAGAAGAAGACAGGCCGCAAAGTAAAATCGATCCGTTCACGACTGACCGTGAGGTAGACGTCGAAATAAGCAACATCAATTTCTCGTATAACGATGAAAACCAAGTACTTAATAACTTGTCTCTTTCCATACCAGCAGGAAAGAAGGTGGCGTTGGTGGGTGCAAGTGGCGGTGGTAAGTCAACATTGATTCAATTGCTGATTGGAGCATATCAGCAATCATCGGGAATCATTCGGTTCAACGGCGCCTCTTCTACCGATATCAGTTATGAGATCATCCGCGAACATATTGCTGTTGTTTTACAACAACCTATACTCTTTAATGACACGTTGAGGCATAATCTGACTCTTGGCAGTGATGTTGATGATTTATCTTTGTGGCGGGCGCTCGACGTTGCTCAGCTACAAGATGTCATAGAGACACTTGATCAAGGGCTCGATACACAAGTGGGCCGTAACGGTATTCGTCTTTCAGGGGGACAACGCCAACGGCTCGCTATTGCGCGCATGGTATTGAGTAACCCTAAGTTTGTTATTTTAGACGAAGCAACATCGGCTCTTGATACGGCAACCGAGGCGGCCTTACATAAAGCGCTCAATACATTTTTGGCTGGTCGCACGACACTGATCGTCGCTCACAGGCTCTCTGCCGTGAAGCAAGCCGACTTAATTTACGTACTTGAGGATGGTCAAGTCAGTCAAACCGGCACTCACGGTGAGCTTTTATCACAACAAGGGTTGTATCAAACACTGTATGGTACAGCGCAAACCCACGCCACTTTGTGACGGCGTCACTAGTTGTTGGGCATTACGAACAAGAGAAATAGCAATCAAGGAAATGATGATTAAGGAAATAGGCACAAAGTGGCATCGCTGACTGGACACCCTTCAGAACAAACGGACATTCGCCTCTGTCCAGGCTGTGAGCTGCCTGTCGACATTATCCCTGTTAAACAAGGAAGCTCCGCTTATTGCCCAAGATGCGGTACCCGACTCTATCGGGGCGGAACCCCTTCGCTATCGGGCAATTTCGCCTTAGCGGTCACTTGTCTATTGTTGTTCATCCCTTCCCACTTTTTCGACTATATCAGCATTAGACTCGTTGGCGTCATGATTCCAGCGACCCTGCCTTCTGGTATTTTCCTTTTATTTGATGAAGGCTTTCCTCTGTTAGGGCTGTTAATTTTCTTTTGCAGTTCATTAGCGCCCCTTGCCGTCTGCCTATCCGTCGTTATGGCGCATGCAGCGACAACATTTCGACTGTTTGGATTACTGAAGTTTTCGCTTTCCGTGATTCAAGGATTAAAGCATTGGGTTATGATCGATGTGTTTCTCTTTAGCGTCGCAGTGTCATGTTTTAAGCTTCAAGACTATTCGGATATTCATGTGGGCCCTGGCCTTTTTGCTTTAATCTTACTGCAGCTTTTTACTGTGCTACTTTTGAGTAGAGTCAGTGTTAGACGCTACTGGGAGATATGGAAACAAGAAAAAACGTATGATTTTGCCGAGAAGACCATGCATTGCCACCATTGCCATTTGTCACAAGATGAATCAGAACAATGCATCCGATGTCATAAGCCGATTTATCACCGCAAGCCCAAATCCATTCAAAAAACTTGGGCGTATTTGATCGCGGCCACCATCGCCCTGTTTCCTGCTAATTTGGTCCCTATTTCCATTGTTATCACCAATGGATTGCTCAAAGAAGACACTATCATGTCAGGCGTTATTTCTTTGGTTGAGAGCGATATGTGGGGCATTGCTGCTATCATTTTTATCGCCAGTATCGTGGTTCCGATCGCAAAGATATTAGGTATCGCGTATTTATTATTGGCCATTCATTTCAAACGACGCATCTTTCACCGACAACGTATGGTGATTTATTTTGCCGTAAAATGGATTGGCAAATGGTCGGTTCTCGATTTGTTCGTTATCTCCATCATGTTAACCTTGGTGGACAGAGGACAAATACTTAATTTCACCCCAGGATTCGGTGCTGTTGCTTTTGGTTTGGTTGTTGTCATGACGATGCTCGCAGCAGAAAGCTTAGACCCCAGATTAATATGGGACAATTTCCCAGAGTCAAAACGAAAAGAGTCAAATAATGAGTAATGGTTCAACACAACCCTCGTTTTCACCCAATGTTAAACGTAACAAAGGAATCTCTCCCCTTTGGCTACTGCCAATTCTAACGTTTGCTTTGGCGGGCTGGCTTGTCTTTAAATCCGTTCAGGACGCAGGGCAACGCATTCAAATCTATTTTTCTGATGCGCAAGGGTTGGTTTCCGGGCGAACAACGATCCGCTATCAAGGGCTTGAAGTCGGTATGGTGAGGGACATCAATCTCACAGAGGATTTAGAAAGCATTTATGTGGATGCCGATATCTACCCAGAAGCGACTAAGTTGTTGTCGAAAGAGACACGTTTTTGGCTCGTTAAACCTACAGCTAGCCTAACCGGTGTGTCTGGTTTGGATGCGCTGGTATCGGGGAACTACATCTCTATATATCCAAGTGAAGCCTCAAATGAAGAGGAGACAACGTTCACCGCTCTTGATCGCCCCCCCTCAGACCTAATGACTCACACTGGACTCAATATCCGACTCAAAGCCAGAGACTTAGGTGGAATTTCAATTGGCTCTCAAATTGTGTATAAAAAAATACCCATTGGTGAAGTCTACAATTATCAACTCGATGAAGCCTCTAAAAACGTCATCATCAAAGCGTCTATCCAAGATAATTACAGGCACATCATTACCAATGAAAGCCGTTTCTGGAATGTAAGTGGTGTAGGTGCCAATATCGGCTTTCAAGGGGTCGATGTGAGACTGGAAAGCTTCAGTGCCCTACTCTCAGGTTCCATCGCTGTAGACTCACCGGATGGAGGGGAACCCATCACTGAAACGACGGAGTTTAAGCTTTATCGAGATCTGAAAACCGCGGGCCGCGGCATACCCATTAAAATTGAATTACCCGATAACAGCGACATCAGTGCTTCTGGTGCGCCTATTATGTATCGCGGTCTCGAAGTTGGGCAAATTACTAGCCTGCAACTGAGTGATGGGAGAGAAAAAATCATCGCATCAGCCGCTATTCAACCTGCTTTTAGTGATATGTTGACCACGAATACCGCATTCCTATTAGAAGAAGCTAAGGTTTCTTTAAGTGGTGTACAGAACATTGCCAACTTAGTGAAAGGGAACTACCTCTCTGTTGTGCCTGAAGAAGGCAACCGAGCACGTAGCTTTACGGCAGTACGTAAAAACGAGTTTAATAAGCTTCAATCCCGTTCTGTCGCAATCAACCTTATTGCCGACCAATCTTTTGGGCTCGATGTGGGTGCCGGTATACTCTATAGAGGCATTGAAGTCGGTTCAATAACCCATGTTCAACTGGTGAACGACCGTGTCCACCTTGGTGCATTAATCGACAACAATTATGCTCACCTGATTCGCGCTAATAACCGTTTTTATGTCACAGGTAGTGCGACGGCAGAGCTAACCGAATCGGGGCTTAATATTTCAGTCCCCCCTGCCAAGCAACTATTAACCGGATCCATTAGCTTTGTCAGTGAAGGAAAGAGCAGAGCGAACAAAAATTACACCTTGTACGCAAGCCAATCACTCGCAGAACTTGCCAAATATAATTTGTCCGGCTCTAAAAGTATTACTCTGTTTGCAGAAGAGCTACCGCCTATTTCAAAAGGCAGTCCACTCCTCTATCGAAATCTACAAGTTGGTAAAATCGACGATTTCACGCTCATAGAGAGCGGCATTAAAATTCAAGCCACTATTGAAAACCAATACGAGCACTTGCTAACTCAGGAAACCGTATTTTGGAATCGTTCCGGTGTTGAAATCGACGCTTCCCTCAGTGGTATTAACGTTAAGGCGGCCCCTTTAAAAACATTGATTCAAGGTGGCATCGCTTTTGATAACTTACCAGGTATAGAAAACAAGGTGAGTGACCACTGGAAACTCTACTCAGACTTTAACCAAGCACGAAAATTTGGTCATGTGATCACGTTAAAGACTGACGATTCTAATATCGTCAGCCAAGGGACAAGCCTAAAATATAATGGGATAAAAGTCGGTGAAGTCACTCAAGTCACTCCAGACTTTAACAACAAACAGATCGAGTTAAAGGCGCGAATATTACCTGAATACTCACAGTATATTGCCAGAAATGGCAGTTATTTTTGGGTAGCTAAACCTAAAATCAGCTTGTCTGGTGTTGAAAACATTGAAAGCATTTTAACGCCAACTATCCTAGTTCAGCCGGGGCAAGGGGACAAAACCAACCATTTTGAGCTCCAACCAACGCCAAAAGATCAGCCCGGGGCTATTTTTATTCTTCAAAGTGAAAAGCGTGGTTCAGTTTCCGTTGGAACGCCAGTGCTCTATCGCGAGATGCCAGTTGGGCAAGTAATTGACGTCCAACTTGGCGAGTTTGCTGACCGTATCATTTCGACAATACGAATTGATAGCCAATACGCTTACCTTGTTCGATCAAACAGTGTGTTCTGGAACACGTCAGGTATGGATGTTTCTATCGGTCTCTCCGGTGCCAATATTAAATCTGGCACCCTAGACAGCATATTGAATGGAGGCATCACGTTTGCAACGCCTGAAGGGAAGCAACTAGAACCTATCGCATCAAAAGAGCAGTCTTTCTTCTTATACCCTAGCCCAGAAGATAAATGGCCTCGTTGGAGAACGCCAATCCCTAAGCCCTAAGTTTTAAGTTTTAAGCTCTTGGCTCTTGGCAATAGATAATAGGCAATAGCCGTCAATCATTCACTCTTTAAAAAAGCAGCGACATCGCTGCTTTTTCTATTTTTAAAAGGCGTAATTTAGTTATAATTCCGGCAACATTTTTATCCGAGCAATCTCTGTGCATTCTAATATTCAACTACCTGATGAGTTTCTACGCGAAATTGAGTCTATTCTTCCTTCATCACTTAACATGCAGGACTTTATTGACGCATGCAAACGTCCCTTACGTAAAAGTATTCGAGTCAATACACTGAAGGTAACCGTTTCAGAATTTAAGGAGCGAGCCGCCATCAAAGGTTGGGGCTTGGAGCCAGTGCCTTGGTGTGAAGAAGGTTTTTGGATCACAGCCGACGAGTCTAACGTGCCTCTGGGTAACTCGGCTGAGCATATGGCTGGTCTTTTCTATATCCAAGAAGCCAGCTCAATGATGCCCGTGACCGCTCTGTTCGACAACGCAAATGTTGAATATCAATCCGTTCTCGACATGGCCGCAGCCCCTGGTTCAAAAACGACCCAAATTGCTGCGTTAATGAATAATAGCGGCATCTTAGTGGCCAATGAATATTCGGCAAGCCGAGTCAAAGTTCTGCATGCCAACATTGAGCGGTGTGGAATAAAGAATACCGCCTTAAGTAATTTTGACGGCAAGGTGTTTGGTGGCTGGCTACCTGAGCAATTTGATGCGGTTCTCATTGATGCCCCCTGCTCTGGCGAAGGAACCATTCGCAAAGATGCAGACGCGATGAAAAACTGGAGTTTAGCATCGGTAAAAAGCATTGCCGACACACAAAAAGAACTCATCGAAAGTGCTTTCCACGCCTTAAAGCCGAACGGCGTTCTTGTCTATTCAACCTGTACTCTAAGTACTTACAAAAACCAACAGGTTTGCCATCATTTAAAAGACACATTTGGCGATCTGGTCGAGTTTGAACACTTAAATGCATTGTTCCCTAATGCCGAGCTTGCGACCACTGAAGAAGGCTTTTTGCATATATTCCCACAGGTTTACGACTGTGAAGGTTTTTTCGTCGCTCGCATCCGAAAAACCGGCCGTTCAGTACCACCACAAGTCAAAAAACGCATGGGTAAATTTCCGTTTGAAAAAGCGACTGAAAAAGTACAAATTGAGATTCAAAAAGAGCTTGAGGCATCCCTAAACATTGCACTGCCTACTGATAGTTCAGTATGGCTCAGAGACAAAGATGTCTGGTTATTTCCAAATGCCTTAGAACCGATGATTGGTGAACTCCGCTTTTCTAGAATGGGCATCAAAATCGCAGAATCTCACAAAAAGGGCTACCGCTGGCAGCATCAAGTCGCAACAACGCTCGCCTTAGGCACGGAGGCAAACAGTGTAGTTCTTTCGACTGAGGAAGCTCGTGAATGGTTTATGGGTCGAGACGTTCGACCAGATACGCCAGCAGGAAAAGGCGAAGTTATCGTGAAATTAGGTAACGATGTGATTGGATTAGGAAAATGGGTAGGAAATCGAGTCAAAAATGGGCTTCCCCGTGAGCTCGTTCGAGATAAGAATCTCTTTTAGAACCAAAAAACTCTTTGAGAGCCTAGTAAAATAGTATGAAATTCTAATGCACACGCATTTTATTGCTATCTTGTACTATAATTTTCGTAAGTGATGAAACATGACGACCCTGTAAATTGAGTCGCTATGACTATCGAAAATAGGCCGTTATCGAGTGAACGTCGCTATTGAGAAAAAGAGTTACTGAGTAAAAGAGTTAATTTGTAAAAGAGTTACTGAGTAAAATAGCGACTGAGTATAAATGATTAGAGTAGGCTCTGTATTAGAGTCTTTCCCCT
Source organism: Vibrio sp. YMD68 (assembly GCF_029958905.1). Lineage (NCBI taxonomy): Bacteria > Pseudomonadati > Pseudomonadota > Gammaproteobacteria > Vibrionales > Vibrionaceae > Vibrio > Vibrio sp. YMD68. Next base: position 1,636,387 of record NZ_CP124614.1, on the reverse strand, counting down.
AGGCCCAGAACAGGACGTTTTGGGCCCTTTTTTTGCGTTGGGTCTCGCTACTATTTTACGAGTCGGATACCATCGCTATCGATCGTAATTTTACCTTGTTTGTACAAACCACCGATCGTTTTCTTAAACGTACCTTTGCTGGTTCTAAATGTGGTAAATATCGCGTCAGGAGATGACTTGTCATTGAGCGGTAAAAAGCCTTCCTTTTTCTCAAGTAAGTCCATCACTTTCTGGCTCAGCTCATCCATTTTCGCCACTCCAATTTTTTGCAGCGACACATTTATCTTTCCATCATCTCTTACTGATTTAATGTAGCCTTTCAACTGCTTACCAACAAACAGTTTACCGAACACATCCGATGGAAAAATCATTCCCCAATGCTCACCGTTGATGATCGCTTTATAACCAAGATCACTGCGTTCTGCGATCAGCAAGTTAACTTGCTCATTAACGGTGTAACTTGCCGGTGTCTTATCCAGCAATTTATTGAACTTGGTTGTACCAACAATTCGACCCGATGCTTTATCTGAATAAACATACACCAAGATCTTAGACCCTTCACGCAATTTCCCGCGCTGTTCACTGTATGGCACGAGCAAATCTTTCGCTGTCACACCCCAATTGACAAAAGCCCCCGTACTGTTCACGCCAACAACATCCATAAGACCCCATTCGCCAACTTGTGCGATCGGTGTTTCGGTGGTCGCCGCTAATTGATTTTCAGAATCGAAATACAAAAATACATCGAGGTACTGGCCAACTTCTACCCCTTCAGGGAGGTGTTTTTTAGGTAATAGAGTCGTACCAAAATCATCAGCGTCTAAAAATACGCCAAAATCGGCCTTCCTTACTACTTCTAATCGGTTCACTTGACCAACATTAATCATTTTATCTGTCTCTTTTTAAATTTACGGAGATTATAACTAAACTCTGTTATCCTTTCCCTAGTTCTATTCATTAATTTTTCGATAAATTTCAGGAGCGCTATTTGGTCACCGTCGATAAACATGACGCTATTACTCTCAAAATCTCTCACGCCATGGCATTGACCAAGAAATCAGATCTCGATATCTACCTATTTGTGCCCGGTGAGCTCGGCTTATCGCCAGAAGTACTTAGCGAGTCTGCCTACTATTACAGCTCGATTAATCAGAAAAGAACCTACTTTAGTGATAAAACACTGCTTCCTTTAGTGCATAGCCGACTCGCAAAACGGGGGCGATTGTCCACAACCCAATATCGAGTCAGTCTAAGTTTGTTTGCGTATCAGTATGTAATAGCGCTGGATAAAGCCGTGGGTGAGCTCAACAAGCACAATGTTGAAACCGTCAATGCCGATGATGTTGACGAAGTCATTGAGCTGGCTTTAGATATCCTTAAGCGGCTTCGAAGAGCCATACCGTTTGAAGAGAGTTTAAAACGGTACTACGCCAATATCGATAATTACCTTTCTTGGTATACAGGGCAAAAATTCATGTCACTTGTCGCTCATATGCCGCGCGATGGGGACTATAAAACGGTGAAAGAGCGTCTGATCACGATTGTGGAAAAAGAAACCGCACATCGAAAGCTCAACAACTATAACTCTAAGAAAGTTCGAGAAGATGCCACTCGAATGAGTAACAAGATGCGTCTTCTACGGCGCCTTATCGAGCACCCTATCGTTCTGAAAGAGAAAGTCACCTCGCTTGGAAAAAACATGAAGCGCGCAGTTAAAGGCATCGCCACTGGGCTCGTGATGGTCTTCGTTACCATTACTGCGATTGTTGCTCGTGATTACTGGGGTGAAATTACGGCTTCATTTATTGTGGCCATGTCTTTTATCTACGCACTGAGAGAAATATTTAAAGACGACTTAAGAGACGTTCTTTGGCGCATCATTCGCAAAGGTAAAGCCAAGTGGCGTCGAAAATATATCGATCCCACCACGAATAAAGCCGTTGGACAAAAACATGAGTGGCTTGACTATACTGCCATGAACAAAATACCGGATCGCATCTCTCAGATACGTAAGAAGCGGGTTGTTCAACGTGAAGAGCAAATCCTTCATTATCGTTCCGAAACCGAAATGTCGACGTCACGCTTTATGAGTGGATATGAAGAGACCCGTGAAACGCTGCAACTCAGTATGCGCAACTTAACGCGGTTAATGGATAAAGGGTCGAATAAGCTTTACCAACTCAATAGTGGTCAGGTAACAAAAGAATCGGTTGAGAAAAGGCATTTACTCAATTTGATCGTCAAAGAAGACAATCATAACGATGAAGTACGTTATTATCGATGGAAAATCATTCTTAACCGAAGCAAAATCGTCGCCATTGAATCTATAGAACTTGACGACAAAGCCCCTAGCTAGCGACGTTTTAGAGACAGCGTGAGATAAAAAATAGCCATTGGTTCATCCCCATGTAAGGTTGGACAAGTGGCTGTGATCTTCACTTCTTGATTAACTCGTTCACCACTGGAAATCGTTTCATCCAGCATTTTATCGATCAGTTCACCATCGTCACAATAAAAATGCACATCCGCTTCTGGGCGTTTTAAAAACTCGCCTTTGACCGATTTAAACGCGAGTGAAACCTTTTCGCCTCTTGCTTGCGCTTTGCTCATCGCCATGAAGCCACCGGCAACATCTGCCCCAACACACAAAACGCCAAAGTACATGCTGTTAAGGTGGTTTTTGCTTCGTCGCTTTGTCGGGATTTTGACCTCAACGCAATCGTCATCCAATTTCAAAATCTTCGGCCGTGATAACCAAATAAAAGGAACTTTGAAAAAGCCAAATAACGATAGATAGATGTTTGCCTTTTGAATTTTTGATAGCACAGTCATTTCCTTATAACCAGTCATCTGACCAGTTCACCTAGATCGCATTGATTTGTCAATGCTGGTGGCTCAATAAGTAGACAGTTAACAATAAATCAACAAAAAAAGACGCCAGGTTCATAAGAACTTGGCGTCTTTTCAATCGACTTAAACGCTGTGAATCACATATCTCAGTGATTCACAGGTGGAGAACCAAAATAGAGAGTTACCCGGTAACAATAATCTCTAATGCGTTGTTCTCTAATAAGTAATGATGAAGCTTTTTGTTTTCATCAATAGCGTGAGCAACAACAAGCAGAGGTTTCTTTGAGTTAGAAGCCGCTTTCACCATCATATCAACCAGTTGAATAACAGCTTCATTATCGACATCAAAGCTGTTTTGTAACTTTTCTGATGTTCTATCAATACCCAGAGTAAACTGTGCCAAATTCTCCAAATGAATGGCGGCACCATCGAAGTAATGCAGTAATCGCTCAGCAAGTAACACAGAAGAAGGAACATCGACGCTAAATAATACTTTCAAGCCATTTAAGCCTCTTGGGAGACCTTGTTCTGCCAATTTGTCTATGATAGTTGCAGCGTCAGCCAACGTTCGAACAAAAGGCACAATAATTTCTACATCAATGTCCTTTTCGCGTAATGATTTGATCACCTGGCACTCTAATGCAAACGCAGAGGCATAAAAAGAGGAAGCAAAACGGATAACACCACGGGCTCCAAGAGCAGGGTTCGCTTCCTTTTCTTCAATTTTTCCAGCAATTAGCGAACGAAAAGCATCACTGTCTCCACCACTCAAGCAAATGCGTACATTATTATGAGTTTCTTTAATCGCACTTTCTACCTGCGTACACAGGCTGGAAACAAAATGGTTTTGAACACTTTCCCCAGCCAATATCGCATCAAGGGAAGTCTGCTCAATATCCGATAATGCATTATTACCATCGACTAACGAGGGGTGGTAAAACACCTTGTCCATGATGAGTTCTGTAAGGGATATATAAATATGCTGTCCATTCGTCTGTATTTGTGAAGATGGAAATGCATCCCCTAGTGTTAGACCAGAAACTAAACTGTTGTTATTTGGAAGACTCATTACTGCTCCATGTCCTTTAACCGCTATTTTTTATCGAAAATACCTATTGCGTAACGGTAATACAAGGAAAACATGAATTCGATTTTATAATCGAGAATGGTTAACCCGCTGGCCGATCAAAAATGCTTGTTGCGGATAAAACCCTATATATAAGAAAGAATAATGCGAAACGGTTTATTCCTAGAGCCAATTCCGTTATCTTTACCGCTTCGCAATTGAAGGGACAGGCAAGTACATGCCATTAAAAACAGATGAATTAAGAACCCAAGCATTGGGTCCAATGCCGACACCGGCAGAGCTTGGAAGCGCTCATCCCATTACAGAAGACGTTGCTAGCAAAATCGCTCATTCTCGTCGCCAGATAGAGAATATATTGACGGGCCAAGATGATCGTTTACTGGTTATTGTTGGGCCTTGCTCGGTACATGATACTGAAGCCGCACTAGACTATGCAGAAAAGCTAGCAAATATTCAGCAACAATACAGCAATGAACTGTTTATTGTTATGCGCACCTATTTTGAAAAGCCTAGAACCGTCGTCGGCTGGAAAGGTCTTATTACCGATCCTAACCTTGACGGTTCATACGCGTTGGAAGCAGGTTTAAACAAGGCGCGTAAGCTACTGTTAGATATCAATAAGCTGGGCTTAGCAACCGCGACTGAGTTTCTAGACATGATAACTGGTCAGTACATTGCTGACTTGATTTCCTGGGGAGCGATTGGCGCTCGTACCACTGAGTCTCAAATACACAGAGAAATGGCCTCTGCGCTCTCTTGCCCAGTTGGATTCAAAAATGGTACCAACGGTAATGTAAAAATTGCCATTGATGCGATCCGCGCATCCAGTGCCTCTCACTATTTCTATTCACCAGACAAAAATGGCCGAATGACGGTGTATCGCACCAGTGGAAATCCATTTGGACATGTCATTTTACGTGGTGGCGACCAAGGCCCTAACTTTGATGCGCAGTCCGTAGAAAATGCGTGCGAACAGTTAGATGAATTCTCTTTACCGACCCGTTTGGTGGTTGACTTCAGTCATGCCAACTGTGAAAAACAGCACAGAAAGCAGCTGGATGTAGCCAAAGATATTTGTGCTCAAATCCAATCGGGTAAAAACCGTATCGCTGGTATTATGGCAGAGAGCTTCATTATTGAAGGCAATCAGCCAATGAAGGATTTGGATAACTTGACCTATGGTCAATCAATTACAGACCCTTGCCTAAGCTGGAACGACACTGAAACCATGCTTGATATGTTAGCCAGTGCGGTTAAAAAACGTTAAAAAATTCACATAAGGACAGAAACATGCCTTCTTTTGATATTATTTCCGAAATCGATACGGTTGAATTAAAAAATGCCGTAGATAACGCATCTAGAGAGCTAACTACTCGCTTTGACTTTCGTAACGTTACTGCCAGTTTTGAGTTGCTAAAAGATGAAAACGTCAAGCTTTCTACAGAGAGCGACTTTCAACTAAAGCAAATGCGCGACATCCTGCGTGGGCAACTGACCAAGCGTGGCATTGATCCCAGTGCTATGGAATCTCTAACGGCTGAGCAAACGGGTAAAAGTTGGCATCAGAATGTCTCTTTCAAGCAAGGCATCGATACCCCTGTAGCGAAGAAAATCGTTAAGGCCGTGAAGGATTCAAAAATAAAAGTACAAGTTTCAATTCAAGGTGACAAAGTTCGTGTTAACGGCAAAAAACGCGATGATCTACAAGCTGTTATGGCCTTGGTTAAGAACGGCGAACTTGGCCAACCGTTCCAATTTGAAAACTTCCGCGACTAAACGTTGTTCAAAGTGCTCTTAAAAGAAAGAGCTCTTAAAAGAAAGAGCTCTTAAAAGAGTAGCGCAGCGTTAAAGACAAAAGCACGATGAAGACTGAACATGTTGTCTTCATCGTGCTTTTTTTAAAATGCATTTTTAAGTGTTTTTTAAACCGTTTTTTCAGTAACCGGCTTCCACTCCGCAAGCGTGATTTCGTGCTAACAGGATTTAGCGCTACCAGGAAGCAAAAATGGATCATTTTTCATCAGTAAAGCATATTCATGACTGTTGTCGGAAATAAACACACACACTCGTTTACCCTGCTCTCTCGCAGCTTGCAGTTCATCGGCTAAGTCGATAGGAGACTGAAAGCTAACTCGCTCAGCATCTCGTCGTGATAAATCGATAAAATCAAACGGGCAGTCCTGATGATGCAAGACCAACTCAGATTGCTGCATATAGCGCATCGCTTTTAGTGTCAGCATCTCAACGTCATCGCCGTAACATATCCAAAAACAAAACCCATTGTCATTGGTGCCTGACTCTAACTGCTCAATATAATGATGCTCTAACTGCTCTCGAGTCTTTGCCTCATTAACGGTAGAAGAGTTGAGAAACTGTTCCCAGAACTTTCTTCTTTGATCGACGGTCGGAAGGTATTCTTTTATTGAATTTCGTTTTGAGGCAGCAAAGTCGGCTACGAGCGCTAAGTTGTGGGGTAAAACCGTTTCTAAAGTTTCTCTGATATTACGGATCAATACGGGTGATGCGCCTCCGCTTGATATGGCTATCTGAATACGTCCTCGATTGACCATAGAAGGCGTTATAAAATCACAATAGGGAAGATCATCGACCACGTTAACCATGATCCCTTGACGCTTAGCATCCTTATGCACTTGGTGATTGAGCTCTGGGTTATCCGTTGTTGCCCATACTTGAACATACTCTTTTCGAATGCAGTCAGATGAATAAAAATGCTGAAACCATTGGCATTTTTTATCCGTCACAAGCGCCTGAAGATAGTCGTCTATTTTAGGCGAGGTAATCGTAACGAGAGCCCCTGCCCTCAGTAGTGAATCAACTTTTCGGCAAGCGACTTCACCACCACCGACAACCAAAACTGGTTTGTTATTTAAGTCCATAAAAAGTGGAAAATACTGCATTTCAATCCCTGAACTGGTTATTTCTCTGTTAGGTACATCCTACCAGAATTGGGGCAACAATTTCATTATTTACCGTCTACGTATTTATTTTTAACCGAATTTAATGCGTTATGCAGTTTGTAATTCCGATCTTGGAGAAATATACATTTTTTTACACTTTGTTTACAGTTTACTTAACGGCGTTCGTTCTGTTGCTTTTATAGGGTGCGCTGTTGCACTATTTACAAGCTAGTAACATTTCGTCATTCTAACAACTGTTCGGTATTGTGATTCTCGTCAAATATCTTTTCACTATAAATATTTGAGAAAATACAAAACCTTACCTACGCTTAAAAATAGTTGATATGAGTAGAACGAAAATTGCTATTTTTCAACTAAAAAATCAATAACAACATTTTTAGCACGTTGTATCAGGTGTCACCTGGTTTAACATGGATCATACAGGAAGGATACAAATGACAAATAAACTAACACTTCTTGCTTCTGTAGTAGCTGCATCGACTGCCCTAATGTCGACAACAGCTGCAGCTGCAGACAGCACTCTTGATAAAGTTACTAAACAAGGTTTTCTAACTTGTGGTGTCAGTACTGGTCTACCAGGGTTTTCTAACCCAAACTCGAAAGGTGAGTGGGAAGGGATTGATGTAGAATATTGTCAAGGACTTGCAGCAGCAGTTCTGGGCGACAAAACTAAAGTCAAGTATGTACCGCTAACGGCTAAAGAACGTTTCACCGCTCTTCAATCTGGTGAAATCGATGTTCTATCACGTAACACAACATGGACACTTCACCGCGATACCGCGCTGGGTTTGAACTTTGTCGGTGTTAACTACTACGATGGTCAAGGTTTCATGGTTAAGAAAGACCTAGGTCTTACTAGCGCAAAAGAACTTGATGGCGCATCAGTATGTGTTCAATCAGGTACGACGACTGAGCTAAACCTAGCGGATTACTTCCGTAACCAAGGTATGGCTTACAAGCCAGTTGTATTTGATACAGCGGCTCAAACATCAAAAGGCTTCGACGCAGGCCGTTGTGATGTTCTCACAACCGACCAATCTGGTCTTTACGCGCTTCGTTTGAACCTTCAGGATCCTTCTTCAGCGATGGTACTTCCTGAAATCATCTCTAAAGAGCCACTAGGCCCAGTTGTTCGTCAAGATGACGACAAATGGTTTAACGTTGCTAAGTGGACTCTAAACGCAATGATTAACGCGGAAGAGTACGGCATTACCTCTCAAAATGCTGAGCAAATGCTTAAATCTACCGATCCAAACATCAAGCGTATTCTTGGTGTAGACGGCCCTAAAGGTAAAGCTCTTGGGATTCCTGATGATTGGGGTTACCAAGTCATTAAGCAAGTAGGTAACTACGGTGAGAGTTTTGAACGTACTGTTGGTACAGGCTCACCACTACAGATTTCTCGAGGTGTTAACGCACTTTGGAACGCTGGCGGCTTTATGTACGCTCCACCAATCCGTTAATAACTATACAAAATGGGCGGTTTAGGCCGCCCTTTTGCTATTTAAAGTTTAACGTATAAAACAATTATGAAAATCAGTAAGTTTTATAATAAAAATGGATTTTGAGGTTATTGTTGTATGAAACCCAATCAAAGTACTGCGCCTTCCCCGCAGGGAAAGAGTGCTAGCCTGCTCTACAATCCCACTTTTCGATCTGTCGTCTTCCAGATAGTTGCCGTATTGGCTTTGTTCTTTTTCGTCTATACCATTGTCAACAATGCTCTCACTAACCTTGATGCTCGTGGCATTGCCACTGGTTTTGGGTTTCTAGAGCAAGAAGCGGGCTTCGGTATAGGTTTAACACTTATTGAATATGATGAAACGTTCTCATATGGTAGAACTTTCTTTGTTGGTTTACTTAACACGGCACTTGTGTCTGTTCTTGGTATCATCCTAGCAACGGTTATCGGTTTTACGATGGGTGTAGCAAGGCTCTCCTCTAACTGGTTAGTGAGCCGCTTTGCTGCTGTGTATATCGAGATATTCCGAAACATCCCCCTTCTTTTACAGATCTTTTTTTGGTATTTCGCTGTTCTTCAAGCTTTACCTTCTGCTCGACAAAGCATGAGTTTAGGCGAAGCTATCTTTTTGAATGTTCGTGGATTGTATTTTCCTGCGCCGATCTTTGAGCAAGGCAGTAATATTGTTATCGCAGCCTTTATCATTGGTATTATCGCGACATTTGCGATTAATATTTGGGCTAAAAACAGACAAAAGTTAACCGGCCAACAAACACCAATGGGGCGCATTGCTGCAGGACTGATCATTGGTATACCGCTGATTGTGTATGTTTTGATGGGCATGCCAATTTCTGCAGAGTACCCAGAGCTAAAAGGTTTTAACTTTAAAGGTGGCATCAGTATCATTCCTGAACTTGCCGCTCTAATGCTCGCATTAAGTATCTATACAGCCTCTTTCATTGCAGAAATTGTTCGATCGGGTATCAATGCCGTGAGCCACGGTCAAACTGAAGCCGCAATGTCACTTGGAATCCCACGAGCTAGAACTCTTAAGCTTGTTGTTATCCCACAAGCTTTGAGAATTATCATTCCACCGCTAACTAGCCAGTACTTAAACCTGACTAAAAACTCATCACTAGCTATGGCTATTGGTTACCCAGATCTAGTCTCCGTTTTTGCGGGTACTACGCTAAACCAGACAGGCCAGGCCATTGAAGTTATCGCAATGACAATGGGCGTTTACTTGACCTTAAGCTTGTTAACGTCGGCTTTGATGAACATATACAACCGCAAAGTTGCGTTGGTGGAGAGATAAGATGAGCATACATCAATTTCAACCTGACCTTCCGCCTCCAGGCAATACTGTTGGGCCGGTCGGTTGGTTAAGAAAAAACCTTTTTAATGGGCCGATAAACAGTGTTATCACGCTTGTCCTTGCCTATTTCTCTTTCTCACTTCTGTGGGTAATTGCAGACTGGGCAATCCTAAGTGCAGACTGGATCGGAACCACGCGTGATGCGTGTACCAGTGAAGGAGCTTGCTGGGTATTCATTAGTGTCCGTTGGGACCAGTTTATGTATGGCTTCTATCCAGAGGCAGAACTATGGCGCCCTCGCCTTTTCTACATCACGCTGGCAATCTTCGTCGGTCTACTTGCTTACGAAAAAACGCCTAAGCGAACGTGGATTTGGCTGTTCTTTGTCAATGTCTACCCGTTTCTGATCGCAGGCCTACTTTACGGTGGTGTGTTTGGATTAGAAGTTGTCGATACACACAAATGGGGCGGATTGCTGGTTACACTGATCATTGCACTGGTTGGTATTGTCGTATCGTTGCCTATTGGTGTCGCTTTAGCCTTAGGCCGCCGATCTGAAATGCCTATCATCCGCAGTATGTGTACGGTTTACATTGAAATATGGCGTGGTGTACCACTGATTACCGTCTTATTCATGGCATCAGTCATGTTACCGCTTTTTCTATCCGAAGGGATGGAAACGGATAAACTCATCCGCGCGCTAGTCGGTGTGGTCTTGTTCAGTTCCGCCTATATGGCCGAAGTTATACGTGGTGGATTACAAGCGATACCTAAAGGTCAATACGAAGCAGCCGATGCATTGGGGTTAAGTTACTGGAAAAAAACAGGTTTAATTATCCTTCCCCAAGCACTGAAAATCACGATTCCTTCAATCGTGAACACCTTCATTGGCTTATTTAAAGATACCAGTCTCGTTCTCATCATTGGTATGTTTGATGTATTGGGTATAGGGCAAGCAGCGAATACCGACCCTGAGTGGCTCGGATATTCAACAGAAAGTTATGTATTTGTCGCGTTAGTGTTCTGGGTGTTCTGTTTTGGCATGTCGAGATATTCGATATGGTTAGAAAACAAGCTTCACACCGGTCACAAACGATAATTAAGAAGATCAAGGACGTATTATGACGCAGCAATCAGACAACAACTCACAAGGTCTTATGATCGAGTTAAAAGACATGAACAAGTGGTACGGTGAGTTCCACGTTCTTAAAAACATTAATCTAGAAGTTAAAAAAGGCGAAAAAATTGTCATCTGTGGGCCATCAGGTTCAGGAAAATCAACAATGATTCGTTGTATTAACCGCTTAGAAGAGCACCAAAAAGGTCATATCTTTGTTTCTGGTAATGAATTGACTGAAGACCTAAAAAACATTGAAGCAGTGCGCCGTGATGTTGGCATGTGTTTTCAGCACTTCAACTTATTCCCACATTTGACCGTGCTAGAAAATTGCACATTAGCGCCAATTTGGGTTAAAAAAATGCCCAAAGATGAAGCAGAAGCCATTGCGATGAAGTTTCTTGAGCGTGTAAAAATACCAGAACAAGCCGATAAATACCCAGGACAGTTGTCTGGTGGACAACAGCAACGTGTCGCTATTGCCCGATCTTTGTGTATGAATCCACAAGTTATGCTGTTTGATGAACCAACATCTGCACTGGATCCAGAAATGGTTCGCGAGGTACTGGATGTTATGGTTGAGCTCGCAGAAGAAGGAATGACCATGCTTTGTGTAACCCATGAAATGGGCTTCGCCAAAGAAGTGGCAGACCGAGTGATATTCATGGATGCAGGCGAAATCATTGAAGAAAACAACCCTGTAGATTTCTTTGAGAATCCGCAATCCGATCGAACTCAAAACTTCCTGGCTCAGATTTTACATCATTAAAAGCACTGATTTCCGTGCATTATAGATGCAGTGTGTGCAAATCCATGTATTAGGTTTGCACACACTCAGAGAAAGAGGTGATCATAGTCACCTCTTTTTTTAGTTATATTGTGTTACATCTTTTGAAGTACACAATTCGCTATTTTCCATTATTATTTTATTTAACGTTAGTTACATCATGGGTTGATTTTTTACACCAACGACCCCATAAATAGACTTATCAAGATAAACTCTTCACGAGGAAGATTATGAACAGTCCTATGTTTACCCGCACTTCAACTCAGGAAAGTGCCCTACAAACGAATAAAGTTTTGCGTAATACCTACGCACTGCTTTCCATGACTTTATTATGGTCTGCGGTTGTTGCAGGCGCATCTATGGCAATGAACCTTCCACACCCTGGTTTTATTATCATGTTAGTCGCATTTTATGGCCTTCTATTCATGATTGAAAAGAACCGTAACAATGGTTTGGGTCTAGGTCTAACATTCGTTTTTACTGGTTTCCTTGGTTACACCACAGGACCAATCTTAAACATGTACTTAGGTGCTGGAATGGGTGACGTTATCGTTACTGCACTAGGCGGTACAGCATTATCGTTTATTGCTGCTTCCGCATACGCATTAACGACTAAGCGCGACTTATCAATGATGGGTGGTCTAATGCTATCGTTGTTTGTTGTACTGGTAGTTGGCGTAGTTGCTAGCATCTTCATCCAGTCAACGATTTTAAGCCTTGCATTGAGCAGCCTATTCATCGTGTTCTCTACCATGGCGATATTAATGACAACTCAAAGCATCATTCGTGGTGGTGAGACAAACTATATCTCAGCAACGATTACTTTGTATGTCTCGATCTACAACATCTTTATCAGCCTACTCAGCATCCTAGGCATTATGAACAATAATGACTAACGTGCTTTGATATTCACATCTATGTGAATTGAGAGTGTTAAACATTGAAACCCAAGGACATCGTTCTTGGGTTTTTTCGTGTAATCAGCCATTTTTCATTGAGGCGAACAAGGTACTTGAGTTTATCCAGCAAGCTAAGGTACCCTAGCCTCGTTTCCTAATCACTGTATACAATTCACTTCTAAGTAAGTACGTCTTATGTTTATATTTAACGATAAAGAAATTCAAACCGATGCCCAAGGGTACCTGCTTAATCATTCAGATTGGGAAGAAGGCATGATCGCTATCCTTGCAAAAGAAGAAGGCATTGACATCACGGATGCTCACTTAGAAGTCATCCATTTTGTTCGAGATTTTTACATAGAGTTCAATACCTCTCCAGCGGTACGAATGTTGGTTAAAGCGATGGAAAAAGCACACGGTCCAGAGAAAGGGAACAGCAAGTACCTCTTTAAGCTCTTCAAAAAAGGCCCAGCAAAACAAGCCACGAAACTGGCTGGACTACCAAAACCAGCGAAGTGTCTGTAAAATTAAAGCTTGGTTCACCGAATAGTCGATTAGCTGATTCTAAAGTCATGGCAAGGAGGAGCAATCGCTGCCTCCATTTTTACCTCAGAAACATTCGACAAACGTGGCCCTTTCCTTAACCAAGCACTCAATTCATTCAGCTTTTTATCACTGCCTATCGCGACGACTTCAACCTCTCCATTCGCCATATTTCTTACGTAACCCATTATGTTCAACTCTTTGGCTTTCATGGCCGTAAAATACCGAAAGCCAACGCCCTGAACCGTGCCAGATACTGTGAACCTATAGCAATTTTCAATCATATCTATGCGCCCATAATGTCAAAAATGTTATATTCGTCATGTCTATTTATTCCAATTATCAATAGTGAGAATTGGGTCTGTTCTATTTGGATATTACTATTATGAAAGAAACTGCTTTTCGATGGATCGATAAATATCTCATCCACTTAAAAATTCAAGAAAAATTCTATCTCCTTTTGATTCTCCCGTTACTTGCTCTTGGTATCCTAACGCTTGTTTTAGACAATGCTTCAGACACAATGCTCGATAACCTTTATCAGGAAGAGCTTGTTTTGATGAAAAGTTTCATCGAAGAAGGAAACCTGTCGAAGCAACAAATAAGTCAAATCATAGCAAGCTCAGATAGTATTTCATTGGGTTCAGGTGAAGGCTCCATTCGTGTTCTAAACGGCGCCTATTCTCTCATTGCGTCACATGATGTAAATATTTGGAACTCAATGAGCACCTTACAAATCGGACTTATTGCCCTGACCATACTCGTCATGGCCATCGGTGTTTACTACATCATGACGTTCATCGGCGGTGCTATGTTCACAATGAATAAAGCACTATCGACGCTGGCAGATGGCGATCTCACTCAACGTATGAATTTTTTCCTGGTACGAGATGAGTTCAGTACCATCGCGATCACCATAGACAAATTGGCGGATCGAGAGCAAAAAATGGTGGCATCCATTCAAGAGTCAATGGCATTGATGCAACAAATCAGCTCAGATTTAAACCAGTCCACTCAGCAAAGCTCAGAACTATCGAATATTCAGCAAGAACACTTAAACTCTTTGGCGAGCGCTACCGAAGAAATGGCGTGTTCTATTCGAGAGGTGGCAAGCTTAGCTCACGATTCGAGTAACCAGACGGAAGAAGCTCAAAGTGTCGCGCAGCAAGGACAAGGGAAGGTTTCCAATACCCTTAACTCTATTTCTAACCTCGCCAACGAAGTTCGCTCAGCCTCTGAAGCCGTCGAAGAGTTAGATTCCAATGCGGCTAAAATCGACGAAGTGGTCATGGCCATCAACGGTATTTCTGAACAAACCAACCTTCTTGCTCTGAATGCCGCCATTGAAGCCGCTCGCGCTGGTGAACAAGGCCGAGGCTTTGCGGTAGTGGCTGATGAAGTGCGAGCGTTAGCAGGACGCACTCAACAAGCGACAGTTGAGATCCAATCGATGATAGAAGCTTTGCAAAAAAACAGCCAGTCATTGACTAAGTTAATGAACGTCACCGTGCACAATGCAGAAGAAGGCCAAAGCCTGATGGCTGAAGTCAATCAAGAAATTGGGGATCTTGCCGACCGAAACCAGTCGATCTCTAATTCCAGTGTTCAAATAGCCACAGCCGCAGAGCAACAAGGCGCAGTCGCCGATAATATTGCTTCAAGCGTTGAGGAAGTTAGAACTCAAGCCGATAACGTTTGTAAACTGATCAGCTCTGCGACAGGTAATATCGAACAGCTACGTCAACAAAGTAACAATATGGAGAACCTTCTTACTGGACTAAAAGCTTAAGCCCAGCATAAACTCGTTGGCTAGGCGAGTCGCCTGACTCGCCTAGCCATATTTATGACATAGCTTGCTGTATTGGAAGCGACTGCCATTTACCAACCTTTGTATTTGTCCAAAACTAATGGCGTTAGTAAAACTAGACCTCTCCTACAAAATGAGCGAAAGGGAAAAGTTTGATCCTATTTTTCATACTACTGGCAGCTCGAGTAAGTACGATGCACCTACTGCCAACCAAACAAAGGAGCCCAAGAGGATTAAAACTACGACTCAGAAAATACTGTGTGGCCTGTTCGAAAGATTATAGCCATTCGTTGATTAGTAAGCGGCTTTTGACGCCTCTAATTTGCAAATTCATAGCCTCAAAGACTTCTTCGAAATCACGGCATTGCGGCGAAACATTAGGCAAAGATAAGCATGCTTCTTGGAAAAAACGATCCTCACTCTCCGTTCCCAACCAAGCCATTGTCCACCACTCTACAATTCGAGTCTTCGAATCCTGCAAACGCTGTTGGCTAGGAACACGATTGCTCTTTTTGTTGTTTTCTGCCGCTGTAGAAGGCAACAAATTCCATCTATCGTTATTGGGCCAATATACAAAAGGTAAACAGTGATCGATTTGATACGTTGACTGCAACTTTTGACCACTCCAAACACTCTCGACTCTGCCTTGTTGCTGAGTAATTTGGTCTACTCGTTTGCGAACAGCACGAGTATCGTGATCTTTCTCTACCCAAACTAAATAATCATAGTAAGTCTGCAAAGAAATATTACGTGCTTGATTGCGACTATACTTTTGCATCTCTATCACCCACTGGTTAACCACTAGAGGTTCTATCCACGAATGGAATAAACGCAAGCACTCCCATAAACTTTCATCAAGAATAAAATAACCATAGCTTTCAAAGAAACCTCGGTCTAACACAATGTTTTTCTTCTTACGTTTTGTCTTACGAGTAACGGAAAATACACAATTCTGTTTATCACCGATATAAGTAAATTTCACAGGATTTTGGATGATGGTATCGAGTGTATCTTTAAACGTTTCTTGAAGCGCTTTAGCTTCATCACCGACGAAAATGGAACCTACTGATAAATCGTCAACGCCAATATGTTTTAGCTTGTGCCAACCATCTGGCTTTATGAAACCTAACCCCTTATTTGGATTGCTGTTTTGTTGGATATCACCAATATCGATTAAGCGCTTAAACTGGCGGATCCAGTACAACGCCACGAGACCGAGTGGGATTGCCACTTTCCCATCGGTTCTGTCGACCACAGAACCAGAGTGAGCATCGGCAATCCGCAACAGGGTGCGAAGTAGCGCGAGTTTGTAGGTTGCCGCTTTATTGTCATTAACCACAATATGTCGAATTTTAGTCAGATCGCCTGAGCCATCATCAGGCAAGCTCATCACCACCGTTTGCCACGTTACATCGTCTCGATTCAATGAGTCTGAATTCATCGATGATACATGTCGAACAATTAAAGCAGAGTCTTTTGCCAGTTGCTCTAGTTCTTCTCCACTAACTTTATATGATTGGCGGGTGTCATTAAAATCACCATGCCTTAGTGAAATGACTAGCCGACCATTCGGTGCCAACAAATTCGAAAGTTTTCGAAAAGCACGTTCACGATGCGAAGGCGCGATGTGCATCCACACTGCGCTCACTAGAATAAGGTCAAAGCGAAAACCCAAGTTAATCACTTTGCTCAGCGAAGGGAGTGAATCATCGATCCATGTAACATGGGTCCCAGTATGCTTTTGCCCTATCTTGCGCATCGCTTCTGCGGGCTCAACAGCAAAAACATCGCAATGTTGCTCTGCCATCCAAAGAGCATCTCGGCCAGTTCCAGCGCCAACATCCAAGACTCTATCTTTCGACAACGGCCAAAATGCTTTCCACGAACCATGCACAGCCTCGAAATTCGTCGCAGTGTATTGCTCGAAGCACTGCTGTGCATTGTTGTCATAAAAAGAGATTGTTATAGACATATATCCAACCAAGAAAGAAACTTACCTTGATGATATATGGCTTGGTTGCATAGTGCGAGAAAGCATTAGATTTGAATGACCTTGTGAGAGGTGGGTCATGCTAAATGATAGCCAATTTGATGCGTTCAATTTGCTCTAGGCGGTACTTTTCCCAAACTCTTAATTACTCTAACATTTTGGCGCTTAGTTCTAAACTTGGGTGGCCTCCGCCGTAATTTCAATATGTTTTTCAACGCTAACTGGAAACTCTTCAGTGCTGAAAACGACTAACTTTTGCCCAGCCCTAGTCATTGCTACATAAAGTTTACGCATTGATTCTTGCAATACTTCTTCTCTTTCCGAATCACTCAACTCTAGATTCTTAGGCTGGTTAATTATTTGACCACAACCGAGAACAAACACCGTCCCAGACTCCATGCCTGTACAGCTATTGATATTAAGTAGCCTAATTTTACTGCCTACGTTATCCGCTAACTCTTTAGAGTTATTGTAGTTAATGACCTTATTTAAACCAATACGTTTTTCAATATCTTGCTTTAGCGCCCATGGTTTATACTCTGGGCTGCATAAAACCATGATCTGATGAAGAGCGACTGTTCCCGATTGCACCAGTACTACTAGTTCATTCAAGAACCTTTTTTTCTCATCTTGAGCATTTCGAGAATATATGATTTGAGGTTTGTGTCCTCTGGCCATTTTTTCATAGTCAGGCTTCACGTAATCTTCAGGGCTACCTTCGAGGTCATCAAGTAGAGCGTTCGCAGCGACCATTATTTCATAAGTCGTTCTGTAAGAATGATTCAAACGCTTAGTGCGCCCACGAACATTCAAACCTACGCTCTTCCAACTTAAACGGCTTTTTAAGAAACCTTGGTTAGGATCAGCACAAATAAATAATTGTCCCCCCGGCGTCAATGAGCGTTTAATTAACTGTAACCAAGATGGCGCGAAGAATTGAGCCTCATCAAGCAGTATGTGATCAAACTGTTCAAGAGGTTTGTCTGATAACGCAACTTCCTTAATATATAAACTCGGTAGGTATTTCTTAACCGACGACAACTGAGCAGAAAAAGCAACATATAGATGCCAAATATGTTCTCGCTGACTTTTTTGTAGTGCAAACCCACGACCTTGTCGATCGAATTCCAAGTACTCTTCTTTATCTTTAATTAAATAGTCATTGATGTACTCTAGCTCGGACCAAATCTGCTCATCTGTTAACGATAGTTGCGTGTAAGCTTCATTTTTATCACTTAAAACGGTCTTTTTTTCTCCTTTCATATTCGCATCGCCAAATACCGGCTTAACACGCTGATGGCTTTTACTGTACTGCTTTAGTGCAAATGAATGAAAGGTAGCAATTTCAAGGTTATCTGGTTTACCTTTAAGCCAGGTTTCGAACCTGTATTTAATATCTTCCGTCACTGGCTTGTTGTGTATCGCAAGAAGTGCTTTTTTTTCCGGGTATTTCTTACAATACAGAACTGCACGATTAATCAAAATCAGAGTTTTCCCACTCCCAGCCACCCCATTTATCAACCTTACTGAAATGTCTTCCTGACCTTCTTCTTCAGAATCGACAGACTCAACCATATCTAGCCTAGTAGCCAATTCTTGATCGTAATCTAAAAAAAATGGGAGCAGCTTTGCGGTATTGTCTACGGAGGCCTTTCCTCGACGAGTACTACACTGTGCGGGAATAACCGACTCTGGAAAAAACGTGCGCTTGATTCGTGAATGTGAGTCGATTGTGAACTCGGTTAATGCGGCGTGGATTAGTTTTTCACCGCGCTCAATAAACGTTTTGTTCTCAATTATTTGTACATAATCAGAGAAAGAACTATTAACTTGGAGAGAACCGTCAATTTGGAAAGTACTTTCTTCTTCCACAATCATATTATCGACGACAGCTAGATACTGAATAGGCTTTAAACCTAACGTCAACATCGAGTCATTAAACTTCAACAATTTAGAAAGACTAATACTATCTGGTTTCTCTGAATGGACTCCAACAAACACCCAACTATTGCAAGGCCCCTCAATAATACAAGGAGCAACTTGTAAAGACTCTAATAATGACTCACGAATAAAAAATTCGTCATTAAGTTTATTGAATACCTTTTTGAAATGACGTCGATGCTTGCGGTCTAAGCCTGTAATCGTATCTATATGTGCCATTAATCTACTTCCACCTTATAACAGTGACGAACCAGAGATTTATAATCTTTAATGTTTTGTCGCACCTTAGGATCATCCACCTGTTGCAGCATGCCTTCTGTGATTTCGGGACCTACAATCACCAACTTAGTCTGGGGTCTAGTAATGGCGACATTGAGACGTTCCGCTTGGAAAAAGAATTCAGCGATAGCGCTAATGTATTGCGGATCTGAGGAGCAGAATGAAACTACAATCATTTCCCGCTCTTGGCCTTGCATCCTTTCAACGGTATCCGTTACCACTAATTTTGATCCAAATATCCCCAACTTATCCTGAAGGCAAGACTTTAAAGCTTTGGCATGACCCCGGAACGGTGTAACGACACCTATCTCTTCAGCAGATAGACCCGCTTCAACAGCCGCGGTTATCAAATCGGCCACTAACGCCGCTTCTTTTCTATTTACACTTCGGGCATTGACCCCTGGAGTTTTGATAAATACAGAAGGTCGATCGCTAGAGAGGACGTCGGAATACTTGTAAGGTTTTTTAGGTAAAGAAAATGATGACAGCGTTGGTTGTCTTTTCGATTCTAATTCGCCCTTGTAATAACAGTTACTAGGCCATTCAGTTAGGGCTGGAGACATCCGATAAGTTTGGCTTAACAAGACCGAAACCTTTTCATTGCCAAGAATCATCTTAGAGAAAGCCGAACTGTCCTCAAGAACGGATTGAGAAAGTATCACAGGAGGAAGCTGCTTATGATCTCCAACGAATACAAATCGACACCCTTTTCTCATTGCCATTAACGCCAATGGAACGGTTATTTGGCTGCCTTCGTCAAAAATAATGGTGTCAAATGTAAAGCTTTCAAGCCGCTCACTACAGGTAGCAAAAGGTGTTGCTCCAATCACATACCCGGTATCCGGTATATCTTCCCATTTTGATGCGTATTCAAAATGCTTTACCTTGTCACTCAGTGATTTCTTTCCGCCACTCGCACAAATTTTTGCAACAGGAACCCCTTCCTCTACAATTTTGTTGAGTGCATTATTAATCGCCATATGGGTATGAGAAGTCATGAAAACTCTCTGTCCTGCTTCGACAAGAAGCTTGGCGATAATACTAATAACTTTTGTTTTTCCCGTTCCAGGAGGGCCTTGAATACACGCTAAGTATTTAGATGCAACACCAATCCCGACGGCATCACTCTGCTTTTCATTTAACCCCCGAGATTCGGCATAATCAGCAGCTTCATCAAAGTCTTCATCATAAATCGCTTCTGTATTCAATTGGCCGGAAAGCATAGGAAGCAGTACGTCTCTGCCGACTTTCGATGTTGCTACATCAGCCAAAGCTTTATCATAAAACGGTTTCAAATCCATGCCTGCGGGGTCGGCATAACAGCCTTCACTTAGTTGTGGAAGTAAGCTTTGATCTACCTTGACTTTGAGCAGCCACTCTCCCTCGCTTTCAGCCTCAATCGTTACTTGGTCAAAAATCTTATGATTACTTGGTTCACCAAGGTGCAAGCAAATCATGTCGCCTTCTCTAAAGCGTGATTCGTTATCACCTAATACGACTTCCAGATGATTAGAGCCGGAATACCTTACTGACTCTATTCGTTGAGTTTCGCCTTTTAATAGTTTCTCTTTTAAAGGTTTCTTCCAAGTTTCTAGAAGATTTTCTATGCCAGCGTCATGTTCTGCATACACAAAAGCTTGCAGTTCTTTTAATACAGGAGTGAGTTCCATCTAGCCTACCAACGTGAATTTGTACTCAAAAATGAGAATATTCATCAATATGAATAATATAACCTTATTTTTTGAACGGTCATCACGTCAACTACCCATTTCCCAAACTGTTAGTTACATCTCTTACTAGACGCAGATCATCACTTAAATTTACTGTATTTCACTGTACAACTGTGCAAAAAGGCTATTTATCATTTAGCAATACGGTGGCTATTCAATGTATTACAACAATACGCATCTACATTGTGCAGCCCCTTATTTATAATTATTTAACATTCCTCGATAAATCAGAATTTCAAGTTCTCTATGCCGCTGTCCTAAGCAACTATGCCACTGCATCCGAATCTCTGAAGTAACCTAGAAGCTGCTCAATTTTAAAAGACTATTTTAGAGATGACTTTAAACGGTGGATTTTCCAACACATCACGGGATCTCTTGGGACCAAGAAGTGGTTAAGACTATGATAAAACAAGGAATTACAGGCACAAAAAAGCCCACACTAGGTGGGCTTTCTTTTGAATTTGGTGCCGCTACTGGACTCTACTATCACACCTATCTTTCTGATTAAAATCATAATTACAAAAGTAGAGCTTTAAGATGTTACTTCTGGTGTTACTTCAGAGAAAACTAGTCTCGCTGCTTAAGTGCCTTTTCAATAATTGAGTCGCTTGTGATAGCTCCAAAACCCTTACTAAAGTTTGCTAAAGTACTTTGTACCTCACTCTTACTTTCTTCAATAGAAGTAAACCACTCACTTAGTTCTACTTGTTTTTCTAGGCTAGGTAAAGAAACTTCCACTTCATATAACTGATTGATAGAAAAAAATTTTTGTGCGGTACCTGTTGCCAAATTGTTCAAGTCGAAGCTTTTTAAAACATGAGCTAGGTAAGGTAAATACACCCTAGTCGTATCCAATAGTTCCAAGCTTATCGCGTTGCTAGTTAACCAATATGGTTTAGATGAAAAGTGTATGTTTCCGCAGTGTGCGCCTACCTTTCCAATTATGATTGAGTCTCCAGGTCTATTGGGATCCAGATAATATCCTATTATCCCATTTCCCCCATACACCGGAAATTCTCCCTTGTTTTCGACGTCATCTTTATTGAGATTCTTTCCGCTTCTAAGTTTACACACATCTTTTAACATTGCATGATGTATGTACTCTAACTCGAAATTTCGAGACATATTATCAAAGTGCTTTTCAATGGATGTCATCAAAGCTGATTGCTCACTTTTCAATGAAGCAATCATTTTCTGTTTGTCGAACTTCAACCCCGTTTCTTTCGTAGGCAAAGAAAATGAGAGGTTAAGTGACTTATCTTTTAGTAAAGACTCCTTGTTTACTAGACAAGAACGTTCACTAACTTCTCTACGTTCGTACAATGACGTAAAGTCCTCAAAATCAGAGTCAGTAATTGAGTTTAACTTATTCAAAGGTTTATCCGAGCTTAGCTCATAGTACCAAATGTCTTTTTTTGACTCGATGTTATCAAAAAATAAGACACTCACGTTCACGCCTGAATATGGTGCTAACGTACCTTTGGGAAGGCTCAGAACGGTGTGCAGGTTAAATTGCGTTAGCAGCTTTCGCTTTAGCTTATCTAGATGCGTTGCACTACCGAATAAGATGCCGTCCGGAATGATTATCGCAGCTCGCCCACCCTTTGCCAGCTTATCCATCGTGTGCTTAAGAAACATTGCTTCGAGACTTCCGCTATAGCCATGATAATCGTATTCGTACTTACTTAACTCACTAGCCTTGCCGAAAGGTAATCCCGATATAACAAATTCGTACTCCTGATCATGTCTGTCTAGCAATGAATCGGTTATCGACACTCCACTAATGTCGATATCGTTGAGAAGTAAGTTCAACGTTCCTATCAAATGCGCGAATGGACTGAGATCATTGCCAACAAATTTTAAACTATTAAAGCTGATGTCATCTTTCATGTGTTTTTTGACCTCAACAAAAGCCCCGCCTGTTCCCATAGCAGGATCATAAACAGTAGCTAGTGGCTCAGGGTTTAAAACACTGACCATTGCCTTAATCAACGGTCTTGGAGAATAATATGCACCTGATGAACCAGAGTCTTTAACCATGTTAAGCAATAGATAGTCAAAATCGACTTCAATACCTTCTAATAGATCCAGCTCTTCCAATCTATGTACAACCAAATATAATATTTTATTTGATCTTATTCTAAAAGGTATCTGTTCAAGAATGTTTTCAATTTTTTTCCAGTTATGGCGAGAGAAAACGCTATGAGATAATTGACTTTCACTAAAACTAATATTAGTCGCAATCTGACTTAATCTGTCTCTTAACGTATAAAAGTCAATTACCGAACCATCCTTTGTAAAATCACCCAGTTCGCAAAATAAGCCCTGAGGCGAACCAATATGATTTTCATTTAGTAATTCTACTGAGACAGCCTTATCGAGATACTTAATTAACAGTAGCAGTGACAATTGCTCAACGGCATCAATAGCATTGTTTATTCCGGTATCCTTTTTTAAGATCTCAATGATATTTATCAATCTATTATTGTTCATTAGTTTTCACCAAATAATTGTACATATCTACAATGTCTTCACTGATTTCTTCTTTAGGTATTCGGTTAACAAAATCTTGTGTCTTATTAGGACAAAAACCAACCTCAACTTTGACATAAGGATCGATTATATCTTTAATCAAGATAGATTCAATTGATGCTAACTTATCGTTATATTTTCCACTAGTATCGTAATCACCCGTTTTTCCTTCAGATAGCCTCGTTCTAGCACCTAAATCAAACCTATCATTAAGATCGTCAACAGTGTTCGCAAGTGCTGTTGGGCTAACCAAGTAATGCTTGATTTCTCTTCTTTTCCAAGAAAGCAAATGAGACGTCAGTTTGTTCTTATTGAATTTTTGAGTACCATTGTTTTGAACTAACAGGTTACATTTTTCAGTACCAATATTATTCAAAAGGTACTCATCCCTATCACATATTAGATACACGTTCTTTGTATTGTGTAAATGCCCTTCCAAATAGCCTACAAAATTATCAAGTCTTTTTATCTTTGCATGACCAAATGCTTGAGCATCTTTTTCAAAACCCGATTCTTGCTTTATAACTATGAACTTATTAAGAAAAGAACTCATTTGGGTTATTTGTTCTTCTGTTTCAGCTAATTTTCTTATAGCTAATTGCTTGAAAATAATCCAATCATCTTCATCATCCATAAAAACAATATTTTCTGCGATCGACATTGCTTTAAGTTGTGTATTATTGATTTCTGATAATTCTTTAAGTCGAGATGCAAGGTAGCTTATTTTTTCTCCCGATTTTATTTCACCTTTCTCAACAACCTTAAGCTTATCTATGCCAGATTTAGATATTGAATCTATTAAGTGAGTGGTGGTCAGAGCTCTACCACTTATTTTATTGAATGTGGCCCATAAATGGTCGATATTTTTATAATGGAGATGAGAATCTGCTTCATCAAACAAAAACAAAGTATTTTCTCTGTCAAAAAGATCAACTAAAGCATACAGAAAAAGTAGTTGGTATTCACCATCGCTCAAATCCTCCAAGCGTAATGGCTTACTTTCTTCGTCTGAGGAACCGTTCACTTTCAAAAATTCAAAGTTGAAACTTTTTTAACAACAAAGTAATCGTTATCAGCGGCTTGTGTAAAGAACATGATTTTTGAATCAAAAGAGGTATGCTCATCAGTCTCAAAAGACACCTTGGATAACTCACTTTGAGATAACTGAATCGTTTTCAGATCTAGAGGTTGACTAAAATCATAACTATCATCCACTAAAGTGTTAATAAAGTTGCTTAGAGTTAGATGATAAGCCTTGTTGGTAATAACATCACTGTTGCCATTATCTTCTTCTTTTTGAGCTTGCTCTACCAAGCTCACATATGCTTTATCAACTTTAATATCAAAAGAAATTTTTGTTGAATCATCTTCTTCAAATTCACTTTCAGTAACATAACCGTTATGTCGTAAGAATTTGCGGACCAAGCCATTTTGATCACCAGTAGTAGATAAAAATATTAGTAGCTTTGCCAGCGACTTGTCATAGTAGAAACAATCTAAGTTTAGTGCTCTTTTATCTTTACGTTCTGTATTTAAATAATGAGCAAAGCGCTCAGAATAACTTTCATTTTGACCAGACGAAAAACACACTACCTTAAATTCTTCGTATAACGAGCCCTTTAGTTTCTCGTCAAAGATAGACTTTAATATCGTTGATTTACCAGAGCCATTCCCGCCTATAAACGTAGCAATTTTGTCAAACTTTAGCTGCTGTGGTTGGCGATAAAGAACATTAGGTGGTAGAGGGAGTGAGACAGTTGCCATCAATAATATTCCTTAATGTACCCATAGGCCCTGTCAAACAGGATTTGGTCAGTGTGTAACTTGTATTTGAGTAATGCTTTACGTAGTGACTTTTGCACCTCACGTTCGCCGCCTGTGGTGTTTTGCCAGCCTGGGAAACGGACGATACGTACAATGGCATCGATGTCGGTGACGATGCGCTCTACAACTGCTGGTGTTTGGTCGTCTTTGAGCTCTAAGAAAAGATCGGTTAAAGCTGCTTTGGGTGTTTTCTCTTGAAGCTCATCGTCTAAGTCTTTTTCAGCCTGAACGGTTTCTTTCGCAATCTTACAAAGCTCTTTAACGAAATCAATTGAGGCAATTAGCCCCTTCTCTGCTTTGTCACGCAACTCTTCTAAACGCTCGCTAAGCGATTTGAATGCTGGTAGATCACCACGGTCTTTAAAGCGCTTAGCTAGGGCTTTTTCTAACTGCTTAGTTTTGCGTGGATCTGGGTTATTGAAGATATTTTCAATTACATCAGCATCGAGAACAAACTCTTCTAGGTTGTGTACATCACCGACATGTACGTTGTCGTGAATTAACTGTGTTGTTTGAGCCCCAAGGGTTAACCATAGAAGTTTACCGATATTGTCAGATGCAGGTTTCACTGACTCGTAGACTTGAGCTAACCATTTGTAGTCTTCATTATATTCATCAAGAACGCTGTCTGGTGAGAGCGATTCCCAAAGCTTAGATAGGTATTTAAAATCGAGTGCGAAAGCGTCTTTCTTATCGTTGTCCCCTATCGCGTTTTGCGCAGCCTCTAGCCCTTCAAAACCGTCTAAGGTTCTATCTACGCCAACAAAGTGAGCCAAGGTATCTTGCATCGCTTTTGGCAATTTACTACGAAGCTCAGCGAGGTTTGAAATTACTTGTTGTACGCTTTCTTCATCGAACTCTAGTGCTTTCGCTGCATCATCAAACACACCAAAGTAATCGACAATACAGCCGAAGGTTTTATTTGGGTACAAACGGTTAGTACGACAGATAGCTTGCAGTAGCGTATGGTCCTTGATGGATTTATCGAGATACATTGTTTGACAGATAGGTGCATCGAAACCAGTAAGCAGCTTGGCAGTTACAATCAGGAATTTTAGTTCTGATTTAGCGTCATTAAACTCGTCCACCAGCTTTTCTTGTTGGCTTTTGTCTACTGACCATTTTTGCTTAAATTCTAAATCATCGTTGGCACTGGTGGATATCACGACCTTACTTGCAGCCTCATCAAAGTGCTTATCAAGCTCTTCTTTGTATTGAACACAAGCATAACGGTCTGGTGTGACTATCATGGCTTTAAAACCATGTGGATCGACTTTATCCATAAAGTGAATAGCGATGTCTTCAACGATCTTTTCTACACGTTCTGGTGATTTTAAGAAGGCTGACATCTTGGCTGACTTTTGATTAAGCGCATCGGCTTCTTCATCACTCAGCGCTGCACTTTCTTTAAAGTCTTTAAATGCCTTGTCTAACGCTTCCTTGTCTACGTGAACATCAACTAGGCGTGGTTCAAAGTGAAGTGGCAGCGTTGCTTCGTCACGAATAGAGTCATGGAAGGTATAACGCGACATATAGCCACCTTGATCTTCCTCTGCACCAAATGCCCAAAACGTGTTTTTATCTGCTTTATTTACTGGCGTACCGGTTAAACCAAATAGAAAGGCGTTAGGTAAGGCAGCTCTCATTTGACGGCCTAAATCACCTTCTTGGGTTCGGTGCGCTTCATCCACCAGTACAATAATATTTTCACGGGTATTCATGTTGGGTTTAGCATCGCGGAACTTGTGGATCATTGAGATAATGATCTTACGGCTATCCCGTTCTAGCATTCGTTGTAATTCTTTAATGCTATCGGTTGATTCCACATTAGCGACATCAGCGGCATTAAATGTCCCGCTAATTTGGGTATCTAAATCGGTTCTATCTACCAGTACAATAACGGTTGGGCTTTTAAGCTGTGCAGCACGGCGAAGTTTTTGTGCCGCAAACACCATTAACAAAGACTTACCTGAACCTTGGAAGTGCCAAATCAAGCCCTTCTTGATCTTGCCCTCAATGACACGCTCAACAATTTTATTGGCACCTTCATACTGCTGAAAGCGAGGGATAACCTTAATACGCTGCTTCTTTTTATTAGTGGTAAACAATGAGAAGTTACGCATGATATCGAGTAAGCGCACAGGGCTTAATAAATCAATGAGTTCTTTACCAATTTCGGTTAGCCCAAGGGCTTTTGATACTTGGCCGATGCCTTTTGAATCATCGTCTTCTTCAGTGCGCCAAGGGGCCCAGAACTCTAATGGACAACGGATTGCGCCATAGAACAACTCTTTGCCTTCAGTAGCAAAAGATAAGATATTGGGCACAAATAATTGAGGTACAGCATTTTCATAAATGCTGTGTACTTCATGAGCACCATCTAACCAACTAACTGAGGGTCGAATGGGTGTTTTCGCTTCACCCACCACTACCGGAATACCGTTAATCATTAATACCACATCAGGTATTTTGGTTTCCCTGTGATGAATACGGAACTGGTTAGTTACCACATAGTCGTTACGGGTTAAATCTTCAAAGTCGATTAATTTAACCGGTACATGGCGATTGTTTTCGCCAAACGGCATGGTTTTTTCGCCTGTCATCCAAGCGAAAAACTCTTCATTGGCTTTTACTAAGCCAACTTGATTTACCGAAATTAAAATAGCACGGAGTTTATGTATTACTTCATCAGCCAAATTGGGGTTAGCTTCAATCTCTGGATTAAGGCGAATTAACGCCTTAACTAATTCAGATTCAACTAAAACCTCGTTAACACCACGACCTAGTTGCTCTGGTGATTGAAATTGCCAATGCACTCCAAACGTTTTTGGCTTTGGCTCTGAAACTTCATTCTTACCATGAGGGTCGTTTAAGTTAACGCCTGTCATTTGATGGATGATGTAGTGTTCCACACTATTCAATTCGGTAAATCCCATACCTAAAACACCTTATTTAAAATACTTATATGTAGTTGTTCACTATTCTTTATATTTAATGTTGAGTTTTGAATACAGTTGTCAAAATATTCAGTTTCTTTTAATAACTGCTTTCTTAAATCAGGTTTAAGAATTGGTATTTTTATTAATCCAAAATCACCTTTGTTTAAAATTGGTACAACTGACTTTGCTGCTTTAGATGTAATTAACTCGTTGAAAAGTTCTAATACCTCGTACAAATATTTAACCTCTATTCCATCATTAGGAATAATTGTGTTGATTTGTTGATTTGTTCCACACTTTTCTTGTGATATTGCTAATTTACCAATAGATGCAATGCAAACTACCATTAAACTATCGGCAGGAATTTCTCTCGAAACAGATAAGCCTTGGCCAGTAATCTTCCTTTCTGTATCTAGCACATAAAAAGTATCATCTGAAATGTCTGCGGGTGTTACAAATTGAAAATCCTCCCCCCAATACTCTTCTTTTTTAGTTGAAGGCGTTGAACCTGTGACAATTTCACCAATATCTCTAATTTGTTTATATTCTATTTCATTTGAAAAATATGATTTTAACTTTGATTTCTTTGCAGTTTTCAATGCCGAAATAGTATTTTTATGTTTTTGAATAGCGCAGTCCATCGTAGATAATAACTTTATGAAGTTTGCTTGGATTTCCTTTGGTGGAACAAGAAATTCTTGATGCTTTAACGTTCCCCAATTAATGGTTGGCGATAACGAGCCCACAGAAATATCAATCGCCCGATTCATGAACAAATCAGAGTGTAAAAAAAATGGGAATAATTCTGGGTCTATTACATCGGGATTAGCCCTAAGCACCAAAGCATGGGCTGAACAAAAGCCATCCCAAGTAGCAATACCTGCTTTGCGCTGATAAGCACGACGGCGACCAAAGATTATGTCACCTTTGTAGAACTTTAATTTAGTACCGTTTACATCATCAGGTGTACCATGACGCTTGATATGCAGTGATTCAGAATCAATATGTTCAAGGCCAATATATACTTTTAAGTCGGTATTGTTCGGATCAACCCGCTCAGAAATATTTTTAGCAATTTCATCAAAACGATAAGTTTTCCAATTGGACTTATCCAAATTATTTAGATCAATTTTTACATCTGACATTTAACCTAATTCCTTAAATAACTGATCCATGCTGTTTAATAGCTTCTCTGATGATGTTTTCCAGTTAGTTAGTGCATCATCTAATGATATTTGTACTTTACTGCTATCAACATTACTGACATAAAGTGCCATATTTAAACTGGCTTTATGCTTAAGCACTTCGTCTATGGTAACGACTTTGCTAAAACCATCTTCATCAGCATAATTTTGATAAGCATTATAAATACGGTCAATATGACTCTGCTCTAGGTAGGCAATGTTCTTGTCTTGTCTTACTTCTTTCACGGCATTAATGATCAGTACTTTGCCTTTTTTACTTTCCTCTTTATTTGTTTTAGTTATTAACAAACAAGCTTCCATAGGCGAGTTATAAAAGAGGTTTGGACCAAGACCAATGACACATTCAACTTGGTCTTGCTCAATCATTTTTCTGCGCATTTCTGTTTCGGCATCTCGGAATAAAATACCGTGTGGCCAAAGCGAAATGGAACGACCATTATCTAAATCAAGACTCTTTTGAATATGTTGCTGAAAGGCGTAATCTGCACAGCCTTGTGGAGGTGTACCCCATACATTTCGACCATAAGGATCACTTTCAAAGGCTTTTCGGTCCCATGATTTTATTGAATATGGCGGGTTAGCGAGAATAACATTGAACTTTTTCAACTCGTCATTTTCAAGTAAACCTGGGTTACTTAAGGTATTACCACGAACAATATCGAACTCTTCAATGCCATGCATAAACATGTTCATACGGGCAATGGCTGAGGTTAATAGGTTAATCTCTTGGCCGTATAATTTAAGAGTGCGGTATTCTTTGCCTTCATCTTTAAGATGCAAAGCACAGTTAAGTAATAAACCACCCGAACCACAGGTAGGGTCGTACACTGACTCGCCTGGTTGTGGGTCCATTATCATGGTCATTAATTTAACCACGGTACGGTTGGTATAAAACTCTGCTGCGGTATGGCCGCTATCGTCAGCAAACTCTTTAATTAGGTACTCGTAAGCATTACCTAGCTTGTCGTCAGGTACATTTTTTAAATCAAGTGTGTGCTGTGAATAATGCTCAATTAAGTTGGTGAGCATGGCATCAGAAAGACGGTCTTTATTGGTCCAACTTGCATCACCAAAAATACCTTCTAAAGTATCTGGGTTAGCCTTCTCAATAGCGCGCATAGCGTTTTGTAGGGCTAAACCAATGTTAACGGTGGTTTCACGTACATCGTTCCAGTGAGCACCGTCTGGTACTTGGAAGTGGTGATTTTCGGCAAAGGCGGCATATTCTAAATCACCATCGCTTTCTGCTAGCGCGTTTTCAAACTCTTCGTCGTATACATCTGATATACGCTTAAAGAACATAAGCGGGAAGATGTACTGCTTGTAATCACCCGCATCGATTGTGCCACGTAACGTAGTCGCAGCGCCCCAGAGGTACTTTTCTAAATCTTGTTGGGTCATCATGCGTTAATTACCTCTTGTATTAGATTTGCTTCAAACGCTTTGTATATCTCATGTAAGAAGTTGCTTAGTGGCATTAAATCATTCTGAGACTTGTCAATAGAGGCTAAGTTCGCAAATGGGACTGTGATGGTAATGTGATAACCAAATGCCATATTAAACACTGTTCTATTTGAATCTATAATATTCTCTTGCCAATGAGCTTGAGTGCGCCAATCAATATTAAGATGTTGGTCTAGTAACTCTTCGACTACTGGCCATTGCTCTCTTTTAATTCGACCAGTGTGGTTGTAGAAGTTTTCACTGGTGTAAAGCTGCCCTTTGAAGGCATCACTATTTAGCCACAGCCCGGTAATGTATGACTGACCCATAAATTTGATATGGTAGTCTTCTGTGATTGAGTATGACTTACCTAAGATTTCTAACTGTTTGCTAAATGCAGTTGGCTTATGAAAAAGCGCGTAGCCTTGGCCTTTGGTATTACCTGGGTAAATGGACACCTCAATATCACCAGTCTTTGAGTCAACTTCAAAAAGCAGCTCATTGGCCCAGCTTTGTGAAAAGTCAGTGCCAAGACGATCACCGTATGAAAGCACCTTAATATTTTCTTCTTTCTTAGTTAATTCGACTAGTGCTGACTCTAAACGCCTATAGATTGCTTTTTCATTTGGTGACTTTAGTGACGCTAACGGTGTTTCTGGAAGCCAAGTATGGTTATGGCCTCTTACAAGCTTGATAAAATCTATTAAGAAACGGTTACTATTGCTGGTCGTTTTTTGGAAACTGGCAATTTTGATGGCTATTGCCATTAGTTTTTTCCAGTTCAAATCAAATGGCTTAACGGACGATTTATATTCTTCGAGGTTTTTCTCTTGGCTATTGAAGATATTGAGCACTTGGTTATAAAGCTGAGCAGTACAATCAATATTGTCTCTTTTAGCTTCGATAACAATCAGCACGTCATTATTTATAGTTATTACAAGGTCACAGATAGGGTCGTACTTTTCAGTATGTGTTTGTGCCCAGAAATCTGACATCTCGCTTTCGCTTAATGTTACGGCAAATACATTAGAAAACTCATCAATTTTGCTGGTTTGCTTTTGGATCTCAATGTTGATAGTCATTTCGCCATCAAGGTCTTCAAATAACTGATTGTATAAGTTGGTGTCAGCAATAATGGTTTTGAGGACTTCATGAAAGAACAAAGGATCTTCCTGAAAGCAGATAGCTAACGCTCTCGTTAGATCATTCTCCAGCTGATAACTTCTATTGGTATCAGTGTAAGTTTTGAAGATATTAAGGTGCTTATTCATTTATAAGAAACTCTTCAATACTTGTTTAAACTTCTCTTCTGCATCAAGGCTCTCTTGCCAAGCTTGCTTCAGATCTGCCATTGCCTCTTCAACTGATGGTAGGTTGTCTTCAATGATCTTCTCGACATACAACGGAATGTTGAGGTTGTAGTCGTTTTCAGCCAGCTCATCCATTGAAGCGACTTTGACGTAGTTCTCTACGTCTTGATAATTGTGATACCAATCGTAAATCTGCTGTACGTGATTAGGCTCTAGGAAGTTTTGAGCACGACCTACTCTAATTTGGTCTGATGCATCAATAAACATCACCTTACCTTTTTTATCGGCTGGTTTATTTTGTTTGAATACCATGACACAGGCAGCAAGCTGGGTACCGTAGAACACGTTAGGGCCTAAGCCTATAACGGCTTCTAACATGTCTTGCTCTAATAATTGCTTGCGAATCTTACCTTCGGCTGCTTTTCTAAATAGTGCGCCATGAGGAAGTACAACTGTCATACGGCCAGTGCTATTCATGGACTTAACCATGTGCTGCACCCATGCCATGTCACCATTGCCTTTTGGTGGCACGCCAGCAATATTTCGACCGTAAGGATCATTAGCCCAGTTTTCTGAGCCCCAGTCTTTTAGAGAGAACGGTGGGTTGGCAATCACACAGTCGAAGGTTTTAAGGCCGTCAGCTTCAAAGAATGCAGGGTGACGTAAGGTGTCGCCACGTAGGATTTCAAAGTCCTCAATGCCATGCAGGAACATGTTCATTCTTGCGATAGAGCTAGATGTTAGATTCTTCTCTTGTCCAAACAGTTTAAGTGTACGATAGTCTTCTTTGTTGTCTTTTAGGTGATCAACACACTCAAGCAACATACCGCCCGTTCCACAAGCCGGATCATAGATAGTTTCGCCCTCATGAGGGTCCAAGATCATACCTAATAGATGAACGACCGAACGAGGGGTATAGAACTCCCCTGCTTTCTTATTGGTTAAATCAGCAAAGTGCTTAATTAGATACTCGTAAGCATTACCCAGCATATCTGGTGCAACATTTTGATTGCCCAACGTATGTTGAGAGAAATGCTCTACTAAGTTGATGAGCAGTTCATCAGAAAGCTTGTTTTTATTACTCCATTGGGCATCGCCAAAAATACCATATAGGTACTCTTGGTTTGCTTGCTCGATACCGCGCAGTGCATCTTCAATCGTGATACCAACATTGGTTGTTGTTTCACGCACATCGCGCCAGTGGCAACCCGTTGGAATCTCAAAACGGTGCATTTCCGGCATTGATGCGTACTCTTCATCGCCGCCAGACTCTTCTAGCGCAACGCGGTACTCTTCATCGTAAACGTCTGAGATACGTTTAAAGAACAACAATGGGAAAATGTATACTTTGAAATCTGATGCATCAACAGGGCCTTTTAAGATCCATGCTGCTTTTGATAGGTACTGCTCTAATTGGGAGAGCGTTAGTTTTTCAGTCATTTTTACTCTCTTCTATCCAAGCTTCTAAGTCTTCACGCTTAAAACGCCAAGAGCCACCGACTTTAAAGCCGGGTAACTTTCCTTCGCTTGCTAATCTATATGCTGTTTTTTCGGCCAGCTTTAGGTAAGCGGCCACCTCTTTCAAGGTTAATATTTGGTCTACCATTCAGAGTGTTATCTCGTATTGGTTTAATTCATCAGAATTGATGGAGAGAGAATATGGGAAAATTGGGGAATGAACAATGATCTAGGGAGGGTTATGAGATTGGACGCTTACTATCTACCCAAGTGCCCTGCTTTTTTTACGTTTTTGACGCTAGATACTCATCACCCAACCAAACAACCTCTTGCTCCAAAGCTAACCCCTGTTTCTTCATTTCCGTCACGAGCTCTCGTAGCAGTGAGGACTGTTCTAACAGTTTGGGGCTGTTTCGCTCGAAAGATTGAAACTCTCTAGATGTATCGACCCAAAGCTGGTTTTGACCATAACGCACTAAAAGCTCCTTCCAGTTTGGCATAATCCAAAACTCTGTTCTTTGTTCTAGCCGCATCTTAAGGCGACTGTAGTTATTTAACCCTACGCCATCATAGTCAGCAAAAAAGTAGACCATGGGTGCCCTTTCGGAAACTGATAGCCATTCAATCAGTTTGTTGTGTAGTTGCCCTCGGTACCAGATTACGGTAGTAGGTTCGTTATTTGGTAACCAATCTAGTCGGTCAAACAACGCTTGGTTCTCCACCAGCCAAATAGAATGACGAGTGTGAAGGTTTCTATTTCTCTCACCACCAACTTCAAACGCCAGAACACCATATTCTTCTGTAACCACATGTAGTTGCTTAGTTGCTACCCCCGCGACTTCCCATTGTGGACTTGCGACTGTTTTTGCCAGCACATACGTAACATCATGAGCGGCCCGTCCTTGTTTGCTGCTGCGAGTGGTTGCTATGTTCACCGCCCTTTGTGGCATAGCTGGCGACAATTCTTGGTTTGGTACTAATTGTTCCAGAGTAACTTTAACGACATCCATGTCTTGAATACGATAAGCGACACCACGGCCTTTCGGGGCAACCCGTACACACTGGGTTTTATGGATGAACTCTTCAAGCTTCTTCTTCTGGGAAGGCGTCATTGTGCTTCCGGCGACAGAATCAGGGTGTACTTCGACTAATCGCGTTAATGCCTTAACTAATGCCTGGCTCATAGTGATGGCTCCACTTGCGGCTGCGGCAGTTCTCGGCTCTCAATTGGCTCGAAAATCTGCCAGCTATTACGGCTGATGTGGTTCTTGCCATTCGTTTGATGGATTGGCACACAATAACGAGCGGTTGTTAACGGCGCCGGGGAAGCAAACATCAAAGCAAAGCCAAACTGATCTGCAATCTCTATCAAGTTAGCTTGGTTCTTCGTATCCAATGCCAACGCCTCGTCTAAATAACATACGGCTTTCATTTGGTGGCGTTTATCTTGCATTAAGTGCAGCATTGCAAGGCCAGTGACTAGCTTTGCCATCAGCACCGTGCCGTTAGAAGCGGCGCTATCAATATCCTCAAACGACTCTTGCTGCTCCCCTTGCTTAGCCACGACAAACTCAAGCCTGAACAAGTCAGCGACTCTCAATCCTTGGCGAGCATTACCTTCTTCAATTAGCAAGTTTTTGGCTCGGTCCAACTCAGCATCATCGAGAATGCTGGCTTGATCAAACAGCTCGAAGCTCTTGCCACTTTCAGTTTGCTCTGCTTGCTGTATCAGTACGTTCATTGCATCAACAAGCAGGTTCTCTTCTACCGGGTCAATTTTGAAGGTTTTAAGATCCGACAACTGTCTGTGACTGATTAATCGGTTGAACTCTTTCATTTTACTTTGCAGTGCATAAAGTCCACTACGTAGTTCTCTTAAGCTTGCCGTTACGTTGATAACCGCCGAGCGAGCACGCTTTTCCAACGCTTTCTTCTCATTGTCTAAATTATGGCTAAATTGAATGATGCCCTTTAGCTCGTCATCTTGAGTTGGAGCCATCTGAAACTTAGTGAGCCCTTTCTGGCTTAGCTCGCTTTTAATTTGGCGTAACTCTTTAGACAGCTTATCGAGCTCTTTGCAATCCTCGATGTACTGTTCAAGACGGACTGGTAGATTCTCTAAAGACCACTCATCGACGACTATCCATGGTATATGCGGTTTGTCCGAAAGTGAGGTAAATAGAGCTTGGTCATCAACTCTTTGATTTTTTAGCTTTTCAACACGGCTATCGTTCGAAGCTAACTCACTTAGCTTATTCGCAATCTCATTGATTTGGTTCGCAAGCTCGGTGTGCTTCTCACCTGCGTTCTCAAGGGCGGCATTGATCGCTACCCGCTGATTCTCAAATGTTTGTCTTTGTTCGGTTCTCTGTACTCGGCTTTTGGTTAATTGTTGAAGCTGTTGGTAATCCTTAAGATCCTGCTCACACTGCCTTACTGCTAGATTTAATTCGTTCTTTCTTCTCTCAGCAGCCTCACTTTCTCTACTTGCTTCTAGCAGTTCTTTAAGTTCATTTATTTGCTTATTAACATCCTCAATTTCCTCCACCAGCTCTTGCTCTGTTTTTTGAACGTGTTGAGGAATAAGCTTATCAATGGATAACGTTAGACCAGAAAGTGTGAGTTGGTCGACTGATTGACCTTTTAGCACTTCTTGAAGCTGACTGATATCGAAAGAATACTGTGAAGGTGACAGTTGCATCACTTGCTGGCTAAGCACTTTGTTCAGCTTTTCTAACTCATGAGTACTGAGCAACTTAGAAAGGTGAAGGTATAAGTTGTCACCCAGTGTTTGGTGTTGAGACTGCAACCTTTGTATCTGCCCTTCTCTTTCTTTTAGCTGCTTACTAATCGCTGCAGAAGAAGAGCGTTGTGATTGAACACACAATGCAGCCTGAGCATCATATTTTTGTTCGGCGGATTTTAACTGACTCTCTAAAAACGATTGTTCCGGTATCAAGGTAAATCGCTCTTCTAGTTCTTGATGTTGCTCTTCAGTACGTTTTAATTCTGTGAGTTTATTGGTTAATTCAGTGCGTTCTCCTGCACGTACTATATCCTGGCCTCGTAGCTCACTTTGTATTTCTTCAAGCTTCACCTTCTGCATTGATAAGTTTTCGGTCGTCGTCTCAACGTGGCCATGCCAATCTTGCAAGAACTCATTCACTTTGGGCTGACATGCTGCGATTTTGCCTCTTAGCGACAAAGTGCGTTCAAACTTTCGATCCAGCTCCTCAATCGCAGATATATTATTTACTGCTGCTAGGTACTGCTCTCGTTCTAGATTGATATCATGAAATGCTTTTTCCCATTCCTGTTTAAAATCGATGCTGGCATTGGGTAGCTCTCGACTAAATATCTTCAACAAGTACTCTTTAACATCGCTGGAGTTAAGCTTATCGAGCCTGAGTGTCTTGGTAAGCACTTGCTGAAACGAACGGGCATCACTCACGTGCTCAAGTTTAAATACCGTAAAATCGATGTCGCTGCTTTTCTTGCCTTTCGCACCACCATAAATCAAATGGCGAAAGTCTTTATCGTTGTATCGATAGACTCTATGCTTCTTAGTCGCTAAGTGATTGACCAACTTTGATTGGGTTACGATATTGCCATCAGTCAAACGAAAATCACCTAGGTTCAATTCACCTTTATAAGCGAAGTACTCGTAGTCATAGCCTACCCCTTTACCAACACATCCAAAAACAACGGTACCGGTTTGCGGTAGGACCACTTCAAGTAGGATGTAAGCGCTGTTATTCGGAAAGTAAAACCGACGGGCTTTATCCAGTGTATGAGAGCCAAAATCCATTCTTCTCTGGTCGATGATCAATAGGAATTGAAGGGCATTGATTAGGCTTGTTTTGCCGTGGTTATTTGGCGCAATTAACGACACAGAATCATCAAGAGGAAGTTCTGCGCGCTGGTACCCTGCACTGCCAATTAACGCCATACGTTGAAAGCCGTAACTTAACATGATTCATCTTCCTCATAAGTCGCTACATCACTGCCAGATCCTTGTTCAGTAATGGCTTCAAAGTGGTCAAGATAGCGATATACGGAGGGTAGTAAACGCCAGTGATTGTTTTCTTGAGTTGCAAAGCCTTTTCG
This sequence comes from Vibrio sp. YMD68, assembly GCF_029958905.1. Classification (NCBI taxonomy): domain Bacteria; kingdom Pseudomonadati; phylum Pseudomonadota; class Gammaproteobacteria; order Vibrionales; family Vibrionaceae; genus Vibrio; species Vibrio sp. YMD68. The sequence goes on along the minus strand of NZ_CP124614.1, from coordinate 1,598,823 downwards.
CACGGCGTTGTCGAGTATCTTTACTAATGCATCTTGGTCGAGTTCTTCTGCCTCTAGCAGCCCTTGATGCTTTTCGTAGATCTCTTCTAATAAAGCATTATCAATCGACCATTGATAAAACTGGCCGAGAGAGCGGCCAATATCAGCGTGGTGGTCAAAAGTCACCATTAGCAATAACGCCAACTGACGCGATTGTTTGTTGATGTTTTGGTTAGCGTCTTCATCATGAAACCAAGCAAAACCACGACCATCAATACGCAAGTCAAAACCTAAGCTAGCAAATAGGTGCTGATATTGTTCTGCCTGCTGCTCTAATTCATGCCATAGAGCAGCATCCGTCGAACGGTTAAGGTGTCGACCTGAATTAAATAGGTTAAATAGATCGGTCAGATGTGCCAGCTCATTTAAATCGATTTTGCTATTTTGCATTATCAAGATCCTTTACATTTGTTGAGCCTGTCAACATCGTTATTTCATGAGGGTGGTAGGTTACGGCTACTGTGTTCAACGCCGTGGTATTTGAATTCGGTCCTAAGGTAACCTCCCATTGAGGATCTCGAACAAGCTCGTGATAAAGGCGCAACAGCTCGGCATCTGGTAAATGCTGATAGTTTCCTCGGAGCCATGTCATGAGGTTCTCCAGTGGAAGCGCATCGGCAAGTTGTTCTCGGAGGCGTTCTTCATCAACCCAGTTAATCAATGAACTCGCCGGTGCTTCCTCTTCATCTGGAAACGGAAGAGAGCTAGGTTCAAAGTCCATGAACTCTGCCATCAATTCACGCACCTCGTTACCCAATTGAATTTTGGTGACGCGGCTACTTTTCCACATTGGTAAACCGTTCGCATTCAGTCCTCGTACTAAGCCCTTTTTTCGAATTAGGCTAACTTGCTTGCTGATAACGGCTGACAGCTGGTTATGCTGTCTCGCTTCTTCTCTTAAGGGCAACAAAGTATCGGCACATTGCTGAGCGATGATTCGCCCTTGATATCGAAGATCTTTTACTTGATAGGCTATCTGGCGCATTGCCAACCTTTGCTGATACAAAGACCCTCGCATGGAAAGTATATCAACAGCTTCATCTAGTGCTTCTTCCGCTTTTTCCAATAAAGGGTAGAAACTCCCGCCAAGGCCGCTATCCATCATTTCATTCATGGGTTCTACATATTGGTCATACACTTCTAAAACTTCACGATAGCGACGTTCAATTGGCACACTGGTGTCTGCTGATTTCGCTTGTTCTGCTATTTCAAAGATCGCTTGCTTGTCTTGCGTTAACTGCTGAGTAATCTGTCTTATTAGTTCTGACAGCTGGTGAGCCCCAGTACGAAGTAAATCATTATCCGATTCATCAAGCCCTTTCAGCACTTGGCTGGTAGCATCTTTAATAGCATCCACTCGAGCTTTTAGTACTGCAGATAGACCCAACTCATGTTCCTGTGTCAGTCCTCTCACAAAGTCCACTACCAACGTGTTGATCTGATAATCACTACTTCGATTGATAGGCTGTAATATGTCGGCATTAACAAGACTCGTGAGTACGGTATTGCTATCTGTGTCTTTGCTTTTGTACTGGTTGATCACCTGTTCAAGGGCTCTAAGCTCAAACGCTGGAAACTCTCGCGAAAGCCGAGTTAACTGTTCAACCACCTCCCAATGCCGGTGTAATTGAAAAATGAGACTTTTAGGTGCAACCATATGTTTAACCTTATTACTCCAATTAAAAAATCTAACAAATCTTGTTCTGTATTGACTATCGGATCCCACACAAATAATATGACGTCACTGGCGACAGGTAAATACTGAATACATACACACGTCGCATAACTAGACAGGAATTAAAAAATGAATAAGTGGCCAATACGCTGGGACCTACTATTCCGGTATCGAATGATAGAAGTTATTGCCTTGTGGGAAGGTCGATTAACAACAAACCACTTAATACAAAGTTTTGGTATTGGTCGCCAACAAGCCTCGAAAGATATCAACACTTATCTAACTGAAGTAGCACCAGGTAACCTCGTTTATGATAAGTCTCTAAAAGGCTATAAACCTAGTGATAGCTTCAGCCCTGAACTGACGAGTGGTCATGCTGATGAATATTTGCACATTCTCTCTCGAACTGAAGATATGGCGGTCACATTTAAAGAACTCGATATGGGATTTGAGAATACGACGATGGTTACGCCAATAACACGTAATATTGCGCCAGAGGTACTGCGCCCTCTAGTTCAAGCGATCAGAGAGAAAAAACGTGTCGATTTAAGCTACACATCATTAAAAAATGGTGAGGAAGTAGAACGGATTATTTCTCCACACACACTCGTTTGTACGCCTTTGCGCTGGCATGTCCGTGCTTATTGTGAGCATTCTAAGGGCTATAGAGATTTTGTGCTCAGCCGTATTCGAGGTATTCCTGATATCAATGACAAAATGGTTATGGGAAAAGGCAAAGATGAAATTTGGAACAAGCAGCTTTCTATTGAGTTGAAGCCCGACCCTCGATTAACAGAAGCTCAGGCTGAAATCATTGCCAATGACTATGGTATGGAAGGTAACACGCTGTGCTTAGGTACCAACGCCGCCTTAATTCGCTACGTGCTAGACGCGTACAATATCGATATCAACGTACTAGATTCGAACCCTAAAGGTCAGCAGATCATAGTAGGGAATTTTGACGAGCTTAAGCCTTATTTGATTTTCTAAATTAGTTTCTAAACAACGGGTTCTGACTTAGAGCCCTTTGAATAGCTCACCACGATGATAACGAAGGTAAGGTTTATGCTCAGCTACGATATTAAATGCCATATCTTCTTTAAACCAATCACGTCTGGCGACTCCAAATGGCTAGAAATGAGTACTTTGCCATGATCATCAAAAGAGATAAAACCAAGGTCGAACGCCTTATCGAGATTCGCCAATAGTAACAGTCCATTAAATTTATCCAGACGCTCCTCGTTGTTAGAGTCACGCCAAGGCTTGATGTGGGATGCCAGCAACAATTGAGTATTACGATACCCTGTTAGCGCACAGCCGCCCCACATTTGAACCAGTTTTGCTCTGAAGCGTCCTTGTCCTACTCTTGTATTAACCAAGATGGTCTTCTCTGTCTCAGAGAGTGTCTTATCAGTCATGACCTGCTTGATGTCAGCGTTAATATCAATTTTTGCTAGGTCTGAAAGAAACTTATGGTAATGAGATAGTGCAGCGCTATACATCCCCTTCCCCCTAGAATCACGAATTTGAAACTCTTCTAGCTTCCTTGCCTTTTCTTCATAATTAACAAATTGACGATATGAATTGATGTTAGTTAACGGCTCATCCAGCTCACCTGCGTCCATCAACCAGTTAGATATTGAGCCTCTTACAGCTCCAAGATAATTACTCGCTGTTTTTTCAGACTTACCGATATCAATCAACCATTGGTGATATAACGTCGCTAAGTCAGATAGGTTTGAGACTAGCGCTTCTTTTAGCTCGTTAGATACGATAGAGCTCTTCATGAAGTAAAACAGCTCATCATCGATAAATACATAATCTACAGCCTTAGCTGAGTATCGACTGGTTGACTCTTTGTCATAACCATCTTTATAGGAAAGATGCCAAAAGCCTTCGCTCCTTAAATGGAAGAACGGATTCTCTGGGGTATTTTTATCTTTACCTTGCGCCAAGCCATCAAAGTGAAGGGTAAACTGGTCTTTAAGAATTTGATTCAAGTAAATCTGGTTGGAAGCAATATAGCCTGCTTGAATTAGGTCCATAACGGCCAGCAAAATACACACTTTATGCGGGCTTTTTTTACCACTAGCACTGTTCATCTTTAGATTCTGGAACCGATCCAAATAATACTCTAATGCCATCTACTATTCCCCATTGGTATCAGAATCAGATTTTACTAACACGACTGTTTGCCAAAATACCTCGTCCCTATTTAACGTGTCTGTACTGTCAACGACGCTACAAATAGTTAATTCTGAGGTCCGAGTTAATTGCTCGATTTCTTCTACTGAAACCGCATTTTCCTCACGGTCATCTTTAAAACATCCATGACGTAATGTAATCACCAATATTCCATTCACACATAGAAGCTTCGATAACGTAATAAGTGATTCTGCTCGTTGGGCACTATCTAAATGCATCCATACCGCTGACACCAATATCAGGTCAAATGGGCCTGACAATTTTCTAGTTTGAGTTAAGGCTGGTAAGGAGTCATCTAGCCATACAACTTGCGGTGAGCTATTTAAGATACCTAATTGACGAAGCTCTTTTGCTGGCTCAACAGCAACTACCGAACAGCCTTGTTGAGCGAACCATCGAACATCACGTCCTGAGCCTGCACCGACATCAAGAACTCGCCCACCAGATGAAGGCCAATACACCTGCCAAGATTGATGAACTGATTCAAATTCAATTGAGTCGTATTGCTTTGCTAATTGAAAAGCATTTTCATTGTAAAAAGTGATATTTACGGACATAAGCCAAACCTGATAACAGCTACAGCCAGGATATATGGCTCTATTAAAAATGGCGATAGAATAGGAAAAAAGTATGATTTATTGTGAGTTAAGTCTGGTTCAGCTTCCAAAAATAACGCTTGAATATAAAAAGTCAGGACAGTATCAAAAGACTGCTGGGTAATAGAACAAAACCCAGCATCTCTTAAAGTCTCTAGCCTTGAACTTTTACGTACTTACACCCTTTCAGCATCGAATATGCATTGAACTCTGAGATTTCTGGTAAGCCTGAGCTTTCAAGAAGTTGAGTAGCAGTCTCAATATCAGATTTGGGTATCAGCACATTGCCATCTCTAGATGCCTTATAGCCACTTTCAATCAGAAAGCTCGGTATTGGTGAGTCATAATTTGCTTCTTTGCGATCTGACTTTTTTGTCTCGAGCACAGTGGCGGTTTCAGCTGCCAACTCATCTTCTGGATTGTGAGACGCAAACATACACTCGCTTGGGTTTTCCTCTCTTTCATTAATTGCACACTGAGTAGAGCTAGTAACTTCAGGGGATTGTTCGTTTCCAAAGACTTGCTCTTTGGTTGCAATAGATTTCTGCTTCATTTTGAGCGTATGTTGTTTAATCGGATACATTTTTTCTGGCTCTGGAATAACTAATGCTACATGACTAATCTTTAAACACTTAAGCTTTACTGGCTTATTATTGCTGCCAAGTATTTCTGGATATATATCAAAATACAATTCATCTCCATTTGCCAAAGCAAGCCCCTCGTCAACTAAGGCTCTAGCTAGTGTGTCAGGATTCAATGGTATAGAGTATTCAAAATCACCCAAGTACTCAGCCAACTCAGTTGCTGCTTTAGCCCAGGAAATGTAAAGAACGTCATCAACGAACCATATCACTGCGCATTTTCGGTTAATCTCCCATACATTATTGGAAATCAAGTACTTTATCTGGATACTAATTAGATCACTTATTGGACGCCTAATCGGTTCCAAGCTCCAGTTTTTATACTGAAACGACAAATCAAACTTCACCGAATCGATATCCGCTTGTGCCACAACTCTTTTGATAGGATTATCGCCACCTGTACCTGAAATTGCGCTCCATAGTTCAACACAAATATCCTGACCCTCAACACAATCAGTTAACCAGTGCCATGTTCGTTCTGGTATCAGTTTGGTCGAAATGGCTACAGACCCTAGCTTATGATCATTATGACGCTTTGACTTCCAATCCACATAAACTATACCGTTACTCTTTTCAGCTCCCCATTGTTCTAACGGCAATCCACTCAATGGAGACCATTGCAATCGCTCTTCTCCTTTCTGACCATTGGTAACAATCATATCTGTAATTACTTTTCCCACATCATGAACGATTGCCGCTAAGCTACAGGCTACTTCTCGTTGGGTTACGCATCTTTGTCCAGACTGTAAATTCCCAATCGACGACCCCATGTGAGACATTCTAGACGCCTGACTCGACCTTTTAGAAACGTCAAATAAATGATAGAGAAGCCCGCCAGGTGCACTATGGTGATGATACTGAGATGCCGGGAGTAAATTAACCAAGTTCAATACATTTTTTATCACTGGTTTGATATACAATTCGAAATGCTTATCTCCTATCCCCATATGCTCTTTAAGATCACGAATGTCCGTTTCAAACATATCCGCCAATTTATTAGAAGAGTAAAGTCTAATACCCTCTTTTTCCGGCGGATAATTATCCTCAGTATTAAACTCACAAATAGGTGACTCTTTTTTAATACCAGAAGAACTAAGAAACGAAATTAATTGTCTAAATACATTCATATAAACCCCATTAAAAACTTTATAATACTTGCCCACAAAGAAAAACTTATAAGTACCTTTTTTTGTACTTAGATATATTATTTGATGTAGGGACAACTCTTTCCTTTGATGACGAGTAATTACAACTAGATCCAACCAGGTTATTAGCTCTAAGTAATGTTTGATGAGCTTTCATCAGGGCTAATTTTTTTACTCTAATTGGATAAAGAACCTCTTCTATTTTACAAATCAAGTCCAACTCCCATGGTTCAGCGTGCTTAAATTTACTCTTTGAATAACAGTGATTTTTTGGTATAGCTAATGGTTTTGCAATTCTAATTATTCGTTCTCCATTTTTTACAAATCGAACATATATCCATCTGATTCGAAATGATGAACCATGAAACTCAAATGACAGTTGATAGTTCGTTCTTTCCTTTTTGTCACCGCGTTGTGATCGTCTTACCTCTTTCTCTGCAATATTCCGCATCCATGATTCGAAAATAAACTTCGTCTCTTCATATAAATCATCTAGATCTCTGTAAATTGTTTGTATTGTTTCCATAAATCTTCACCTTTAATTGATAGGTAAACTGTCTTTCAACAATTTACCTATAACTAATGTAGTAACCGATTGTATGCACTTTGGGTGCTATATAGGCTAGCTCCCAAACCCACAACAAAGGGATAGATTTCATTGTCGAAAGAACACTATGAGTCCACTCTCCCTGAGCGTTGTTTGATCCAATTTGAAATATCCGAGTTTAACCAACCAACAGATTTACGGCCTAATACAATATTTTTTGGAAAGTTACCTTCTTGCATCCAGACATAAATAGTACTCCTACTCACCCCAACTCTATTTATTACTTCATTTAACCTTAGGATCCTTAATTCATTCATAATTACCTCTCTGTATTGTCTTAGTCGATAATCGACAATACAGAGAGTAACTAAATGGTATTATAATGTGTTGGTACTACCGATCTTTGTTGAAGTGTTATTTTCATTAATCAACTCGTTTAGCAATGCCACACCATCAGATATATCCTTGTCCAGATTTGACACTGACATTCCTGGTAGGTACTTAGCTTTGGAAAAGTTATCTAATCTATTCCTCACAAGTCTCTTAATTGCTTCTGCATTAACCTTATCTCCCCATTTATATGTTCCATTTGTTTCAGATATATAACAGGCAAGAATTGCTATGCTTAGTGTGATATTCTTATCACTAGTGTGCTTCGAAGTTCTATGATTACTGATACTCTTTATTTCATTCTTAATCTCGATTAGTTCCAACATGATTGAATTTTCCATAATTTATCTCATTACGAACTATATGACTCTTGGACATTGGGTTACTACCAGTAAGACATTAGTTCTCGTTGTGTGAATATATGATTATTTGCGGTAACCACTCGCCGATATCCACACTTTATAATTATGGAACTCACTACTACTTCTGAATATATAGCATTATCATTCGTATTATTTATCATTTACACCCCCGGTAAAAAGTGAACCATATGACTGCTTATCAATATGATTACTCCACCATTTCATGATCTCCCTTCGCTTATAAAAATACGTAGTTTGATTGTAGGCTGATCGAATTTTGTTACTTTGTTGGTGTGCAAGCGCTGCTTCAATCACATCGAGATCAAATCCCTGTTCATTTAATGTTGTAGATGCAAGAGATCGCAGTCCATGGGAGGTTATACGCCCCTTAAAGCCCATCTTTACTAATGCTCTATTTATTGTTTCGGAGTTAGTGTGGTGCTTTGGATCACGGGTTGACGGGAATATATAGTCACTGTGACCACTAATCGGTTTGATCGCGTCGAGTATCGCTAGAGTTTGTTCGGTTAGCGGGACTTCATGCTGGTGTATCATATTCATACGAGAAGGTGGAATTACCCATACCATATGCTCAAAATCAATTTCGTCCCACTGAGCGCCAGCAGATTCACCAGGCCTAGTCATCGTATGTAACTGCCACATAATCAAGCAACGCGTTGTCACCTGAATATTTGCAATCGCTACTTTATGGATTAGTTCAGCTATTTCCTCTGGCTTAATAGCTTTCATATGTGTGACTACTGGCTTCTGGAATACATCACGAATGGCAACTAGCGGATTAGCTTTAACAAGGCCATAATTAACTGCATAGTTCATAATTTCATTCATCAACTGAGCAGTACGTTTGACTGTCTCTAAACGACCTAAGCTTTCCAGTGAACGGAGTGGAGCAATCGCTTCTGGCGCCGTCAACTTTGTTACCGGCACTTGGCCTATTGCTGGAAAGGCATACAGTTCTAGCTTTCTCCAATTACCGTGAACTGTTTTAGGATTCAGTCTTTTCTCTTTGGATCTCCTCCATAAATTTGCAACTGAATAGAACGTCATTTCATTTTCTTTGTCTCGTAAATACTTCTTCTCTGTCTTTAGTGATTGAAGATCTCCACCATTTCTCACCTGTTTATTCAGCTCTAGTGCTTTCGCTCTAGCTTTAGCTAGGGTTACAAGCCTTAAACTCCCAAGTCCCATATACGTAGGTTTTCCGGTTCGGGCACTTACATACCTAAGTTCCCAAGTTTTATGCCCTCCTGGTTTAATGTGTAGATATAACCCTCCGCCATCAGCAACTCTATATCCTTTTACTTTTGGCTTAAGGTTCTTAATTAACAATGCATTCAGTCGGTTTAATGTTCTAGATACCATATCGAGATCGACTCCTTGTTCAGTACTCGAATTGATCATACGGCACGTTTTAAAAGTCCAAAATCGAAGGTTTTAAGAATGAAATTAATAGGGATCAATATATAAGTCGTTGTTTTAAAATAACTATATAAATTATATATAATTATGGATTATCGAAATCAGATAGAAATCAGAAAATTTACATAAGGAAAAACCTAGGAATATAGAATTAATGCGAGTTGAATCACATATTTAGAGGAACCATATGTAACAACAATATCATCGCATGCCCTAGCCCCACTGGGCCAAAGCTACTTAGAATGTAATATCAAACGTAATACTATGGCTAAACAAATCTTAAAAGTTGAGTTTTGGAACTGAAAAACAGGTGATATAATTTTAGTGCACTTAGTGTGTTCAATCGTTTGGGCTTAATTTGTATACACACAAAATGAAAAGAAAGAGCTATGATTAGAGTTAGATACATTTAAAGATGAACTACTTTGATCAATCAAGTTGATAACAAATTTATAGGGAGGCTTACTAATGTTTGCTAGTATGATAAAAATAATTATACCATTTTCAGTAATGGCAATCGTGCTATCTGCTTCATCGCCTGCTTGGTTAAACTCATTTGCCTATATCTACTTATTCAGTTTATTTTCCCTAACAGTTTTAATAATCAAAGCAGATTCAATCATCAGTTGGACCGATAAGAAAATGAAATCATTGGAAGTTAAGATTTGCAAAAAGTAAACCGAGATTTCTACTATAAAGCGCTTAACTTAATCTTATAACGCCGAACCAATCGCACACTAAATAAGTGTTTTAACGAGAGCTCCCTCGAGGGGCCACAACTTGACCCAATCTTCAACTCTTAAGCCCCACCATTCGATTTAATATCAGAACCAAGAGCTTTCCCTAGATTTGAAGTATATACCGCTAATTCAGCATGGTGTTCAAACAAAACTACAAATATCATCAAATGAAAGACCGATTTATTTGTTCAGTTAAAAGTCAGTAACACCACATCTCAGTGAGCACACCACTTTAAAGTCAGCAACACCACATCTCAGTGAGTACACCAGTTTAAAGTCAACAACACCATATCTCAGTGAGCACACCGCTTTAAAGTCAGGGTTACCAAACCACAACCCAGACTAACCTATAACTTCGCACCGCCATCAAAGCACTATTTAACAAGAGGTTACCGCTAGTATATCAAAGAGAATCTTCGTGATTTTGGAAAAACAAATGCAGTGTTAGCTTGGTATACACACAGACAGAAAGTAATGTTTTTCAACATAGTTTATGTTTTCTGGCAAAGCTGAAGGAACAAAAAGGGAAATTGAAATGAGAACTCTCGGACTACCTATTCTTCTAGTATTTATGCTAACTAGCAGGGTGCACGCATCGGTTTCGTTAATCGATGAAACAGCGACACACTACATATTTAACGTCAACGAACGCTACACACTAGGCGACAACGATACAATATCTAGTGCCAAGTCTCTTTCTCTCGAGTCAATTAAACGATCAGCAGCCGACTTTGCCGGAACTAGAGTTGAAAGTGAACTGAAGCTAACCAATAGGATAATCTCTGAATCTAAGATCCGGATAGTTGCTGCAGCTTTTGTCGAAGTTCTTAGTGTTGAGTTTCAGCGTGTAATCATCGATAGCGCAATCGTGATCATTTCAAGAGCAAAAGTGACCATCTCAAAACAATCGATAAATGATGGACTCAACAAACTCAAAACCGACCCTGAACGCCAAGCGCTAATTGCTTCTCTTGAACGCAAGAACAATGAGTTACAAGCTAAGCTTGTTTCCCTCACTATGAACATCAATCAAAATGATCGCCTAGATTTACTAGACGCAAGAGAGTTGGTTCTTTCAAACCTAGATAGCAATCGTAATGCAACAAAACAAGTGTTTACGCGAGGTACATTGTTCCAGCTTGCGCAACTGGACAACTCCGTCTTTGAGCTAGCCAGACAGGATATTGATGAAAATGTTTTTGGATACCTCGTCCATCAAACAAAGATCAAGATGGGAACACCTTCATTTATACAATCAATTCATGGTAAATACGACGTTAAATTAAAGCTAGAGTGGCACGCTGAAATGCTCCCCGTCAAACAGGTACTAGCCCGTTACTTTAAGCTCGATGACAAACCTAGAAATAGTCATGTTGGTAGTGTAATACCACAGGGTATAGGTATTCGTAACCATCAAAACAGTGGTAATAATTCTTTATTAGATCATACCGAAAAGCTTAAGACCTACCTTAGAAATCATATTGTCGCCATTGAGGTGGATTCCGTTTATAAGCGAAGTTACTTGCCCATCGGAACGCTTACGGGTGGGTTTGGCAACGACACCTATGCCATTCAATTTTCCAATGATTCGAAAAAAAACATAATGGTAAAAAGTACGGCCAAAAACCCAATAGTTATAAAAGGGCTAACAAAGGCTCAGCTAGAAAATATAAATTCACTCTCTGCAAAGGTGGTGATCATTGACCGTAGAACCTGGCGTGGGAGCTTTGTTGGCCTGTGATTATCAAAATATTAATTATCATAGGATTTGGGATAGCTTCATATGCAATAAAAGCTGAATCTAGGATAAGTGTTGAAGGTTGTGCTACAGCTACAAGCGACTCAACGGTAGATCACATAACAGCGAAAGCAATAGCGCTTGGTAACCTATCGCAAGAGATGGGTAACCAAATATCAACCACTTTCCAATTAATAAAGATCACCGTCGAAAATGAACAAAGTGTTAATCAAACAGACACGCTAACGGAAACAATCACAATTGAAAGTCAGCACGATATTTCGAGAATCAATGTTATTTCGTCTGGCTACAAGGTTATTAATGACAAACCACATTATTGCGTTCAACTATTACATTAAGGAAGATTTCGATGAACAAGTTAATTATTAGCATCACCACTGTTACGTTTCTAATCGGTTGCTCTACTCAACCAAACTCTGCTGATATTGCTCTAGAACAACTTGAAGCCCAGCAAAGAAAGAATCAAGCAGCTCAAGAGAAAACCGAGATATTCATAGAACAAGTTCCGCGCTGGGTATTGAATCCTCCGGCAAGTGACGAAACTGGTATATATGGTGTGGGTATAGGCCAAAGTAAACAACTAAATTTCGCACTACAGAAAGCAAACCTATCAGCACAGTATGAGCTTGCTAAGTCGATTGCTCAGCAGCTGTCCGGTAGTGAACAAAGCTATGCACAAGATCGCCTTGTTGATTCCACCGAGCAATATACTCAGCTTATCGATTCGTTGGTTGCTGAAGTACCTTTACAAGGCTTCGAAACCATAGATCAAAAGGTAGCTGTTCTTGAAGGGGAGATTACTTTCTACAAACTACTAAAATTACCCCATGAGCAGATGATTAAAGTTCTAAGTTCAAAATCGACCACAAACGATAAACAAAAAGAGATTAATAAAGCCTTTGAGATGTTGCAACATCGCTTGTCTGAGGAGAATATACAAGAAGCGCAAGCATCTATTGGTGTAGAGGCCTGGTAACCAGATACGACAGAATTGCTTGGTACGGATCACACTGATCACACACTTAAAAGTTGCGATTAGATCCATCGTCGTTTGTCATGTTTATTTTTTGTGGATCCTGAGCATTACTGTCGTCGTTTCTTCAACAGGAAAAGCGTCATAGTAATAATGATACGTTTGCCATTTACGATTATCTGAGTTCAAAGCTGAAGCAAATTCCTCCGATGTTGCAATAAAACGGCTTACTCCATCGAGAGGAACACATAAAGCACAGCCTAGACTCTTTAAATCACTCTTTTCTTTGCCGTTTTGTCCAGCTTTATTTGACGCGACATCACAGACTTCTATGCGAACTCTAACTTCTCCATCATTACCAACCAATACGATATCATTACCATCAGGATCATCACTAGTTGAAGGATGACATTGATCAACCCTTAGATTCGGGTATTCGTTAGCGCACCACTTTAGTGTGTCGATAGTCCGCTCTACTGTGGCAAGGATATTTATCAACTCAACAAATTTCTCTGATTTCTTTGTAATCAATGAGTTCTTGATCGAAGAAAGGTCAACAGCTAGCCTTTTAGTTTCAAGACCCCAGTGTAGACTCGGATTAGTAAATGTTTTAGATTTAGAAATTGCTGAAACTAAATCAAAATGAGCTTTCGACAATTGCTCAATGGACTCATTTGTAGTCTGGTTTCTAATTGTATCTATTATGTGCGCCAATTTTCTCTCCCTGAAAGGTTAACTCTTTTAACCATTGTTTACCTCCATGAACAGGCCTTTCAGAAAGTATTGTCAGCGTCGGTTAAAAACTTGCGCCTGCGGTAACAGTACTTCGATCTCTATTCGGCGGACTAGTTATGGCTACTTCTGATTACTATAGGTAATAGAAATTTATGCTATCTAGACGAATGTTGCTTTTACTCTAAACAATTTAGTTGCATAACCTCGTTAGCATGAGTAAGTCTGCCCAACAACTTTTAGACCCTTTTTGCCCGACATAGACAAACTACCCGTTGCAGCCTCTTCAATATGATCGCTCCACCATGCCATTAATACTTTACGACGTTCAAGATAATCAGTGCGGTTGTATGCGCTTCTTACCTTATCTCTATCGACATGAGAAAGTGCAGCTTCAATAATGTCTGGGTCAAAGTTCTGTTCATTTAGAGTGGTGCTGGCTAATGCGCGTAAACCGTGAGAAGTTTGCCTTCCCTTCATGCCCATTCGTACCAATGCTTTATTTGCTGTCTCTTTGTTGATGTGGTTTTTGTTACTTTTGTCTGCTGGGAAAAGGTATTCACTTTCACCTGTGATGTAATCAATAGTTTCTAATAGATCTAGAGTCTGTTTTGTTAGAGGAACCGTATGTACTCTTCCCTTTTTCATTCGCTCAGCAGGAATGATCCAAAGCATCTTATCTCGATCAATCTCATCCCAGCGTGCCCCAGCCGTTTCGGCAGGTCTTGTCATTGTATGAAGTTGCCATTCTAGCAAGCAGCGAGTGATGGGCTTTATCGATGCGTAATTAATGGTTTTTAGTAACTCAGGTAATTCGTCCGGACCCAAAGATGCCTGGTTAGTGACTTTTGCCGTTTCGAATGCTTTACCAATACCGGCCAACTTGTTGTGTTCAATAACCCCGGTATTAACAGCAAAGGTCATTATTTCATTCAAATTACGGCACAGGCGCCCTACCGTTTCCAACTTACCTTGGTTCGCAATTGGTTTAATCGTTTTGATCGCTTGAGGGGCTGTAATATCCCCAAGGGGGAACTTGCCAAGAGTTGGTAATAGGTACTTCTCAATTCGTTGTTTTAATTTTTTGGCGGTCTGTTCTTTAATACTTGTTTTCTTCACTTCAAGCCAATCATCAAACACCACTTGCAAGGTATTTGATAGCTCTAATTGCTTCTCTCGAAGAGTGTCATCACGATGTTCTTTTGGGTCGATGCCATCAGCTAATAGCTCTCTCGCTTCAATGGCTTTGGTTCTAGCTTTAGCTAGGGATATGGTTGGATACTTACCTATGCTGAGATTAGCTCGCTTACGCGTGATTGGGCGATAATAGTTAAAAATCCATAACTTAGATCCACTAGGTTTTACTCTCAGTCCAAGCCCATCACCATCAAGTAGGTTGTATTCCTTCTCTTTTGGCTTAGCTTGCAAGACTTGAGTTGCTGTTAGTGGGTTTGTTTTTCTCGCCATAGTAACATCACCAATCGTCATTTTTCTCAGTGTTACTAACAGTGTTACTTTAAACGATGGATTTTACAAGAAGACATGAAACTTCAGTGGACTCAAGAATGGCTAAGTGATTAATAAACTGAGGAATTTCAGGCATAAAAAAGCCCACACTAGGTGGGCTTTCTTTTGAATTTGGTGCCCGCTACTGGACTCGAACCAGTGACACCTTGCATGTCATGCAAGTACTCTAACCAACTGAGCTAAGCGGGCATGTTTCACAAATCAAAGCTAATCAAGATGTTACTTGAATTAACCTTTGCCTTGAGAACGAGGAAGATATTAACTATTCATGTCGCATGCGTCAACTGTGATATCGCATTTTTTATCGCAAATATGTTCGTTTGCCTACTTACTCAGCAAGTTGATTAACATCTCATCAATCTTATACCGTCGGCCTTAGTTATCGTTAATGAATCTGAAGCTTAAATTGTTCCAAATTGGCAAAACAATCGCGGACTTAGTCATGGAAAAGAAATATCAGGATTCGTGATACACAGTATTTCGACTCACTTTTGTTCATTTTTAGTGTTATTTTTCTTACGCATAGTTAAAAATCCAATTGCAAATCACCCTTTCTGCCTAGCAGAATGAATGCATTTCAATACACATCACAAAAATGTGATATACATTCCAATACTGATTGCATATACCTTTAAAGTGACTATCATTCAAATTCCATCGTATAAAGATAAAACTGCTAGGAACCTTCATGGACGTGGATGCTTTAAGCAACTCACATAAGCTTCGCGCTGTTGTACTCACTTGGCTTAGCTTGGTACTGGCGTTTGGGTCTTTGATCTTTGGCGCTTATAACTTTTTCATTTATAATGAAACTCTTCTCGCTAGCTGCCACTTAGTTTTTTCTTTTTACTCATTTTACCTCTATTTCTTAGCAAAGCAGTTTCGTCACTCTTATCGTTCAATTATTGTTTTCACCTCTATGCTAGCCTTCATCATTAGCTTAGCCACTTCCATATTACCCTTTGAGAACGCGATTTTTGTGTGGGGCAGCTTTGTTCCCGTTTTCTTTTATCTTCTATTGGGAACCAAGCAAGGTTGCATCAGTACCGTGGTGTTTTTTCTGATTCAAACCGCAATCATTACAACAAAAGCAAGTTTTGAGTCGGCATCCAGCAACAGTATGCTCGTACTGAATATTACAGCTTGCTATCTCGCCGTTTGGGTCACCGCTCATATCTTTGAATCCAATAGGAAAAAGGCAGAGACAAGCTTGTCCTTGCTCGCATCAAAGGACTCACTAACGAACACTTATAACCGCCTAGCTTTGACCCACCAGTTTCCTAGCCTGCAACGAACTGCCAATGCTCCATTGAGCTTACTCATACTCGACATCGACTTCTTTAAACAAGTTAACGACCGTTTCGGGCACTCTACTGGTGACAAGGTTCTCATTGAAGTCGCTAAGCTACTTAGGGATACGATTGGAGAAGATCAGGTGTTTAGAATTGGCGGAGAAGAGTTTTGCTTAACACTCCCCCACACTGACTTGGTTCAAGCAGAGCGTTATGCTGAAGCCATTAGAGAAAAAGTAGCGTCTCATTCGTTTACTGCTTTGGTTCCTTCAATTAATGTCACTGTGAGTATCGGTGTTTGTGAATGTAATCCAGTCGTCAAGTTAGAGGATGTCCTGATAAAAGCCGATGTAGAGTTATACCGTGCGAAGAAAAATGGCCGTAATCAGGTGATGGTGTGCTCCGAGCAAAAACACAGTGCGTTATCTTCTGTACCACTCGCGGCCAAGCTCGATTAATCCTCAAAAACCACATTATAGTTTTCAGTATAAGTACACTGAGGCTGACGGCTACACGTAAAAAAGCGGCGACCTTTAAATTCCCCTTGGTTAGCCACTTTCACGACCATTGGGCTTCCGCATTTTTTGCAAAAACGGATTTCCTTGTCTGGTTCAATCAAATCGATGTGCGCAGCAAGCAAACGTCTTAATCGACCGACCTGATAGCTGTGTTTAATCGAAGTTCCTATCAATGGAATGCTCGCAGACTTACAAACGTGCATAAGTAGCTTCTGACGGTCAACTTTCCCTTTATCAAGTTCTCGGCCATTATCCAGTTCAATCGCGACTCGAACCTCCAGAGAACGCGGATCACAGATAACAAAATCGAAGTAACTCTTTGCGATACGATTATTGGCGACAAACCAATTCTTTTTATCTGTCGCGACAGGCGTGAGAACATTAGAAAGATTAACTTTGGCTAGAACGATACCATGATCACCGACGGCTGCTACCAATGCATTGTATATCGCACTTTCTTGCACGCTAAGTATTGCCCCTTTGCGCTTATAGGCACTGTCTTTTATGCTCTCATTTCTTACTAGTCGCTTTTGTACAAAAACAAAAAACACAACCAAAAGTACGACAACTATGAAAATATTTTCCATTGCTACTTAAACTCTCAAATACGGTTAACTTATTAATTAATAAACGAAGCTGGCTGAAAGTGCCATTAATGTTGCTCATAATGGGAGATCAGCAATACTTCTTATTTTCATGAAAATCATTGAATGTATTGCTTATTTGATCTGTATCATTTCCCGCTCAATTGTGATCAATTATCGTGGTAATTGTTACGCAAATGTAAAGGCTGAATTAATTATGGAATTGAAACAAGATCCTCGTTGCTACACTGATCTCTGTGTCGATGGTTACTGGTATCACTACGATCACTGCACCACAAGAGCTTACGTATTAAAAGGCGGAAGTTCACCTGAACTCATCTTGTCGAAAGAACCCAAGACCGAAGCTGAACTGATCTCTTTGCTAAAGGCCATCGGAACATAAACCCACATAACAAAGCCCTATGCATAAAATGTATAGGGCTCTTTCAAGTAATGCCAATCACACTTACTTAGTCGATCGGTATAATTTCCGACAACGAGCTTTACTTAGACCGATAGGTGTAACACAGATTCATTGTACTCGGTTTACGTTCTCTACAATGAAATCCATTTAGAGCAACAACCCTTGTGACTGTTACACTAATACACTGTTATCCTGTTACCCTATTGCACTGTTAAGAAAATACGTACTTATCCATCATAGAGACCATTTTGCCAATCTCTGGTTTGGTGATGGTATCATTAGCGCCTAATGCCAGGGCTTTAGCACGGTTATCTTCGCTCATTAGAGAGGAAAACATGACAATAGGTGTTGCCTCATAAGCCGGTGTTTCTCTCAAACGTTTAACTAAATGCATGCCATCCATTCTTGGCATTTCTACATCAGTAACCACCGCATTAATAAGCTCATCGACGGAGATATTTTCACTCGCCGCAACTTTCGCTATCTCCATCAATTTTTCGTGGGCTTCTCCGCCATCTTTACACGCAATAATATTGTACCCAGACGACCCAAGGGTATCTTGAATAAGACTGCGAATAAACGCTGAGTCATCAACGACCATGATAGTCTTAGCGTTGCGTTTAGTGACAATTTTCTGGTTCAAATCGACTGAGCGGTCAACCGTCACATCGTATTTTTCCATACTAAGTTCAGGGTTAATGTCAGCGATAATTTTTTCAAAATCCAAAATCATGATCAGATTGCCGTCTTTTCTGACCACAGCCACCACACAATCTTGCTCGCCAGCTTCAAGGAACTGACTCGGAGACTCAACATCATTCCATGAAATACGATGAATACGGCTGATACTGTCAATAAGGAAGCCATTGGTCATTCGATTAAAGTCAGTCACTATGACAAACTTTTTCTCTAATTCTGCTTTCGTGGGTACACCTAACCAGCCGGCTAGATCAACCAAGGGCGTCAATATATCACGGGAAGAAAAAACACCAACCATATGAGGCTGGGCGTTAGGGTAGTCTGTGGTATCGGGCACTTGAATTACTTCACGTACTTTCGCAACGTTTATCCCGTAGTAACACGTTTTAGTGCTCCCATCAGGCAACTGCTTTTCCAAATGAAACTCAATAATTTCAAGTTCATTGGTACCACTCTCAGTTAAAATTGTACTGCTGCTCTGGCTCATGCTGTCACATCTGTCTTCAAAGTAGAATTATTGGTATTTATTAATAATAGCATCGTATTGGTTAATACCACTGTCATTAATAGTAGTTTTAACCTTATCAATAGCTTGTTGCAACTCATCAATAAGGTTTGTATCGACATCTTTGTTGAAAGCACAATAAAGCTCACCTTCTTTCGATACGCAAATTGCAATACACCGCAGGAAAGATACTGATTAAAAGGCACAGACGATGTCGAAATCATCGACTTTGACCCTGCTTATGACATCCACCCTTTCGCCATGTTCTCTATCATCGGCTTCTCTACTATCGGCTTCATATCGGCTTCTTATTGTCGGCTAAAAAGAGAACGTTGCTAATACTATACTGCTACTCTAACATCGTTTGATCGCCAGATATCTAAGGTGAACAAAGTTGATTATCGCATGAGTTTTCTATAGCAACGTTCTGGCCTTCCCACTGTTCCATAGTTTAGGTCTGCTTCTAATTCTCCGGAACTGATCAAGTATTCAAGATAGCGTCTAGCTGTGGTTCGACTTGCTCCGATACTTTCTCCGGCTTCATCCGCCGTTAAACTGGCAGGGTGCAAAAACAAATTTCTAATTTTGTCTAACGTGACACTATCGATACCTTTTGGTAGTCGTTGGGCACTATTTTCCGTTGTGCTTGAAGATTGCAGCATTTTATCGACTAAGTTTTGATTCAAATCATCGGCGTTACTGAGTTCGCTTTTCTGTACATGATATTTTTTAAGTGCGGCTTCGAGACGAGGAAACATAACCGGCTTGAGTAAGTAATCGACCACGCCTCCGCGCATTGCTTGTTGCAACGTATCTACATCTCGAGCAGCCGTGATTAAAATTACATCACAACCTTGATTACTGCCTCGAACACTGTTCAGAATATCTAGGCCAGTCCCATCGGGTAAATACACATCAAGCAGCACCAAATCAGGCTTCAATAACCCTAGCTGAAGTTCCGCTTCAGCTTGAGAGGTCGCAATACCGACCACTTCAAATCCATCCATTTGTGAGAGATATCGATGATGAAGTTCAGCAATCGCTATATCATCTTCAATGATCATAACTCGGGTTTGCTCGTTCATCTCTTTTCATCCTTCGGCAGATAAACCGTCATTCTTGTTCCAAAATCTGTATTTTCCATCATTTCCAATTGACCGAAATATTTTAGCGTCAGTTGATTCACTAAATGCAGGCCAACCCCTCTATTTTGACTCGCCTTCGTAGAGACCCCTTTTTTTAGTAATTCATTTCTTGTGACATGGTTGGGGAACCCTATGCCTTGGTCTGTCACTTCCAATATGATCTCACTACCATAATCACTCACCGAGACCTCGATGCTACGTCTGTCATTTTGGTCCTGTAATTCAAACTCTCCCAGAGCAGACATAGTGGCATCAAACGCATTATCGATGAGGTTACCTAATATTGTGACCACGTCACTGGCGTTAACTCGATGAGGAAGCGCTTCAAGCCTCGATCCCTCTTCGACGACAAGCTCTAATCCAAGCTCTCTTGCTCGCTCTGTTTTTCCCAATAACATACCGGCGATCAATGGATCTCGAATGGTTTCTCGTAAAAACTCGATCAAACTTTGATAGTGTGCGGTTTCTTGCCCAATCAGTTTTTGAACCGAGTCGAGTTCACCCATTTGGACCATCCCACTGATCGTATTCAGTTTATTGCGGTGCTCATGAGTCTGTGAACGCAGCATTTCAGCGTACGCTTTGGTTTGAGACAGTTGTTCACTCAGTTCATTGATTTCATCACGTAGTCGAAAACTTGACACTGCCCCTACAACAACGCCATCCACAATAATAGGGCTACGGTTTGCAATTAATCTCTGGTTATTGAGAAAAATATCGATATCGTGATCGCTTTCTCCCGTTTCCAGTACAATCGCAAGGTCACTGTCGGGCAACACTAAAGCCAACGGTTTATTCAGCGACCGCTCTTTATTGATACCGAGGATGTCGCAAGCGCTTTTATTGATTGATCTTAGGTTTCCTTTCGCATCTATGCCTAAAATGCCTTCTTTAAGGGTACTCATTGTCACATCAAGCTCAACGTACAAACGTCCAATTTCTTCCGGTTCAAAACCAAGAATCGCTCGTTGGAAGCGGCGAGAGATGTAACTTGAAATAATGGCATTAGCAATGACGACTAAAAGCGCCATGAGTAACAAGAAAGCTAAAAATGGCTCGATACGATCTTCCAACCTATCAATAAGATAGCCGACCGAAACGACCCCAATGACATTCCCCTGATCATCGAGAACGGCAGATTTACCTCGTACAGAATAGCCCAGCGAGCCTTGTGCAAATGAAATATAGGACTCGCCACTTTGTAAAGCTCGATCGTTGTCTCCCCCTTTCATAGGTAAGCCAATACGCTCGTCTACCGGGTGAACCAACCGAATGCCATTTCTATCGCCAATGACAATGAACGCCGCACCTATCATGGTGGTCAGGTCACGAAATCGAGATTGGTTATCAATGTCTTGTTCAGAGATAACCTCAATGACATAAGGAGACTGAGCCAAAAACGAGGCAACACCCAATGCTTTTAGCCCCATCTCCTCTTCTTGGGAATGCTTTATATAGACAAACCCCGCTGCAACAAGAATAAGGAGCTCCAGCAACCCCGATAATGTCATGATAATTAGCATTCTTTTTCGAAAACTAATTCTGCTCCACTGCATGATGGTACTCCCTTCTATTATCGATAAAAATAACACTAACTTAACAATAGTGATGGAATACTCTCTAGATATGTGAAGATGGCAGTTAGAAAAACCACGGATGAGTTAGAACGAATAGGCGAGGAAGCCAGTCTCTGAGCTAAAAACTCCATACTCAGTCATTGATATCAATAGATATAAAACTAAATGCACTTAAAATGTTGATCTAAATCAAGTTGAATTTAGGTTATTTTTTGTACAAAACTTATTAGTGCGAGTATAATTTATTGAGGTTTATAAGATGCAGTGGACCTGAAAAAGTGCAATGTGAACATGACATCGAAAGCTTACAATAACTCTTACTCTGCTTTCGATGACAAAAACGTTATCCGGCTAGGATAAGTTCAGAGGAAAGAGTGATGAAAAAGGATGTTTTTGGGATTTGTCTTTCAAAATCCATGCTGTCAAATAATTTAAATACCACTTTTACCCATGTTAGAGCGTATCAATCGCTAGAACCAGACAGGGATGTAAAAGTAATGCAAGCCTATCCTCAACTATCAGGTGAGGAAGTTCTGAGTACGATGAGGGAATCTAAAGAGCTGCTATGGAGAGCGGAATTTAGCTGTCACGCCATGAAATGACCGACATACTAGTTTCGATTATTGATATCCAGCGGTGACTGGAGCGACACTTAAGCTGGCCTTCCTCTTCTTGGGGAAGGCCTTTGTTTTTCTAATTGGACTTTGGGTGTATGCGATTGTTAAGATAATTCACCCACTGACGATGCTCTTTTGTTGGCTCTTGCTTCTCGGCCTGAATAGCAAACGTCAATGCTAGATCAAATTCCGATAGTTGATAGGCCGATTGAGTCATTGCCGACAGCATCGATGTACTTAGATCAGCGTTTGGAATATGACTCAGCTCATCTAATACTCGCTGAAATTCTCGTTGGCTCAATAACAACTGCGCAGCATTCCAGTGGTACTGATTTTGAATTTCTGCGGCTAACTGCCAATACCGAACGGATTTTTCCCAGTGTTTCGCTTGCTGTAAAAACTGTGCTTGCCTAACAATGTGATCCACATTCGTTAAAGCATCATCTAAAAGCGCAAGGCTTTCAGCCGCTTTAGCCGGCATGTTTTGATTGGCGTAAAGTTGAGCAAGTAGCGTTAGCTGTTGCGAATTTGGTTCAATACCCTGTAGTTTAGACAGTGTTAGAATAGTTAACGCGTTATCAGGCCGCTCTTTTCGCAGTTCCACACTCACCCACTGCTGCCACCAGCGACGATTATTAGGGTCTATTTCCACTAATCTTTCTAAGGTTTCAGAAGCGTTATCCCACCGCTCACGTTGCAATTGTGCACCTAAGCGAAGAGAAAGGGCTGGCACGTCGAGAATCCCACCGCTTCGCTGATAATTTGCAACAGAAGATAGCACGTTTTCCCAACGCTCTAACTGGTAATAGGATTGGCTTATTCGAAGCCAAATAACTGCTCGTTCTGGTGAGTTCGTCTGCTCTGCTTCCACGAGAGTATAGTAGTAATGGATTGCTTTTTTGTATTGCCCCTCAGACAAATACAAGTCAGCCAGCATCCGAACGCCACTTACGTGTTGCTCTGCACTGAGCACGCCACTATCTACAGAAAATTTAAGTGAATCAATCGCATTATCTGGCTGGTCATTTTGCCAATAAAAAGCCCCCAACATACGCGCAACGAACGCTTGGTCGTACTCTCGTGAGGTTGAGATAGATTCCAAACGTGAAATAGCTTCATCAAGCTTCCCATCTAAGGAATCAGCATGCGCCTGCTGAATGCGCTGTGCTGTGTGCTGACTTAATTGATTGGCAGAAGCTGGCTGAATTGCTGTCAGTCCAACCAGTATCAAAAAGCGCACCAGTACTTGGGTTATTCGCCTGGATATCTTCGTCTTAAACATCATTATCTGTCTTACACATCATTTCCTGTCTTACGCATCTTTTTCTATCTTACAAATCACTGAGAAAGCCTAAATTCCAATTTGACGGATTGTCCATGCTGAATAACACTCGCCTGGTTCACTACTTTCGGTTGATACTTCCACCGTTTGAGCGCCTGAACCGCTTCTCGTTCAAATTGCCTTGGAGGCTTAGCCTCGACCACGACAATATCAAAGGGTTTCCCTAATTCATCTATCGAAAAGTTCATGATGACGTGCCCTTCCACGCCTCTTCGCAATGCTCTTGATGGATAGTTGGGTTCAACCCGATGCAACGGCATCGCCTTTTGATCCATAGTTGACTCTCCCGCCGTGGGAGAAGGAAGTGATATTTCAATGCCTTTAACCGATGATGCCAAATCGAGAGAAGGCATCTCAATCGAGAGACTGGTTGCTTCGAATGAAGATACCGCGGCCGCCTGCGGAATGGCTTTGGATGAAGCCGTTGAAGGGGGCGGCTCTATAGGTTCTGGTGGTTTCGGTACGGTTCTCTTTCTTCGCTCTGTGGTTGACTCACTCTCCACCATGATCATATCAAAACGTAATGGGGAGACTTGCTTAGTATCTGGTGTGTGTTTTGGGGCAACCATCCACGCCATAAAACTGAATAGCCCAACAGTCGCGACCAACGCGATCGGGGTCGCCATCATAAGACGTAACATTAACGTTTCTCCATTAACATCTATCCATTACCGTAATC
The DNA here is from genome assembly GCF_029958905.1 of Vibrio sp. YMD68. NCBI lineage: Bacteria > Pseudomonadati > Pseudomonadota > Gammaproteobacteria > Vibrionales > Vibrionaceae > Vibrio > Vibrio sp. YMD68. Next base: position 1,574,670 of record NZ_CP124614.1, on the reverse strand, counting down.
CATTAACGTAATCCATTAATGCTTCTCCGCTGCCAATGCGATGCTTTGAATTCCAGCCCCTTTAGCCGCATCCATCACTTTCACAACGGTGCCATTGTATGCTCTCTCGTCAGCTTGGATAACCAATGACGCGTCGGGCTTATCGATCAGAAGATGCTCTAAAGTCGCTTGTACACGTTCTATATCGACAAGACGTTTGTCGATGAAAATATCATTGGCTGATGTAATCGCAATGAACACACCCGCGTTATTCTGGCTCACCGCACTGGAGGCTTGAGGGCGATTCACTTCAACACCAGATTCTCGAACAAACGAACTGGTTACGATAAAGAAAATTAACATGATGAAAACAATATCCAGCATCGATGTCATGTCAATATGAGCATCTTCTTGTTTTGCATGGCGTCTGCCTAATCTCATCGATAGATCCTCATCGATAGCTCCTTAATGACTTTTCCAATTTAAGTAACGCATAGTGACTTCTTTTTGTTAAACGGGAATGTATGAATACTCCAGCTAGAGCGGCGACCATTCCTGCCATCGTCGGTAAGGTCGCAAGAGAAATACCGGACGCCATCAGTTTGGGGTCGCTACTCCCTTGATTCGCCATAACATCAAACACCGAAATCATTCCCGTGACCGTACCTAACAAACCGAGCATTGGGCATATCGCAACCAGTACTTTAATAAAATTGATGTACTTAAACAGCGATATTCTCGCTTGAGAGATCCAACCATCACGCATCGCCAATGCATACCAGGAAGCGTGATCATTTCGCTGTTGCCAAGCTTGTATCCATTTCTGTTTTTCTTTAGGAAAAACCCACAACAAAAAATAGAACCGTTCAACGACAAATAACCAGGTCAGAACTACGACCACAGCAAGCCACCAAAGGACCTGCCCGCCTCGGTTCATAAAGTCCCAGATAGAATCAAGATCCAACGTCGCGAGCAGACCGGTCATCATGCTGCGCTCTTAGCCACAAGGTTCACGCAACCGCCATCTTGTTCGGCCTGCTCAGCCACAAGTCCAATGCCTTGTTTCTCCAGAATGTTACGGATATTTTCCGCTTGAGTACTCAAGATATTGTGGGCAAGTAACAAGGGCATGGCCGCAACAAGTCCTAGAACTGTGGTTACAAGTGCCATAGAGATCCCACCCGCCATGACTTTCGGATCACTGTTCCCAAAGTGTGTAATGACCTGGAACGTTTCAATCATCCCTGTGACCGTGCCTAATAAACCTAACATCGGGGCCAACGCAGCAAATAACTTTAAGGTGGAAAGACCCTTTTCGAGGTGAGTCTGCTCATCGACAACGGCCTCCAGTAAACGCAATTCTAGGGCTTCAACTGTCCGATTACCGTCTTTTTGATACACAGAAAGAACCCGCCCTAAAGGGTTGTTACTGATTTGATTTGGGTTTCGCAGCTGCTTACGTATTTTGTACTGTGTGCTCGCTAGAATAACTCCGCGATAAAGAGCTATCACAAGACCAATCAATAGAAGCCCTAGAATGATTTTGCCAACCACACCACCCGCTTCAAGACGATCTCGCAGTGATGGCTCTAACTCTTTCTGTGCCAAAATAACACCCCGTGATGGATCTATCGACCAGATGCTAACATCACTCTCAATACTCTTAGTCCCCACACTTTCCTGCATAAGGCTCTCAAGAGCCGAAACGCTTGGTATTGATTCGGGTTGGTTGGAATAATAGGAAGCATGCTGGCGGGCGCTGTTCCAGTTCAAATACCCTTGTTCACCGACAAGCGCAAAGGATCCCATTCTAAACACATCTTCTGTATTCACCTGTCCTTCCATTGTCAATACAGGCACTGTGACCCGGGTAAGTTGAGCGCTCGCACGAATTTGTTCATCCATGCTTAGCCACAAGCCTCTTAGCTCTGCCATTGATGGTAACGCTTGTGCATCAATAATCGCATCGATCGCTGGCGAATGCTGGTTAGCATCAATAGCCGTCACCGAGTGATTAACCTCCGGTTCCACTTGCTTTGTTACCTGGCGAACGACACCAAATAATTCACCTAAGCTTCCTGCTTCTAAACGAAGTTGTTCTTCTAATCGAGAAAGTCTCTCTTCATTGCGGCTAAACGTCTGCGCAAGCTCATCGGTTAGCTTTTGTATGTCCGCTATCTTGGCTTCCAGATCTTTTTTTGACGCCACCAACTTCGCTTCTGTTTGAATAAATTGACGCTGACGAGCTTCTTCTTCGCGCTTTTGCTTCAAGTTATCAGCCTTCGCTTGCTCGACCAATTGTGGTGTAGCCTTTGCTGATGCTGACATAAAGGCAAATGACAGCCCTAGAGCGAGTGAAATCGTTAAAACGAGCGTTTTCATTGGGCCACCTCATCTGCTTGTGGTTTGTCGGCCGGTGCATATGTTGCAGATGAATATGTTGTCGATGAATAGTTAGCCGATAACGGGTTCAACGCCACATGTTTAAAACCAGTAGTATCAAAAGTGAATGGCAATAATAAAAGACTCGGCGGAGATTGATTGTTCGCTACTCGATACGCGTCATCAAATTGGGCGTTGTTGGACGTATCAAGTGCCTGCCAGCTATTCGTTGCTCGATTCCATGACCAATATTCAGATCCGGAACGATTTCTGGCCATGAGCGATATTCGACCTAAATAAAGCAGTTCAGCTTCTATACGCTGCGTATCGGAAATCGATATTTGATCGTTATAAACACCAAGCTTTGTGCCGTAGTCTAGTTCAATTTGATAGGCCTCTAGAATCCGGCGATATTTTTCAGCGTCGCTGACATTGGACTCGCTCATCATTGACGTCAGCGATGCCACTCGCTCAAGTCTCGCATTTTGGCGAAGCGGGATGTCCTCTTCAACGATCTGATTGAGGCCGTCTAACATTTGATACATGAGCGGGATGATACCTTGTCGAGTATCTTGTATTTGTTCAATTTGAGATTCAAGGCTGGCCGCTTCTTTCTGCTGATTGTCGACCATGCTAGATAGATGATTTCGATACACTCTGAGGTTCTCGAACTCTTTTTGTAGGATTGCGATGTCGGCTTTTAAAGCCTGTGAAGATGCGTAACTTTTATCAATGAGCGTTTGGCTATCGCTCAAGTGTTGATGGGTCTCGCTTTGAATGGCTTTTGCATCAGACAAACCTGTCGCAAAGGCTGAGGATGACAACAGTAATGTCACTGTACATGCACACACTTTAAGAAATTTCATAACCTAATTCACTTTGTTCCATCTGAGTTGTTTCTTCGTTGTCGTTTTCACTAAGCCCACTATTTTCACTACGCCCACATCTTTAATGGCTATCTGTTTCTTACTAAGTAGCTGACTATGGAGAACTGACTATGTGTTGTGAAAAACAATCATAAGCCACTGATTCTATGAAGCTTAAAAACATCCAGCGCAAAAAAGATCAACCAGCCTAGACTGTTTATAAATACATGTAAAAAAGCACATTATTGATAAGGCTAAGGATACAGCGCTTGCTGTAGCGAAACAATCATCTAACGATTAGGCATTATACCCTCAATCATGCGAATGACAATTATTATCATATGTATAATTACGACAAATTTGAAAGATTATTCATCGTCCAATCAAACAAGGGAGAACCGTTGTTGTAACTTCTGACAATATTAAAACAAACAATAAACCGCTGGTTTTATTGATCTTTAACACCCCCTTTCATTGAATCCATATTCAAGGTCTACCTACTAAATTAGTTGAGAACACAGAAGCCCATCACACATGTATCAATATACGTTTGGCTTATCTGCTCAGAATTTGCTAGGTTTAAAGTACATAGTGATTGGAAAGGTATAAATATATGAAAGTAAATGTTCAAACACATCATGTATCCATTAATGAAGACTCACGTAAAGAAATTGAAAGTAAATTCGATAAGATAACAGCTCACTTTCCTCACCTGATAAGCTGTGACATCATCATCACTAAAGAGCACGGTACGCACGAAGTCGAGATTTTCACCAATTATGAGGGTGTAAGAATTTCAGCCAAATCCACAAACGACGTCATGTACCCTGCTATCTCTGCGACCTTAAAAAAACTCGAGACTGGGCTGCGTAACCGTAAAGGGCAATTGAAAGCGGATCTGCACGAAAAACCAACCAGTACCAAACCTGAAATCGCGTCAGATATAATCCAAGAAATGAAGCTTGTTTAACCATAAATAAGTCACCTGTTTCCATAAAGCCAGCAATACACTGCTGGCTTTTTCAGTTTTATACTCGTATGAACTTCGATGCGACTATGTTTACCCATACATATCGTAATAATGAACAACTACCAGTAATGAACATGTAACCATAATTAACGAGGTACTATGGATAAAAACGTCAAAGATAAGTGGGACAGTTACCCAGCCAATATAGCCCCTGTCATTCGCCACCTCAGAGAGCTCATCCTACTAGTCGCTAAAGAAGAAGACTTAGGTACGGTTGAAGAAACATTAAAATGGAATGAACTCAGCTATAGCGTCAAATCAGGTAGCCCGATTCGCCTAGACTGGAAGTTGAAAACGCCTCACCATTGTTATATGTATTTCCATTGCCAAACAAAACTGGTTGATACGTTTCGCGAGCTATATGACGGTGTGTTGCAATTTCAAGGCAACAGAGCCATGGTAATCGCGATCGAAGAATTATATATTGAGGACTCTTTACCTGAGGCTCAAATCAAACACTGTCTAAAATTGGCGCTGACTTATCAAAAAGTCAAACATCTCCCCTTGCTTGGGGCTTGATAACACTCATTAAATAGGATGTCTTCATGAATTACCCCAGCAACACGATACTTAGTGAATCCTTGGAAACTGCCTATTTTTGGGATAGTCATTCAACCAAAGTTAAATATGAAGGGCAAACAGCGTTAGAAGTGTATCTAACCGTTGCCAAAAACACCCCAACCTGGGTGGCTAAACTGATGTCTTTACGCAATCAAATCGTGTCTAAATTGGGGTTAAAGCATCTCGGAAGTATGGATGAATTTGACCATAGCACTCCCAGTGAGCACTATAAAGTTGGCGATATGATTGGTATTTTCAAATTGGTTTCTAGCAGCGAACATGAAGTCGTATTAGAAGACTGTGACAAGCACCTAGATGTCCGTATTTCCTTCTTAATAGATCCCAATGGTAATGGGGGAAATGGTGATGAAGCCGTTGTCCATGCAACGACTGTCGTGCACATCAATAACGTTTTTGGCAAGATCTACATGTTCTTTGTTGCCCCTGTCCATAAACTCATTGTTCCTAGTTCATTAAAGCAACTAGCACGATAACCATTCTTTAAAGACATAATTGAGGTGGGGAGTGAGTCCCCAACACGTAATGTGCGGAGACTTAAAGGCCTAAGAAGTTTGAGTCTTAGATACATCTGAAAAACAACGGACTGCCATTGCGACTCACTGCAACTTACTGCAACTTACTGCAACTTACTGCAACTCAAGACAGTATATGAGCTATTGTTGAAACCAATGCAGTTTTTCATGCAATTGAGTCACGCTACCGACGACAATTAATGCCGGACTCTTTGCGTTCTTTGATAATTCAGCGAGCTCGTCCAGTGTTCCAGTCAGTACTTTCTGCTCTTTACGTGTACCATTCTCAATGATCGCGCAAGGTGTATCTGTCTGTAATCCATGTTCCATTAGATTCTTTGCAATATGAGGGCACTGTTTTAAGCCCATATAAAACACCAAGGTATTATTGGTTTGAGCAAGTGACGGCCAATGAATCTCTGTACCGTCTTTTTGAATATGACCCGTAATAAATTGCACGCTTTGAGCGTGATCTCTGTGGGTTAAAGGAATACCTGCATAGGCGGTTGCGCCAGCTGCTGCAGTAATACCCGGAATGACCTCGAATCGCACATCATTGTCAGCCAGCTTTTCAAGTTCCTCGCCACCTCGACCAAAAATAAATGAATCACCGCCCTTTAGTCGAACAACGTGCTTACCTTCTCGCGCCTTATCAACCAATATCTGATTAATTTGATCTTGAGGGACATAATGAAAATCAACTTTTTTACCCACATAGATCATTTCCGCATCGTCTTTGGCGATAGCGAGTATTTCAGGCGACACCAAGCGGTCATACACAACAACTTGAGCCTGAGCGATGGCGCGGTGCCCTTTTACTGTTAACAGGTCTGGATCACCAGGCCCTGCGCCTACTAATGAAACAAAACCGACATCATGTGACTGGGTAATCATGGGGTTAGGCTCTAGTAATGGTCGGCTCGGTTGAGATACTTCTGACATGCTGTGCTCCGATCTTCGATCCGTCTCGTCGAATCGCTTTTATTAATATGAGACTTCGTTCCTTAAGTCCCTACAACTTATGTGAATAAGACTATCAGGTGTCTTAGCAATTTCTCACTGCTAAAGATGAAATAGATAGAACAAAATCGCATATAAAAATAATATACAAGCTCGTATTGATATAAAAAAGCCTCTCGCTCTGATCTTAATGATCCGAAACATGAGGCTTAATATCGTTGACTTTTATCAACACATAGCGTTTACAAACTCAACGCTAAACATTCTTAAAACTATACAAGCCGAAATCCGTCAAACCAACAGTTATACCGTCTTAGCTGTTGTTAAGTTTGCTTGTGTTGTTGGTGTGTTTGATGATGTACTACCTAGCGCAGGTGCCGTCTTAGCATGCGTTAGATACAAAGGAATACAGGTAAACAGCAATCCACCCACAAGGTTACCAAGAATAGTTGGGATTAGGTTGTAATTAAGCCAAGTTACAATACCAAAATCTGCTCCTAGCATCATACCCAATGGGAACAAGAACATATTGACAACCGCGTGTTCAAAAACAAGAGCGAAGAAGATAAAGATTGGCAGCCACATTGCAGCAATTTTCCCAGCAACAGTACGCGCTGTCATGTTGCCAATGACACCCAGACACACCATTAGGTTACAAAGAATACCGCGGACAAAACAGGTGATCCAACCGTTCACGCCAAGGTCTTCAAAGCCCACGGTTCGAGCGGTTGCCGCTTTAATAAATGTTTGCCCGACTGCGCCAGGTTCAACGCTGAAGTTCATCGTGAATGATAAAGCAATGAGAAAGGCAACAAGCAAAGAGCCCATCAAGTTACCAAAGCCAACAAGCCCCCAACAACGTAACACTCGTCCCCATGTAATGCCTGGACGATTATCAAACTTTGCTAGTGGTGCAAGACCAAAAACCCCGGTTACAAGGTCGTAGCCCATTAAGCTAAGAATACAAAATCCTACTGGGAATACGAGCGCCCCAACAATGCCGATACCTGTCTGAGTGATGGTTGTGATTGCCACCACCACTGCCAGCGAAAGTATAATGCCGGCCATGACACCGCGTAAAATCAGATCACGAGTGCTCGTTTTCACCTTGGCCTCGCCAACATCGATCATGGTTTGAACGAATTCAGCTGGTTTTAGATCATTCATGTTTATGTCCCTAAGTATTAAATTAAAGTAAAAATTGGATAGGAAAAGGCTTCCGCTCTGTACATTAAGTCACAAGCCTGAAGCCCTTGAACTATCAAATTTCTATGTTGTATAACCTAGCTCAGCAAAGTAACCGTTTATGCTGAAAGCTCTACTGCGCCATTGTCTACTCGGGCTTTGTACGCTTTCACATTGAAGCTTTCGTCTTCCAAGCAAACGCCTGTTGTTAGGTTGAAACGCTGTTTTTTCAATGGGCTTGCTACCCACAGTTCATCTTGATGCTGACAAATTAGGCCGCGCGACAATACATTGGCACAGGCAAAAGGGTCGTGGTTACTGATTGCCAGGACTTTTAGAGCGTCAGTAGGTCGAAAAACAGCGACCTGCTCACCGTTAAACAAGGCACACACACCCGTTCCAGGAATGATATCGGTAATCTCACACACTTTTTGAAATGTTGCTTTGTTGATTGCCATGATTATTTCTCCGCTATGATTTCGGTAAGTGAGTTTCAATTAGTGAGTTTCAGTCAGCGCCACATGTAAGATGTCGCCTTTTAATTCTGGATACTTCTCAGTAAATGTTGCAGGACGGTGCTGCTCACGCGCTTCAACAAACACAACGTTATCATCACGTAAATCCGAATTGATAAAGTGAGAAAAACGTTTTAACTGAGATTCATCATTGATGGTATCTGTCCACTCACAGCGGAAATTTCCGACTAAAGATGCAACATCCGCTTCCAATTGATCATTGATACCGAGCTTATTGTCGACAATAACATCACGTAGGTAATCTACCCCACCCTCTAGATTTTCCATCCATACCGATGTGCGTTGCAGTGGCGCAGCGGTGCGAATGTAGAACATCATGAATCGGTCGATGTACTTGATTAATGTTTCTTGGTCCAAGTCGCTTGCCAGTAAGTCAGCATGACGTGGTTTCATCCCACCGTTACCGCACACATACATGTTCCAACCCGCATCTGTCGCAATGATACCTAAGTCTTTACCCTGAGCTTCTGCACATTCACGAGTACAACCAGAGACGCCAAACTTCATTTTATGCGGCGTACGGATCCCTTTATAACGATTTTCAATCATCACACCTAGGCCAACAGAATCTTGAACGCCATAGCGACACCAAGTTGAGCCGACACATGTTTTCGCCATACGCAGGGCTTTCGCATACGCTTGACCGGTTTCGTAGCCTGCCGCGATTAACTTCTTCCAGATTGCCGGTAAGTCATCTTTCTGCGCCCCAAACAGGCCGATACGCTGAGCGCCTGTAATCTTGGTGTATAAGTTGTATTCAGCAGCGACCTCAGCAAGAACAGACAAAGCTTTAGGTGTGACTTCGCCACCAGCCATTCGAGGAATGACCGAGTATGTTCCGTCTTTTTGAATGTTACCGAGAAAGTTGTCATTGGTATCATGAAGCTTCACGAGTTCAGGCTTAAGAATGTGCTCACCCCAGCATGACGCAAGGATAGAGCCAGCAAGAGGTTTACACACTTCACAGCCGTAACCTTTACCGTACTTCTCTAGTAGTTCATCGAATGTTTTGATTTCTTCAATGCGAATAAGGTGGAATAGCTCTTGACGAGAATACGCAAAGTGCTCACACACATCGTTCTTAACTTCCACTCCTGCCTTTGCAAGCTCAGCATTGAGCACCGACGTGACAAGTGGAATACAACCACCACAACCAGTGCCTGCGCCCGTCACCGCCTTAATATCACCAATCGTATGGTGACCATCAGCAACCGCTTGTGAAATCTTTCCCTTGGTCACATCGAAACAAGAGCAGATAACCGCTGACTCGGGTAGAGAATCTGCACCAAGTGTGGGTTTTTCTGCTCCAGCATGCGCGGGTAAAATAAGCGCGTCTGGATGTTCTGGTAGGTCAATTTCATTGAGCATCAGTTGAAGAAGGTCGCCGTAATCCGATGTATCCCCAACCATTACCGCGCCAATAAGTTTCTTGTTGTCTTCAGAAACAATCAAACGTTTGTAAACTTCTTGCTCTTCATTTTGGTAAACGTAGCTCTTACAGCCAGGCGTACGACCATTCGCATCACCAATGGACCCGACTTTTACGCCTAGAAGTTTCAGCTTCGCAGACATATCAGCCCCTTCAAAGGTACTCTCGTTACCCAGGATGTGGTCGACAGCAACGGTCGCCATTTTATAGCCCGGAGCCACTAGGCCATAGAACGTCTGATTCCAAGATGCACACTCACCAATCGCGTAGATATCTTGGTCTGTCGTCTGACAGTGATCGTTAATCTCGATACCGCCACGAGGTGCAATGCCTAGGCCCATTTGACGAGCCAGTTTGTCTTGTGGGCGAATGCCGGCTGAAAAGACGATGAAATCAGTTTCGAGCTCCGTACCATCAGAAAAGCGCATCACATTACGTGCTTCTTTGCCTTCAGGCGCTATCTCTAGTGTGTTCTTGCTCGTATGGACATTGACGCCCATGCGCTCGATTTTTTGGCGAAGTTGATCGCCACCCGCTTGATCAAGCTGCTCAGCCATTAACTTAGGAGCAAACTCAACCACGTGCGTGGTAACACCGAGTGCTTTCAGTGCGCCTGCTGCTTCAAGGCCAAGTAAGCCACCACCAATAACAACACCAGATTTAGAGTTCTTTGCCGTCGCTTCAATGGCTTTTAAGTCTTCAATCGTACGATAAACAAAGCAGTCTTTGCTCTCGTTACCTTTGATTTGCGGAACAAATGGGTATGAGCCTGTTGCAAGAATCAGTTTGTCGTATTGAATTTCACGACCAGTGCTTGAATAAACCGTCTTTTTCTCTCGGTTTACGTTGATAGCACGTTCGCCGATCAGCATATTAATGCCGTGCTTCTCATAGAAGCCTTCTTTCACTAAAGAAAGTTCGTCTGCAGTGTGGTGTGAAAAATAAGAAGAAAGGTGGACACGGTCATAGGCGACGCGGGGCTCTTCACAAAAAACCGTGATATCCATATTAGACACATCAGTTTTCTCGACCAAATCTTCGATATAGCGATGGCCGACCATCCCATTACCGATTACGACTAGCTTCATCTTGCTCATAACAATTCCTGGCGGTTAATTTTTTCGCGCCCAAGTCAATTCATGCCTGGCTGCTTAACTGAGTGCATTGTCATTTGTGAAAGAAAATTAACATATGATGTAAATCAATTACGAATTTAAACTACCCTAAAGGGGTAGAGATTCAGGTCGGTAAATATACAGATCTTGCAACTGATTATGCATTCACTAGCATTACTGCTCTTTCACTTGCTTGTACCCTTAACACGCTAACACTCTACCGGCTCAGTGTTACTGACACTCAACGACTAACTTGATTACATATCTGTAATATCCTTTCACACAGTAGGCATCTAGGTCTTTTATTGTGTTCAAATCCTAATTTCGTCCTTAACGAACTGGCCCATCGGACTGGCGCTAATAATGCATAGACATTGATATACACACCATCAAGCAGGCGAGGAACGGGTTATGAAACATCATATAATTGCTCTAGTCATCGGTTTATCAAGCACTTTACTTGTTGGGTGCGGCAGTATTTCTCGATACTTATTGCCAGTAGAAGAATTCGATATTGCCGCTTATTTAGGGACGTGGTATGAAGTTGCCAGATTAGATCATCGCTTTGATCAGGGATTAACCCACAGTCGAACGCAATATACGATTGATGATGATGGAAGCATCAAAGTGGTCAACAGTGGCTGGAGCGAAGAAGATCACCAATGGAAAGAAGCCATCGGCAAGGCCAAACTGGCCGACGACAACACCGGTCATCTGCATGTTTCTTTCTCTGGCCCATTTTATGGAAGCTACGTGGTCTTCTATCTTGAAGACGACTACTCAACGGCCATGGTAGCCAGTGGCGCAAATGAATTCTGGTTACTGTCGAGAACCAACGCGCTACCTGAGTACAAAATGAACAAATATTTACGCATTGCTGAAAAAGCTGGATTTAGTACGGAACAGCTCGTTTTTCCCTTTGAACAAACGTACTAACAGACTCGGTGAAGTGTTTTCTACCGCATAAAAATAAAAGGGACCAAACTGGCCCCATTATACTCATCCATTATGCCGTAGAATGTGTGAAACGGTGCAAAACAGAGCTATCAAACCAGCAGCCGTTAGTGCTTCAAACCCGTCGCTTTTGCCACGACCGCCACATCGTTCGAGATGTTAGCAGCAATACTGTGTAACTCTTCAAGCTCTGGTTTTGTGAATGGGTGAATCAAAATGGACTCCGCGCCATTTTTACCCACGATGGTAGGCAGACTCATTACGACATCTTTCAGCCCATACTCACCGTTAATTAACGTCGCAATGGGCAGTACCGAACGCTCATCAATTTTAATCGCTTGAATGATTCGAAACACACTCGCAGCGATGCCGTGAGTGGTGTTTTGCTTTCGCTTAAAGATCTCATAACCCGCTTGCTTTACCGAGTCGAGTAGCTCATCGGCATCAATACGAGCAAGATGATTGGTGTCGCAGTAATAGTCCGCAGGTTGCCCCGCAATGCTAATTAAGCTTTTTGGCGTAAAACAATTGCTGCCGTGCTCGCCAAGTACATAGCCAAATACATTCTTTGGGTCTAAGTTAACTCGATTTGCCACGATAGACATCAATCGCGCTGTATCAATAACACAACCACTACTGATGACTTTATGGGCTGGGAAATCGGTATTTTTAACAATACAATGTGTGACAATGTCACATGGATTGCTGACAACAATCAACGTTGCTTTGGGCGCGACTCGACTGACTTTTAAAGCGATATCAACACCAATTTTGGCATTAATTTCTGCCAAATCCATCCGTGTTTGTCCCTGCTTAATTTGCGCCCCTGCGGTAATAACGACGATATCTGCGCCAATAAGAGACAAATAGTCGTCGCTTGCCAAAATATGGGTATTTTTAGAAAAGGTCAGCGCTGCTGTGTGTCGAAAGTCCAGCACTTCACCTTCTGCTCGTTCTAGGTTTTGATCGAGTACCACGAGTTCACTCACGCTTCCCAGTGTGAGTAAATAATTACAAATTCCAACACCCACTGAGCCAGCACCTATCACGCCGATTTTCATGTTCATTCCTTGAGAAAGAGTTTTATCACTATCATTAGTCTACTAACACCAATGCCATAAACGCCATGTTTATTTCAATACTTGATGACATTACAGAATTTAACACTGGTTTTCATCTCTAACCTGAAGCTAACCAAACTGTATCAGAAGAATCCACTGACATGAGGAAATCGAATGGCTGATGAGATAAGGGTGATAGCGCATTCAAGCTAAACACCCGAACTGGTACAGAGAAAAGGTTAAGAAAGAAAAGAGAAAGAGAAGAGAAAGGAATATGAAGGAAAACTCATTCAGCCTTCTGCATCTGGTTGATTTTCAGGCAATGATGCGATAAAAGCAGGGTGATAAGACAGTGCTTTGTCGATGGCACTGATTTTAGGAAACACCGTCATGTCCACATCAAACCGACGCGCGTTATAGACTTGAGGAACCAAGCAGACGTCCGCCAAGCTGATGGTATTGCCAACACAATATTCTTTGGCACTTTTCTTCAATTTTTGCTCAAACGCAGAAAAGCCAACACTCACCCAATGGCGATACCAATGCTTTTTTTGTTCCGCATCGGCATCCAACTCGTGCTCTAAATATTGCAAAACTCGTAAGTTGTTGATCGGATGAATATCCATAGCAATATCTTGAGCCAATGCCATCACTTGATAACGCTCGATTCCTGAGCTAGGCACAAGCTTGGGGCCTGAATAACAGTTATCAAGGTAGTCAATAATGGTGAGTGATTGTGACAAAATCACTTCTCCGTCTTTGAGTACCGGGACCAATTCACTTGAGTTTAGCGATTGAAACTCAGGCTGATGTTGCTCTCCACCTTGATTAAGCAGATGGATCGATTGATGCTGATACGTTAACTGTTTTAGGTTCAAAGCAATACGAACACGATACGCAGCGGACGAACGCCAGTATCCGTACAAAGTCATAGAAGTCATCGGCCTTTCCTTTTCATTTATTTCATTATCAACCGGAATGCTTTACAGAGTTAAGGTATCTCATAGATCTAGATACGTTAAACAGCTAGATACGTTAAACATCTAGGTACGTTAAATAGCTAGAAGTTAAACAGCTAGGTGCGTTAAATAACCAGAGTATCTTGTGTCGTCAGAGCGCCTTATAGGGCACCACTTTTTGTTCGATTGCACCAAATATGCTGTCGCCTTGTCGGTTTTTCATTTCTATTTTTATGGTGTCTTGAAACTTCATAAAGGAAGTACTGGGCTGACCATCGCGGATCGTTTCAATCATTCTCACTTCAGCAATGCAGGAATACCCCACTCCACCTTCCGTAATGGCACTACCATGATCGGTTCCTTGTTTATTTGAAACCGTCCCAGAACCTATTATCGTTCCAGCGCAAAGAGGCCGTGTTTTTGCCGCATGAGCGATAAGCTGTCCAAAATCAAATGTCATATCAACACCTGCATTCGGGCAACCAAAAAGCGAGTTATTGTAGTGAGATTCAAGAGGTAAATGGACTTTCGCTCCCTCCCACTCGGCTTCCAACTCATCTGGTGTGACGGCAACCGGAGAAAAAGCCGAAGATGGCTTAGACTGATAGAAACCAAATCCTTTGCCTAATTCAGCGGGGATTAACCCTCGTAAAGAGACATCGTTGACCAACATTAATAAACAAATTGAGTTCGCCGCTTGTTTCGCATTCATCCCCATAGGAACATCTGTCGTAATAACCGCGACTTCCGCTTCAAAATCAATCCCCCAAGCTTCACTTTCAACAGGAATATCGTCCCTTGGGCCTAAGAACGCATCGGAACCCCCTTGATACATCAATGGATCACTCCAAAAGCTATCTGGGATTTCCGCTCCTCTTGCTTGGCGAACCAATTCAACGTGGTTGACGTACGCCGATCCGTCCGCCCAATGATAAGCACGAGGCAATGGCGATTCACATTGTTTGGAATCAAAGGCGAGTGTGTCGGTCACTTCCCCTTGGTTTAGCAAGTCGTATCTCGCTTTTAAAGGCGTCACGACATTTTGCCAATTATCCAAGGCACTTTGCAAAGTCGGCGCGATATCGGGAACAGAAATACATTGAGTAAGATCTTTACTCACGACAACTAATGTCCCGTCTCTCATTCCATTTCTTAGTGTGGCTAACTTCATTATGTTTCCCTCATCCCTGCTGGTTTTTATTAATGCTGTCGTGTTGATTTTAAGAGCCTTGATATTCTTACCGATTATCTTGTTATGGTTTCTTGTTATCTCTTGTTATCTTGGACGGTACACAACCGACGTTTATTGAGTTGAGCGCCAGCTGTACACGTAGTCCTTGTTTTCAACGTCACCCACCGCTGATGTAAAGTGTAGAGCATGACGCGTGTCAATCATCACCGCCACTTCATCAGTAAACGTCTTCTTATGTTCTAACCCGGCTTTAAACGCTTTGGGATGCGGTCCGTGAGTAAATCCAGCTGGATGGAAGGTCATCATGCCCGCTTCGATATTATCGCGGCTAAAGAAGTCCCCTTGGTGATAGAACAACACTTCATCGTAATCGTCATTGTTATGATAAAAAGGCACTTTCAATGCACCCGGGTCACTTTCGATTGGCCTTGGCACAAAGGTACAAACAACAAAACCGTCGCCAACAAACGTGGTATGGGCCGAAGGGGGAAGATGATAACGGTGTGACATCAAAGGCCGGATATCGCGCCAGTTAAGCTTAACCACGCTGAGATCACCATGCCAACCGATAGCATCAAGTGGATTAAATGGGTACGTAATCACACTCAGGCTATCGTGCCTTTTTACGACCACTTTCGTGGTTTCCTCTGAGTATTGTTCTTTAAATGCCTCATCGATTGAGGGGATTTGTAGAACCGCAGGGTCAAACAAAGCATGGTTTCCTACAATCCCTTTTTCAGGGAATGAATACGCCCCATCACTGTTTTCAATCATCAAAAAAAACAACGGCTCCTCGACTTCAATTCGCCACATCGTCGAGCGAGGAATCATGACATAATCCCCTTCCGCAATGTCTAGGTGGCCATAATCACAAAAGAATTTCCCTTTGCCGCCGTGGACAAACAAGAGCTCATCCCCATCGGCGTTTCGGACTAACTCAGACATTGATTGCTCTAGCCGCCATACTCGGATTTTACACTGAGCATTGTGAAGTACATTTGGCACAGACCAAGGGCTATCTTGAACCGCTGACGTTAACTGCGTTAAATCGAAAGCTCTGGGTTTAAGATCGCCTTGCCACTCCTGCCAATCGGTTGGGGCATGTTGGTGGTGAAAGTGCGTCGCAGGGCCAAAAAAACCACTGCGGCCCGCTTCTCGTTCATAGATGCCTTGTTCAGGGAAATCCGCGTGTGCCTGCTTAGAGCTGATCCCTTCTTTGTGAGGGAACGTAATCCACTTATTCATAGTCACCCCTATGATTTCACATCTTCTTTGTTAAGCACGCCTCGACGAATTTGGTCTTCTTCAATCGATTCAAATAACGCCTTAAAATTACCTTCACCAAACCCTTCGTTGCCTTTACGTTGAATGATTTCAAAAAAGACTGGGCCTATTACCGTTTGGGTAAAGATCTGCAACAAAATACCGTCTTTTTCCGGTGCGCCGTCTATCAGTATTCTCAACTCTTTAAGTTGTTTAAGATCTTCACTATGGCCTGAAACACGTTGGTTGACTTTATCGTAATAGGTATCGAGAGTCGGCATGAAATCCATTCCTCGTGAACGCAAAGTCCGCACCGTTTCGTAGATATCTTCTGTGCTGAGGGCAATGTGCTGAATACCTTCACCGTTATATTCTTTGAGGTACTCTTCAATCTGTGATTTGTCGTCGGATGATTGGTTAATGGGAATTCGAATTTTTCCGCAAGGCGCGGTCATGGCTCTGCTGGTTAAGCCAGTGAGTTTTCCTTCAATGTCAAAGTATCGAATCTCTTTGAAGTTTCCAATGCCTTCGTAGAAACTTGACCAAACATCCATTTGTCCTTGCATCACGTTATGCGTCAGGTGATCAATCTCAAAAAGACCGACATCTTTTTGAGCCAGTCTTTCTTCCATGTCTGGATAAAAGTTGAAGTCAACGTCATAGATACTCTGACTGCCATAGCGATCCACGAAATAGAGTAGGCTTTTGCCAATACCATAGATAGCAGGAATACTGAGTTCCATCGGGCCGATTTCAGTTTTATATTCCTCTCCTCCATTTTTAAGGGCGTACGCCATGGCTTGTGATGCGTCCTTCACTCGAAAAGCCATACCACACACTGATGGCCCATGAAGTTTAGCAAAGGCTTCTGCGGGGCTATTAGGCTCGGCATTCACGATGAAGTTCACATCTCCCTGACGATACAGCCACGCCTCTTTTGAACGGTGCTTGGCAACTTCTGCAAACCCTAATGAACTGAATAACTGCTTTAGATCATCGATCCCTTTGCTACTGGCGGCTGTGTATTCAACAAACTCAAACCCATCGGTTCCTAGCGGGTTACTTTTATCCAACATGGTCATTCCTTTTATTGGCTGTTTTGCTCAAGATGATTGGTACTCACTTAGATGCCTGTTCATTAACGCATATGCTTGTTTGGCAACTGAGTGCTTGTTCACTAACTTAAGCCAATAACCCGGTACATTTGAACTTTACGGCCAAAATACTTAACCTCAATGGCTCAACTTAAATATGTAATCAAAATGTTACACCAGGTGGCACCCATATTTATCACAACAATAGGTGGAATAAAAAAATTATTATAAATCAATAATAAATACTCAAACCACTCAAGAAAAAGTCCCCTACCCAGTGTTAAAACTCAAGTTCCCATACCTATAAATCGCAACATAATTTTTACATTTAGTGTAATAACGAAAAGACATTAACCAAACCTTTCCTGTACTGCTCACTTACTACTCACTTGCTGGGGAAGAGGACAATTCATTGATTTATCGCAGGGTAATAAGACGTGCATCAAAGATAAGGTAACCGCTCCTGTTTCCAACGAGGTATTACAATGACTCAAATAAACCAAGAAAGACTGGTTGAACACTTTTGCCAATTGATCAAAATCGACAGCGAATCTCGCTACGAACTCGACATATCGAAAGCATTGGCCGAACAGCTGGGGGAGCTCGGTTTTACGGTTCATAAATTGCCAGTCGCCGAAGAAATTTCTAATGGCTTCAATATTTATGCTCGTCTAGACGGAGAGTTGGATGACAGCGTTGTGCTGAGTTGTCACATGGATACAGTGGCGCCTGGTAACAATATCGAACCCATTATTGAAGACGGCATCATTCGTTCTAAAGGCAACACTATTTTAGGTGGCGATGATAAATCGGGTATTGCGGCCATTATGGAAGCGGTTCGCTGTATTCAATCTGAAAACATCGCTCATAAAACGATTGAACTGGCTTTTACTGTCCATGAAGAAGGTGGGCTGCAAGGCTCTAAACACTTTGATATGTCGTTCATTCAGTCCGATAAAGCCGTGGTTCTAGATTCTGGCGGCCCTATAGGCACCATCATCAACCGTGCACCGGGTCAACAATCAATGACATTCACCATCAAAGGTCGCCCAGCACACGCTGGCTTAGCTCCAGAAGAAGGGATCAGTGCCATTGGTGTTGCGGCAGAAGCCATTACTAACATGAACCTTTTGCGTATTGATGAAGAAACCACAGCAAACATCGGTATTGTAGAAGGGGGGCAAGCCACCAATATCGTCATGCCAGAACTGCGTATCGTCGCCGAGGCACGTTCACTGAATGCAGACAAGTTATCCAACCAAGTGGATCATATGGTCGCTACGTTTAAGGCAGCGGCAGACAAGCATGGTGCTGACATAGAACTGGAGTCTCATCGTGCTTATGAAGCTTACGTCATTGCTGAGGACCACCCTCATCTTATTTCCGTCAAACACTCTTTCGAAGCTCTAGGTATTGAGCCACAAACACAGCCGACAGGTGGTGGTAGTGACGCGAATAATTTCAATGAAAAAGGCCTGACAACCGTTAACCTTTCCACGGGTATGGCAAAAGTACATACCACGGAAGAGTATATTGCTGTTGAAGATCTGGTTAATATCACTAAGTTCATGAAGCACTATTTAACGGCTTAACCATGAAAAATCCGGCCATTATTGGTCGGATTTTTTATCTCTGTACAAAGCCTTACCGTAATAGAAGCTTATAAAAACTGCTTCTCAAACTCATCAACATACAAAGGTTTTGAGAAGAGATAGCCCTGATATTTATTGCAGTGCTCATTTTTCAGCAAATCGAGCTGATCTTGTGTTTCTACTCCTTCAGCGACCACAATTTTTCCTAAGTTATGCCCCATTTGAATGATTGTTCTTACTAACATATGGTCAGTGTGTAACGTGACGCATTCGTCGATAAATGACTTATCGATTTTTAAGATGTCGATCGGGAGCTTTTTCAAATAGTTCAACGAGGAATAAGCCACGCCAAAATCATCAATGGCCACCTTAACACCGAGTTTTCGTAGCTTTTCACACGTAGAAATCACTTGATCAGGCTGAGTCATCAACGTTGTTTCTGTTATTTCTATTTCTAATAATTCGGGAGGCAACTGATTTGATGCCAACGCCGATGAAACAACGTTGTAAATATCATCGTGGACAAACTGAACCGTTGATACGTTGACTGAAATGCACAAGCTATGCCCGTCATTTAGCCACTCTTTGGCTTGGAAGCACGCTGTCTCTATCACCCATCGACCAATGGGAATAATTTGAGTACTTTTTTCTGCAATAGAGATAAAGGTGTTAGGTGGGATCATGCCTAATTCTGGGTGTATCCAACGTATTAGAGCTTCAGCACCGACAATTTTATTCTCGCTGCAACTCACTTTAGGCTGGTACGCTAAACAAAACTCATCATTATTTAACGCCTGATTCAACTCTCTTTCAATCTGATGCTCTCGGATTGTTTCATCAAGCAACTCGGCGTCATACCACTGAATAACATTCTTACCTTTCAGCTTGGCTTTGTTTACGGCTATATCGGCATTCTTACACCACAACTCGGTATCTCGTTGGGTATCTTCAAGCAATGCCACACCGATGCTATAGCCCAATTTATAAGGGACATTGCCAATCGCAAAGACTGGCTGATAAACGTGTTTGATCTGATATTCAACATTACTGATATTATCACCAAGGTCACCTTGGCCTTTAATGACGATAGCAAACTCATCGCCCCCTAACCGGTAGAGTTGGGTGTAGTCAAACAACAGCGAGTCTAATCTTTTGGCAAATGCGGTTAACAGTTTGTCACCCTGTGCATGCCCCAAACTATCATTGGCCGATTTGAATCCATCTAAATCAATATGGAATAACGCATAGTCATGTTCTTCATCTTCTTTTATGGTTTTTAACGCCATAAAGAATGAATTCCTATTTGGTAGCCCTGTAAGCAGATCCATCATGCTGTCACGCTTATAAAGCAACATTTGATCACGAAGTTTAACTTGGTAATACGTCATCACAGTGGCAAACGAGGTAATCAGCAACACCTCAATAGCGTCTTCAACAAACTCATCGAAATCACTGCTTGGAAGATGAACAAGATAGCTCAAAACCAATAGCATCGCTGTTGCAATTGGCCAGAGAGAGCCAGGAAAGATAATAATGTAGCAGATGGGTAAGAGTATAAAGCTCTCTTCGATGGCATCTAATTCTAACGGCTCAATATAACCACCAACAAAGATCAATAATAACGAGCTATTGGCTGCAATGATTTTTATGTTGTCATTTTTTGCAAAGTACGCAAGAAGCATCAAAGCAGGGAAAAGGAGGTATAACAAACGAGCGATTTGGTGCTCAGTGACGAGTGTATGCGTGATGAGTAGTATAGAAAAAACAAAGACAACTTGAACGAGTCGATGAATATTAAAAACCTGTGACAAAATATGAGCCAATTTACGCAAATTACCGCCTCTACTATTATGAAACCATTTATCTCGTCAATACATACTGATCTTGAAAACTGTCATGACTGAAGTGCTAACTAAAGTATAGATAGATTTTTCGTATCAATGAGGATAATCAATAATTAAATGAGAAAGTTAGAGACAATACACATTATTGTAAACTAAGAGCCTCTAATGTTGAGGCTCTGAGGTAAGTCACAATTATTTATAGGGTTTTATTTACAGGGTCTTATTTACAGGGTCTTATTTACAGCGCAACTGGGGCCAGGGTCTTGTTGACAAGGTCCAACTACATTTCTCTATGACTGATACTATAGGCCCAGATCATCAGATAGCGCTTTAATTTGTTCAAGATCCATTCTGTGGACTTGCAGCATTTGATCGACCTGACTAAGGCGAGAGTTTGCCTCATCTTGTTTATCACAAGAATCCGATGTCGCATCCCATGATGTGCCTTCTAAATAAATATCACATTGCGCTTTTAGCGACTCAATCACCGGAAGTAATTTCTCACGTTCCGTCTCTAAGCCTTCTACTTCTTGCTTTATACGCAGTTCTTTTTGGAAAAGCTCTCTAGACCGTTCGAACATCGTCGCTTGTATATCCGCTTGTCGATTGAGCCGGTTATTTTGCGTGTCGGCATCAGATAGCTGAACAGCCTGATTAGCTAACTGTGCATTAAGTGATAAGTTCGCTTTTTCAAGTTCAGTGACCAGCTCTTCGAGTTTTTTAATGTCCGATTGATATTGTTCTTGTTGCTTTGTTAACTCCAGGCTCAGTTGCTCAGCCAATTGCTCATCGACCTTAGCGACCTTTTTCTCCACTTGAACCACCAGCTGCTTCTTATCTTGAAGCAGTGTTTGATATTGAGCTTCTAACTTATGGTATGTCTCTTCCCATTTTTTCGCGGTCGTCGCAGAGCCAATGAGCCCGCCTGCTGCTAACCCAAGTAAACAAGCAATAACAATATAGGTGTAGGTTCTCTTATCACGTTCTTCGACCACAACAACATCGTCACCATCAAATTCTTCAGTCTCATTTTGCTTGTTCAACTTTCTCTCCTAGACACCGTTATCGTGTTAGCTCGGCAATCATGACTGATCCGGCGTAAACTAGAAAGCTCACAACCAGGGTCACAATGATGCCTTTTTGGATTTTTTCATTGGTGCGATACCGAATCAAAACAAACGCCAGTGCAGAAATAAATACAATCGCAATTAACCTTGTCATCCCATTTCCCTCTTACATCGCGTACCTACGTCATTGCTTTGTGACTGCGCCTGAGCGACGTAGACAGTTAGCATGTTCTTCTATTTTATACTATTTAGTCTGGCTGAATAAGACAAGAATAGGCTTTATGGCATTTAACTGAAGAATATGTGTTCAATTCATTTATTTTGCCCGTGACATCTCTTTTCCTTTTCCGTAGAATCTACAGCGCAAATTACCGTTATTAGGTAATTGTTCCGATGAAGACTGTAGGAGAGCGGTATTTAACCAATTATTAACACTTGGTTAGCATTACCCACCGAAGAAGTAAATCTTTCAGGTGCTTTGTACTAATGAGAATTAGAAAAGCGTGGACTGTAGTTGGAGGAACCTCTGGAGAGAGCCGTACTACTTTTTTGTAGAAATCGGCCGCCGAAGGAGCAAGCTTTGTGTACGCAAAGTGAAACTCTCAGGCAAAAGGACAGAGGAGTGGAAAGAACAATCAACAAGCGTCTATTCATAACACATGAATAGAGGTTGTGTGATGCTTATTCAATCGTCACACCCTTTCCCTCTTCTCCTTATATTTTGTTTTTTTAAGGGGAAACCATGAACAACCTTCAATCTGTATTACAAACAATCGACCATTTTATTTGGGGCCCACCGCTGCTCATTTTACTGGTAGGAACTGGCATCTATTTCACCTTTAGTTTGGGTTTACTCCAATTTAAGCACCTTCCTACTGCGCTCAAACTGGTGTTCACTAGAGACGCAAGTTCATCAAGTAAAGGGGATGTGTCGAGTTTTGCTGCGCTTTGCACTGCACTCTCTGCCACTATTGGTACAGGCAATATTGTTGGGGTCGCAACCGCCATTAAGCTCGGAGGTCCTGGCGCACTTTTCTGGATGTGGTTAGCAGCCGTATTTGGGATGGCGACCAAATATGCCGAATGTTTACTCGCTGTAAAATACCGTAAAGTGGATGACAACGGCCAAATGATCGGCGGACCAATGTACTATCTTCAATACGGTGTGGGCTCAAAAGCACTCGCGGTGATGTTTGCTATTTCTGCGCTCGGAGTCGCCTGCTTTGGTATTGGTACTTTCCCGCAAGTGAACGCCATACTCGATGCTAGCGAGATTTCATTTGGCATCACGCGAGAAATTTCTGCCCCCATCTTAACCCTATTAGTGGCAGGCGTAACGCTCGGTGGAATTCAATCGATCGCTAAAGTAGCGGGAAAAGTCGTGCCAGTCATGGCGGTGTTTTACGTGGTTACCTGTGCCAGCGTTATTCTTCTTAATATAGACAAGCTCTATGATGCTGTCGCTTTGGTTTTCGTGTCCGCTTTTACCTCTTCAGCGGCGACAGGTGGTTTCTTAGGCGCAAGCATCATGCTGGCGATTCAATCTGGTATTGCTCGTGGTGTCTTCTCGAACGAATCCGGACTAGGCAGCGCTCCAATGGCTGCGGCTGCGGCAAAGACTGATTCCTGTGTGAAGCAAGGCCTTATCTCTATGACAGGGACTTTCTTTGACACCATCATCATTTGTACCATGACAGGACTGGCTCTGATTTTGACCGGCGCATGGCAAAGTGAATTCTCAGGTGCTGCGATGACAACGCATGCTTTCGCTCAAGGTTTGAACTCGGATACTTTAGGACCAATGCTTGTTTCCATTGGCTTGATGTTTTTTGCCTTTACGACAATTCTTGGCTGGAACTATTATGGTGAACGATGCGTGGTTTACCTACTGGGTACAAAAGCGGTCCTCCCTTACAAAATTATCTTTATTGCTTTAGTCGCTTCCGGTGCGTTTCTTCATTTAGATATGATTTGGATTATTGCAGACATTGTGAATGGATTAATGGCTATCCCTAACCTGATTGGTTTAATCGCCCTACGCCACGTGGTGATTGAAGAGACAAAACGCTATTTTTCTGCCGCTGTACATTCCAAAGCCGTGGATGCTTTTTAAGACACTGAAAGCTTTTTAAGACACTGAAAGCTTCGAACACTGTACGTGTTGCCTAGGACATCAGTACCGCAAACTAAGATTAAAGACTAACGCTATTATCAAAGGCAAACAGATTCCATTGTTTGCCTTTTTATTTACCAGCGAAAAAAACATCCAATTAAGATTCTATAATAGGATCTTCTAGCATTAGCTTGACGCCTAACGCAACTAGCACGGCTCCCGTTGTGCCTTCCATCCACTTTAAGAATCGGACATTATTCAACAGAGACTTGGCGCGCACTAACACACTAGACAAACTGCATTGCCAAATCATTGCAATGACAAAATGAATCGATGCCATAAAAAGCGATTGAAGTAACGCAGAGCCTTTCGGATCAATGAACTGGGGAAGAAACGCCAAATAAAACACCGCTGTTTTTGGATTCAATACATTGGATAAGAACCCCTCACGCAAAGAGCGTAAAGCAACAAGCCCACTCCCATTAATTTGCGTGTCAACGGCAGTAGGAGTCGTGTTTCGAAGCGATAACAGACTGTTTGCCCCCAACCAAATCAAATACGCTGCCCCAACAAATTTCACGAACTGAAACAGCTCGGCTGATTGCGCCAAAACCGCTGAAATCCCTATTGCGGAAAAGAGCGCGTGAACATAAAGGCCGCTACAAATACCAAAACTGGTCATTACCCCATCAGACAACCCACCTCTTGTGGTATTTCTGATCACCATAGCCGTATCAAGCCCAGGCGTCAGGGTTAGGATGGTAATAGCAAGTATGAAAGCTTCAATATTTAAAATGGACATCAGAACATTGCTCAAAGGTGAATAAATCAGTCATTCAAAATAACCAGTTCCGTTCAAAAATACCATCAAAAAGACAAGCTGATGGAATATTAAATCAAAACAGTTTGTTAGGTTAGCTCGTCACCCTTGAGAATCAACGCAACATTGCTACACTGTGCATTCTTCCCTTTGTCACGGACGGCTTACCATGAGCGCATTCCAAAAATTAGTTGAACATTCAAAAACCATCTCTCACTTTAATCATCTCGCAGCGATTTGTGGCTGGGATCAAGCTTCTATGATGCCTTCTGGTGGGAACCAAGCTCGCTCTGAAGCCATGGCGCAGTTGTCTGTGCACATTCACGGCCTTTTAACTCAACCGCAACTTTCGGAATGGTTTGAACAGGCTGAATCTGAAGCACTGAATCCTCAAGAGGCGTCTTCTCTGCGCGAGCTAAAGCGTCAATGGCAACAAGCAAATGTCTTACCTGAAACACTGGTACAAGCGAAATCACTGGCTGGTTCTAAATGTGAGCATGCATGGCGAACACAACGTGGCAACAATGATTGGCTTGGCTTTGAAAAAAATTGGGCTGAAGTCGTTCAGTTATCTCAGGAAGAAGCGCAAATTCGTGCAGAAGCGACCGGGCTTTCCCCTTACGACGCTATGCTGGATATCTACGAGCCTGGCACAACATCAGCCTCATTGGACATTTTGTTTGCCGATGTTAAAACGTGGCTACCATCGCTAATTGATGATGTGATTGAAAAGCAAAAAGCGGAGTCTTTCATTACCCCATCAGGTCAGTTTGAAACAGATAAACAAAAAGCGCTAGGGTTAGAAGTCATGAAACTGTTGCAGTTTGACTTTGAGCATGGCCGACTCGATGAAAGTGTCCACCCTTTTTGTGGCGGTGTCCCTTCTGATGTCAGAATCACAACCCGATACGACGAATCTGAATTTGTGCAATCGTTAATGGGGATCGTGCATGAAACAGGGCATGCTCGCTATGAGCAAGGGTTGCCAAAACAACTCGCAGGCTTGCCGTCAGGTGAAGCTCGCTCTATGGGCATTCACGAGTCTCAGTCGCTATTTTTTGAAATGCAGGTGGGTCGAAGTGATGCTTTCATCCAACACTTATCTCACTTCGCAGGTAAGCAATTTACCTCACACGATCCAGCCCTGTTTGGATTTGATAACTTTCAAAAGCTATATACACGCGTTAAGAAAGATTTTATTCGTGTCGATGCTGATGAGCTTACCTACCCTGCTCACGTTATTCTTCGCTATGAAATTGAACGTGACTTGATCAACGGAAAAATCAAACATACCGATGTACCTGAACTCTGGAACGATAAAATGCAGCAATATCTTGGCCTTTCTACTCAAGGCAATTTTAAAAATGGCTGCATGCAGGATATTCATTGGACAGACGGCGCATTCGGCTATTTCCCTAGCTACACATTAGGTGCAATGTATGCCGCTCAGTTTATGGCGACAATGAAACAAACCGTCGACGTAGACAGCGCAATCCGCAGCGGTGACCTCTCCCCTATTTTCGCTTGGTTATCGGAAAACATCTGGAGTAAAGGCAGCTTGCTCACAACGGATGAGTTAGTTAAGTCAGCGACAGGGGAAACGTTAAACGCCCAGTTCTTCAAAGAACATTTGATTAACCGCTATCTATAAGTAAGTTGAGCACCCACAACATGAAGTCGTAAAAATGGATTGCTAAGCCTGAATGATCATTCGTCAATGATCATTCCGTTTTAGAATCTCTTTTGGTGGAATGCTCACAAAAAACCCCGCTATAGGGAGCGGGGAAATAACCAAAAATAAAACCTAATACATTAAAGAGCGAAGCTGAAACCAAGGTTATAATCTTCACCATTTTTTGCTGTAAACTCTTTATCTTCACTTGATGCATTTGTTCGACCGCTTTCATCGCTTTTCACCAAGCTAACCCAGTGTCTAATTCCAGACGAACGACTAGCGGTAGTTTGAGAAAAGGTAGTACATGTCTCTAGCTGAATATCTTCAATATCGACCAACTCTAAACACCCCGTGCCCTTGCTAGCACCTATCGTCACTTCAACATGTGTTCCGCTCTCATCACGAAATAGGATTGCGGTAGGCTTCGACTTGTCACCAGTGTAAGCCACAAAGTGTTTAGCGCGTTTCAGACCCGTGTGTTCGCCATTTTTGAAGTAAACCTGAATGTGTCTGTAGTCAATCTCATAGCTCACTGCATCTTCATGAGATCCCGACTCGAGAGGAAATAGAGTATCAAGCAACTGTTTCGCCATTGTCTGTTTTTCTAGCTGCTTGTCTGCTTTCACCATTTCTACGGCAAAGACAGCTTCAGCAATAAAAGTCGAATGGTTTCTGTGAAGTTCTGTTTTGTCTAGTGTCAGCATATTCATAATCGTTCCCTCATACGGCTTTGAATTTTATGTAGGCCAAAAATCCTGATTGACCCTTTTTAAAATTATTCTTTACTGTGTAATTTTCATGCTTTTCATACTACCTTCATTTTTAAAACAATTTCACAACAAAAATTTCACACTGTGAATTTTACTAAATCGTTTTTTACACACACCGGTATTTTTAGCCCCGAGCCCTTTATTTAACTGGGCTGAGAGCTCACTAGAGTCACTTTTACGTGTTGTTTGAATTTGTGTAATAACCCACTCCGACCAACTTATTATCGATTACTCGATGTTAGGTATGCTGAGTCTCTATTTTACTCGACGGCGGATTTAACAAAAAAAACCGCGCTATAAAGCGCGGCACCTTGGGCTCGGTTAAAGAGTTTTCTTTTTTAGTCGTTCATGTTCTTTGTTTTCGTTATTGGTTTGCTGCGCTATGTCATCTAGGCATTTTGTGCTTTCAGTTTTAGGCGCATCGCGTGTAACACGGGCTCAGTATAGCCATTCGGCTGAGCCCCACCCTCAAATACCAACTGACAAGCCGCTGAAAATGCAATGCTGTTTTCAAAGTCAGGTGCCATATTACGGTAGCTCGGGTCGCCAGCGTTTTGCTCGTCAACGACGGCCGCCATGCGTTTCATGGTTTTCATGACTTGGGCTTCATCGCAAATCCCATGGCGTAACCAGTTAGCAATATGTTGGCTAGAAATACGCAGTGTTGCGCGATCTTCCATCAAGCCCACATCGTTAATATCAGGTACTTTAGAGCACCCTACGCCTTGGTCAATCCAACGAACCACGTAACCTAGAATACCTTGCGTGTTGTTATCCAATTCGTTTTGGATATCTTGAGCGGTCAGCTTTTGATTACCTAATAACGGAATAGTAAGAATATCATCGACATTGGCTCTCACTCGCTCACGAAGCTCTTTCTGGCGGCTTGGTACACTCACCTTGTGATAGTGCAGCGCGTGCAAAGTCGCGGCGGTTGGGGAAGGAACCCAAGCCGTATTCGCGCCCGCTTGTGGATGACCAATTTTCGCGTCCATCATCTTCGCCATATTATCTGGCTCTGGCCACATACCTTTACCTATCTGGGCTTTACCTTGCAGGCCACAAGCCAAGCCAAGATCAACGTTTTGATCTTCGTATGCGCCAATCCAAGTCATGGTTTTCAGCTGTGTTTTAGGCGCAAATGGCCCCGCTTCCATACTCGTGTGAATCTCATCACCCGTTCGATCTAAGAAACCGGTATTGATGAACACAACACGATCTTTAGCCGCACGAATACATTCTTTCAGATTGACCGAAGTACGACGCTCTTCATCCATGATGCCGACTTTGATGGTGTAGCGGTCTAGCCCTAGTGCATCTTCAATGCGGCCAAACAACTCATTGGTAAACGCCACTTCTTCAGGGCCATGCATCTTAGGTTTTACAATGTTGATGCTGTTTGCGGTCGAGTTTTGGTAAGCGCTATTGCCTTTTAAATCATGCATCGCGATGAGCGATGTCACCATGCCATCCATAATACCTTCAGGTACTTCATTGCCTTCGGCGTCAATGATCGCAGGGTTGGTCATCAGGTGGCCCACGTTACGTATAAATAACATGCTGCGGCCTTTGAGCGAGATCTCACCGCCAGTGACACTGGTGTATTGGCGATCTGGATTCAAACTACGAACGATGGTTTTGCCATTTTTCTCTAGCGACTCTTTCAGGTCACCTTTCATCAAGCCTAACCAGTTACGGTAAGCCAGTGCTTTGTCTTCACCATCAACCGCAGCAACCGAGTCTTCACAATCCATAATGGTCGTTAAGGCAGCTTCAACTAATACATCTTTAATGCCCGCAACATCAACGCTACCAATCGGTGCGCTCGGGTCAATTTGAATTTCGATATGCAGGTTGTTGTGTTTAAGCAAAATGCAGGAAGGGGAACTTGCATCACCTTGATAGCCAATGAACTGGTCGCTATCAATGAGAGTGACTTCCTCACCGTTATCCAGTGTCGCTATCAGCTTATTGCCAATGCTAGCGTTACTGATGCTGTATTTGGTGACGTCTTTATGGGAAACGCCATTTAGTGGCGCTGCATCATCAAGGAACTCACGAGCATAAGTCACAACTTTAGCGCCACGAACAGGGTTAAAGCTTCCGCCCTTTTCCGCGCCGTCACTTTCGCTGATGACATCGGTGCCGTAGAGCGCATCATATAAGCTGCCCCAACGCGCGTTGGCTGCGTTAAGTGCAAAACGTGCATTCATAATTGGAACGACAAGCTGTGGCCCTGCTTGGGTGGCAATTTCTGGCTCGACATTTGCTGTTGTCACTTGAAAATCATCGCCTTCAGGGACTAGGTAGCCGATCTGTTGTAGGAACTGTTTGTACTCTGCCGCATCTAGCGTTTGTCCAGCACGCTCTTGGTGCCAGACATCAATTTGATGTTGAAGATCGTCGCGCTTTATAAGCAATGCGCGGTTCTTAGGAGCCAAATCTTCAAGGATGGTTGCAAAAGATTGCCAAAAGTCTTCAGCGACAATGCCTGTTCCAGGGATTACCTGCTCATTAATTAATTGGTAGAGGGTGCTATCAATGTTCAAGCTTCCCTGTTGAATACGACTGCTCATAAAATCTCTCTCAAGCTAACTGATGACTACTGAATAAATTTACGCAACGGACATAAATTTAGCTAATTTATGCCAGTTATATTGGATATTCATATAAAAAATACCCTACAAACTGTGTTATTCCGTCACTCCGCTCTCGATTTCATTGGCAACACTTTTAATCAAGCGACGCATCCACTGGTGGTCTGGATTGGTTTGTAATAATGGACTCCACGCCATTTTCACTTCAAACGGTTCAATCGCAAAAGGAGCGGGTTTGATCAACAGCCTTGGATTATTTCGCTGCAGTTGCGCGGCTTTGGTTGGAATGGTCAGGATCAGATTCTTCTGTTGAGCGAAGAGAATGGCTGATAGGTAATGTCGAGTAAACACCGTAATATTGCGTGTTTTTCCGATACGAATAAGGGCTTCATCTATCCAACCGAGCTTTTGTGCTTCACTTGGATTTACTCCCACCCCCGTACCCATACCCGTCTTACTTACCCAGATATGTTGCGCCTTTAAATAGGACAGAATATCGAAGTTGTCTGCAATTGGGTTGTCACAACTAAATAGACAAGAAAACCCGTCGTGCCAAAGGCTCATCTGGTGAAATGACTGAGGAATATCGTCAAAACGGTTGATAATTATATCAACAGTACCCTGCTCCACATCCTGATAGCTCACATCACTTGGCGTCATGATATCCAGCCGTATTTTCGGTGCTATCTCGCTCAACTTTTTTAATAACGGCTGAATAATGGTCGATTCCGCATAGTCACTCGCCATGATACGAAACACGCGTTCACTGTCTTCTGCATTAAACTCTGTGGTCGGTTGGAGTGTCTTTTCTACATTGGCCAGGATGTTTCGAATCAGTGGTTGCAACTTATGTGCTCGTTCGGTTGGTATCATCCCTTCACTTGTTCTCACTAATAGCGGATCCTCAAACAGATCACGCAATCGGCGAAGGCCATTACTCATGGCTGGCTGAGTAATACCCAATTGATTTGCCGCTCGTGTAACGTTTCTTTCACGTAGCAACATGTCTAAATACACAAGCAAATTAAGGTCTATACGAGCAATATTCATAAGAAAAATACCGAATATAATAACTATAAATTAACAAAATTATCACATGCGTGGTTATTCTTTGTCCATAGCAAAGTTTTAATCCAAGCCAATTTGGCAACCATACCCCACGTGAAACTAAGGAATAGTTATGTCGCAAATTACACAAGATATCGAAATGATAGAAGTTGCAAAAAGCGCTGCAGGTGCTCCATGGGATGCAATCAATGCTGAATCTGCTGCTCGTATGCGAGCTCAAAACAAATTCAAAACAGGTCTGGATATTGCGCAATACACGGCTGATATCATGCGTGCAGACATGGCGACTTACGACGAAGACAGCTCTCAATACACCCAGTCTCTGGGTTGCTGGCATGGTTTCATCGGCCAACAAAAGCTGATTTCTATTAAAAAGCACTTTGGTGGCAAGACAGACCGTCGTTACCTATACCTTTCTGGTTGGATGGTTGCTGCACTTCGCTCTGACTTTGGTCCACTTCCAGACCAATCTATGCATGAGAAAACATCCGTTGCTGGCCTAGTAGAAGAGCTATACACCTTCCTACGCCAAGCCGATGCTCGTGAATTGGGTGGTTTATTCCGTGAATTGGATACAGCTCGTGAAGCAGGCGATGTGGATCTACAAAACCGTATCCAAGACAAAATCGACAACCACGTGACACACGTAGTACCAATCATTGCCGATATCGATGCTGGCTTCGGTAACGCAGAAGCGACTTACCTAATGGCTAAGCAGATGATTGAAGCGGGTGCTTGTTGTCTACAAATCGAAAACCAAGTAGCCGATGAGAAGCAATGTGGTCACCAAGACGGCAAAGTAACGGTTCCACACGCTGACTTCCACGCGAAGCTTCGTGCCCTTCGTTACGCATTCCTTGAACTAGGCATCGATAACGGCATCATTGTTGCTCGTACCGATTCACAAGGTGCTGGTCTAACAAAAGAAATCGCAGTAGTGAAAGAGCCTGGCGACCAAGGTGACATCTACAACTCATACCTAGATGTTGAAGAGATTGATGTTGCTGATATGGCTGAAGGTGATGTTTGCTTCAACCGTGACGGCAAGCTAGTTCGACCTAAGCGTCTACCTTCAGGCTTATACCAATTCCGCGAAGGTACCGGCGAAGATCGCTGTGTATTTGACTGTATCGAAGCCATCAACGCGGGTGCTGACCTACTTTGGATTGAGACTGAGAAGCCACACATTGGTCAAATCAAAGAGATGATGGACGGCGTACGTGAAGTACACCCTAATGCGAAACTGGTTTACAACAACTCTCCATCATTCAACTGGACGCTAAACTTCCGTCAGCAAGCTTACGATGCAATGGTAGCAGAAGGTAAAGATGTTTCAGCTTACGACCGTGCAAACCTAATGAGTGCGGAATACGATGAAACTGAACTGTCTGCAAGCGCTGACGATAAGATTCGCACATTCCAAGCGGATGCATCTCGTGAAGCGGGTATCTTCCACCACTTGATTACTCTACCGACTTACCACACTGCAGCGCTGTCTACTGACAACCTTGCAAAAGAGTACTTCGGCGACCAAGGCATGTTGGGTTACGTTGCGAATGTTCAACGTAAAGAGATCCGCCAAGGTATCGCATGTGTTAAACACCAAAACATGTCTGGTTCAGACATCGGTGATGATCACAAAGAATACTTCGCTGGTGAGAATGCACTAAAAGCCGCGGGTGAAGCGAATACGTCTAATCAGTTTGATTAACCGCTAGCAATAAAGCCTCCTCCGCTATTGTTTCTTACTTGAGTAAGGAACCGGGGGAAGGCTTTGAGATAAAGCTACGACTGCCAGCTTTATCTCAAAGCCTAAGAATTGTGTTCTACACCACGGTCTGCTAAGCAACATCTGTTTAAGCTAACTGTATTCATGTTTGTTGAGATTCATGTTTGTTGATATTCCTTTTGATTGAGAGTGCCTATGACTTCAATACCGAAACACCTAAAAGATGCAAAAACGCTGCTATCAGAAAATGGATTCGAAACGGGTGATACTTGGTATCACGGCACATCTTCAGCTTTATTGGCTTCTATTCAGGGCCAAGGTCTAAAACGATCTGGAGACAAAGCGCTCAACGAAGCTGCTTCAAAAACCATGGCGACCATCGGCAACAACTACACAGAATCAGTCGAACCTGTGTTCCTTACTCAGAGTAAAGAGCTAGCATATTACTGGGCGCAACAAACTGTTCGTGAGCGTAGTGTTCGTTTCGAAGGAGAAGAACAACCTATCGTGTTAGCGGTAAACCTGTCTGAAAAGCAGCGTGCCAAAGTAAGACCGGACGTAGGAGCAATGAGCTTATTGATGATGAGTGTTGGCGAGCAGTTCATGTCTCACCTCACTGAAATTTATCAAGCCAACAACATTACAGGTCCCGACATCGATCTTCGCACTGCCGATCGCATGGACTACCTCAATAAACTCGGTATGGCTTACATTGATGAAGACATCAGCCGTGCTTGTGTAAAAGTGCTATCTGAACCTGAACTGGCTATCTAGAGCTGACGGGCTACTAAGCAAGCAAAGCCTGAATAGTTGGTACTAACAACGACGTTGCCACGCCATCAGGCCTCGCTTTATACGTCAATAGTTCATCCATCATCTAAATATCAAGATTAACTGCATACGCCAGCCCGGTAGAAGAGCCTTAGAATTTATTAAGGAAGGATAAATAGATGGTGGTTTCTATATCACCACATAAAACGAATAAGCTTTTGATGTGCTTGTTTTAATTTGACTGTGTAAAAATTTCGTTGTGAAGGATCATTCAAATAAGAGCGGTTCACCACTTTAGGTGTTACTATTTCCCTCCACACAAATTAGATCTGTCACTTTATGCCCTCTTTCTCTTTAACGCTTATCCCTGTTGGGGTTAGGTTTATGCTTCTTTCTGCATTTGGATTTGCGCTGATGTCCGCTTGCGTGAAGTACATCAGCAATTATGGCATTCCGGTATTTGAAATCGTTGCAGCTCGAGCATTAGTCTCTTTAATCATTAGTTATTTGGATGTAAAGCGAAAAGGCATTTCTGTATGGGGGAACAATAAGCCGCTGCTCTTTGTGCGTGGCGCGGTAGGAACCGCAGCATTGATGTGCGTGTATTATGCGGTTACAACGTTACCTTTAGCCGAAGCGACGATCTTGCAATACGTTCATCCTATATTTACTGCATTGCTCGGGGTTCTATTTCTCAAGGAACGTATTCAGCAATCAACCGTTATTTGTATCGCGTTCTGCTTGGCGGGTTTATTCGTCATGGTTCAACCTAACATCAGCAACGAAGTGTCAAGCGATCTACCAATGTTGAGCATTCTGATAGCATTATGCGGCGCGTTTGGCAGTTCTATCGCCTATGTAATCGTGAGAAAACTGAGTCAAACAGAAGACAGTTCGGTGATCATATTCTATTTCCCATTGGTCGCTTTGCCTATCTCGACTCTTCTTATCTGGAACCACTTTGTGTGGCCGAGTCTGTTTCTCACCGTCATGCTCATTTTAGTCGGTATCTTCACGCAAATAGGTCAATATGGCCTAACTAAAGCGATGCAAACCCAAGCAGCAGGAAAAGCGTCTGCCTATTCTTATATACAGATTGTATTTTCCGCACTCCTTGGGGTTTGGATATTTAACGAGATCCCTTCGGTGTGGACGTATTTAGGCGGTGGTTTGATTGTTACAGGGGCGCTAATCAACGTGTTTGGCAAACAGATTTTAGCCCCACTCACAAGAAAAACACGTAAAGTCTCATGATTTCAATTAGTTAATACACACGTGCATTTATTTTACTTCAACTCGAAATTAACGATAGCTTTTTATAAAACTAAGCGTATAGTTACTGCTTGGCTCTTGCATAAGAGTTGTTAATGTAAAATTCAGTCCAAGTTCCCTCATAGACAGTTCTCGATAAACCTCGTTACACCATCTTTGCGTCAGCTTTACCTCAATCGATCATTCAATAGCTTTACACCAACAGCCTCACTAAGACTTCGCCGATTTCCGTTGCCATTCATTGCGTAAAATTCATGCGCTTTAATCGCGATCTGTCATCGGCACTCAATAAACCTGTAATAAATAAAAGGCACACTTATGTCGAAAAGAACAACACGACAAATCCATTGGTATAAATTGTCACGAGAAAAATCACTCACTAAATCACAAGGTATTAAATGTTCAAAATTGAAATAAACTTGCTTAATGAAGACCTATCTTGGGTCGCAGAAATACGACAGTTAAACAGCGATATTTTACATCGCCATATATTGCCAAAGCTTCAAGACACAAGCTACCTGATCGACTTTGAATTCAATGATCGAGACAGTACCGGTACGATTTTATCAAATACCGGCAGCACGCTAGGACATTTCACAGTCCTATAGCGACAGAGACAACGCCATGTCTCTCATCGTCAAAATTAAGACCTATATAAAGCAAAAAAGAATCAAACCTAGTCACCGGCATTTCACCTCGCGGCTCACGCTAACTAGGTTATCCTCTTCTTTTTTGCTGAACTTTTTCATTCCCAAACACACCTTTCCTTTTGCGCCAATACAAGAACACGTCTTGCGATTAACAAGAAATACGTGTGACAAGAAATGCGTGTGGCAAGAAATATCTGAGGCAAGAAAGCCAGCGTTACAAATCGTTTAAGAACGCGATCAAACTTTCTCTTTGCGCTTTATCCAATTGCAATACTGCTTGTTGCTGAGTGCTCGCCTCACCACCATGCCATAGAACAGCTTCCATAATGGTTCGCGCTCGGCCGTCGTGTAAGAAGGTTGCGTTTGGATCCACGGTTTGCGCCAAACCCAACCCCCATAAAGGTGCAGTACGCCATTCGTTGGCTTGTGCCAAGAACTCAACTTGAATATCCCCTTGAACAAACTCGCTGTGTTTATCAAAGTCCGTTAATTCTAGCCCCATGTCATGCAGCAACATATCGGTATATGGGTAAATCTTTTGTCCGGACAGTTCTGGAAACTCTTTTGATTGTTGTGTCGTATAACTTTCGGTATGGCATTGATGACAACCAATATCATTAAAGAGTGCTTTGCCCGCCAATACCTTTTCATCATAAGCGTTACGGCGCTCGGGGACGGATAAATGACTAGAGTAGAAAACCACTTTTTCCAGCACTTTTGACGATACTTCATGGCTGTATTCGCCCGTCATATCCCCATTTCCACTCGGTGCCGCCAAACAATCTTTTTGATGTGGCATGCAATTTTCAGTCGTAAACAACTCCGTGGTGAGCCCCATATCCCCTAAGAACGCGCCAGCGGTTTGTTGTCGAATGGTTGGCTGACCCGCTTTCCAACCAAAGCGTCCCAAAGCAACCGCATCATCGTCAACCGACCACACAAAGTTTGCTCGGCCAGAAATGCCATTATTATCTTTATCTTCAATATCTTGCTGAGCGAGGATCTGAGCGTCATCGATCAATGCGAGTAAACCTAAACCGATCATCTGAGGGGCCACACGAGCAGATAACACGGTATCGTTATTGATTTCGCAACCATGCGCTTTGACATGCCATGTTGGGCGGCGTAATTCCACGCTTTCACCATCACTAAACTCGACATGGTAATATTGGTAGCTGACGGCTTGGCTTGCTTCTTTTACTATCCCAAAATTTGATTGATGCTGAAGCTGACCGCCGATACAAGTGTCAGGAACATTGGCCATCAACGACTGGTTGATCGCGTCTTTTTGATCTTGAGTAATGTCACTTTTCGATGCACGTAACAACATGCTGTTAAAATCGGTACCACGCACGCCTTTTTCTGCTTTAGATGCATGGCCTCGTCCATCACGAATATGACAATCTTGGCAGGCGTTATTGTTAAATAGTGGGCCGAGACCATCTTGTGAGCTAACGGAACCAACGGCTTGCGCCCAAGGCTCTTCAAAGAATTTGTTGCCGCCGTGGAATTTTAGAATATTTCTACCAGCGGTTAAATTCGCTGACGGTTGAGAGAATGCAGAGGCATGAACAGATTTTACTGAGGTCTCTCCAGCAGACAGGTGCTGCTGTTGATCAATGT
This sequence comes from Vibrio sp. YMD68, assembly GCF_029958905.1. Lineage (NCBI taxonomy): Bacteria > Pseudomonadati > Pseudomonadota > Gammaproteobacteria > Vibrionales > Vibrionaceae > Vibrio > Vibrio sp. YMD68. Next base: position 1,537,980 of record NZ_CP124614.1, on the reverse strand, counting down.
CATTCGTCATGACGCAAGTGGAAAACAGGCCAATGAACGAGAATACTATTTTAGTCATTTTTTGAGTCTTTTAACGTGAAAAAGACAACCCGCAGGTTGCCTTGAAATTACCATTTAGAAAGGTGCAATTAGTCGCCACTTCCATCAAGCGTTAACGGCTGGATAGAAAGCAACTCTTCTACTGATGCAAACGCTGAAGTCAATTCAACAAGCTCGTAAACCGCGGCCAATGCTGCTTGCTTCTCTTTACCATTTTCATCTTGACCAATAATCTGGTCAAAGCGAATTGGGTTTGCTTGTTCACCTGCATCATAAACCACTCTCATATTTGTCTCGATGCTGTTCAACGCGTCATCAAACTGCTTGTAAAGAACTGGGCTTTTTTGCTTGATTAGGTCAGAGACACTGGCACCAGAGACAACAGAACCGTCCAGTTTTTCATAACGGCCGTAAAAAGCGTTACGTACACTTTGGTGGTTGTAATAAATAGCAACATGGCTTAAGTCACTAAAGCAATCATGCTCTTGTTCTGGATCGACACCTTCTAGGCCTTCATTCATTCGCGCAGAAGCCAGTTCGTCAGTCGCCATCGCTTTCATTGCGAATAAGATGTAACGGATGCCATCTTCTGAGTTATTGAAGTTATTCGCCAGTGTCCCTTCTGTCATCACCGCTTTTTCTGTCCATTCGGCTGTCATCGCTTTCAGGTCATCAACGACAAGTTGGGTTGCAACACTAAGGTATTGACGACGACGGTCACAATTAGACGCACTGCATTGACCGCTAGCGTCTGTTTGGAAATCATTGACACTGCGTTCGCCAGCCCCTGGGTTGGTTCCGTTCAAATCCTGGCCCCATAAAAGGAACTCAATGGCATGATAACCAGTGGTAACATTGGCTTCACCACCAACACCATTTTGATCAATCAAGTATTGCGCTGTAATTGCTGGACCATTTACTTGGTTGATGATGCCCGCATTCGCGTTGCCTTGAACATAATCAATCGCTTGTTCATCGAGTGGCCACGCATTGACTTGCCCTTCCCACTCATCAACACTGACTAATCCACCGTCTTTGTCTAACCCTGCTTCAAGCGTAATATCGGTATCCCAACGCATAATTTCAGACTGCTGATAAGGCACTCTCGCCAGCTTATAAGCGGCTTTGGCATTCTCTAAATTTTGCTCTGTCGGTTTCGCTAAAAGTGCTTCGATAGATTGTTGTAATGTCAGCGCTGTCGTCAGTGAATCCGCATAAGCCGCATGTGCCATGTTGATGTAGTTTGCTTTTACATCTTGCTCTGTCACAGGACTTACTTGCTTGGTTTCAGTCTCGTTAGTGCACCCGACGATGGCGGTCATTGATAAAACCGCAGCCGACATAGATTTTTTTGTAATCATTAAACTATCTTCCTGATATTGATTGAAGTTACGTTAGAGAATAAATGATTGATAATGGTTATCATTTAAATAATGATAGTGATTTGCATTTACAATTGCAAACATTTTGTTACTATCCTTAACGCCCGAGTTAACAATGCGTTATGGGCAATGCGATATGGACAATGCGTTATAAGCTTTACATTAAGAGTTAAGCATGCAAGACCAAACGTTAACGACAACGTATGACGACGAATGCTAAAGGCGTGTCTATTGGCATGCTCAGTTTCAAAGTGCTTAGGTTAAAAGTGCTCAGTTTCAAAATGCTTAGGTTTAAAGCACTTAAATGAAAATGGTGAAGTCGACGTTATTTCGATTAAGGCCGTTAGATTGAGACCGTTAGAATGAAGATAGCGAGGTTGAGATTCAGTAGTTTGGAAATCAGTAGATTGAAAAAAGTGATGTTAGGAAGAAGCCATGGCTTGGTATGACACGTTATTATCACCATTGACGTTTCTCGTGTCCGCCGAGAAGCGTATTTATTGGCTCTATCTAGTCAGCAGTTTCCTGATTGCATACTGGTTCTCAGGTACCCAATTATTCAGGCTGAAGTTATGGTTTAACGCATCAAGTGTCGTTGACGTAACTTGGCTATTCATCAATCAATGGCTTTTCAAGTTACTCATCTTGCCCTTGATGGCACTTCAAATCAGCTACGCCCTATCGGTCAATCAATGGTTGGTGCAAACTTTCGGCCATGGCAATTTCTGGAAAATTGATCAGGCACTGTTAATGTTGCTGTTTTCATTTTCCTTATTTGTAGTACAAGATTTTTTTAAATTCCTTGTCCATTTCTGTTTCCATAAGATCCCATTTCTATGGCGCTTTCACGCGGTTCATCACAGTGCAACCAGTATGACCCCGCTAACCTTGTACCGTATTCACCCTGTCGAAATGTGCGTTAATGCAGCTCGAAGTCTTATCGTTGGTGCCAGCGTTACTGGGCTATTTTTGTACCTTTTTGAGAACTCTCTTGCGGTGAGCCAAATCATAGGCGTCAATGTGTTCATCTTTGCCTTTAATCTTTGCGCCAGTAATTTAAGGCACAGCCCAGTTTGGCTCGGATTTTCCAAATTTGAACACCTTTTTGTTAGCCCCGCCCAGCATCAAATACATCACAGCAGTCAAACAAAGCATTTCGACAAAAACTTTGGTTCAGCATTAGCGATATGGGACAAACTTTTTCGTTGTCATGTCCTTAGTGAAAGGCAACAGGTGACGGAGTTTGGGTTAGATCAGTCTTTGGTTAATCGCCAAACCGTCAAATAACAATGGTCGGGAATAGGTCAGTAACTTCTGCTACTGACCTTTTACACAAACGCACATGTTGTAGCGTAAATCTTAGATTATTTCGTCCACTCAGCAAAAATAGCTTCTGCTAGTGCTTCATTTTCTGTCATGAAGTAAGGGACGTTAAGCGTGCCGTGACGACCTTCATTAAATATAATGAAATCTTCACTGGCGATAGTGGTGCGAGAGATTATCCAATCTCCACCATCTAGAGCACCTTTTATGACCAAATCATTCCCTTGAATGAGCCAATCTAAAGAACGAGTTTGGCCATCTTCAGTCAACTCGAGGCGGGTACCTTGCTCCGCAAAACTCAGCTTAACAAAAGAAGGATTTGGCGTGCCGGTGGTTGAATCATCCCAAAAGTGGTAGAACGTTTTCCCTTGATAGTCACTGGCAGAAACGTCTTGGTAAGCATTAACATAACCGGTTTTAACATTGGTTTTCGTCATAAATCCAAGCTCACCAAAACCCGTCACTAATATCGTAATATCGTCACTGACATAAATCACCTCATCCAAACGATCCGTCCCAACTTTAAATCCCTTGGCAAAGTATTGAATCGGCAAAGTGAACGTCCGGCCGCTACCATTGGTCACAGTTTGTTCAGTTTCTGCGAAATCCAGCTCAAAAATACCTTCATCATTAAATTCATATTGGTTGGTATGGACGTAATAAAAGGTACCCTCTAAGAAATGAGCTTTGAGCGTTTTAGGCATATCAACCGTAGAAATAACCCCACCATTGCCTACCTTATATAAGAGTTTGTCTAAGTTCTTTCCTGCATTTACATCACTGTCGATTTCACTTTTGATGCTACGCGCCACATCAATAAACTCAGATTGAGGAGCATCACTGCCAATGACTTGAGTTAGCGCTCTTGCCAATGCGTGTGCTTGCGACGCCACATCACCATTGCCTGCTGAAACCTTCTGCGACACATAGTCACCATTGATCACCTCAACAGGGAGGTTAACCTGGCTAGCAAGCTCTTCCAAAGATAGATTCTCATTACTTGCAATCGTAGAAAATGGGGTGACCAGGTTAATTCGGCTGTCCGCTATGAATTCAAAACTGCTCTTTAATCGTCCAGCTTTATCGGAATCATACGTTTGCCCCGCAACGGCTCTGATAATTACAGGGTATTGCTTATCCGCTTCATCAAGAACAAACTCCCCATTCTCATCCGTTTTAGTCGGGAGTAATTCACTCCCATCAGCCACACGGTTTTTGTTCCTATCTACATAAACGTCAGCCCCAATTAGGTAACCGTCTATCGCCTTATAGACTTCATTTCCTGAACCACTGGCACTTGGAGCAGTAACGCTTTCGTTATCATCACTACCACATGCACTAAGCGTAAGAGTCGCCATAATGGCCAAAAATAGATTCGTTTTTTTCATCGATTTCATTCCTAGTAATCGTATTTCTCTGCTTGATTTAAAGAGAGAATCTTCTGTAAAATCAGCGCCATCATAATGAATGGCCAGATATTCATTCAAGGAACGAATGTTATGGAAAAAACCGTAAATTTAATTCTCGTTTTGTGGACTCGAAATGAGTTCTACTGAAAATACGACCTCTCTGTTTTACGATTATTTGGATGTTAATGACAAAGATGCTTGGTTACATAAGCTGCAATCTGTTAATCCTACCGACTTCATGAAGTTGCAACCTCTCATTCAGGCTCACACGCTCGATGAATTACAATTAACCGCCATCATTGATGATCAGCTTGTCCAATGCGTCGATTCTGTGCCTAATCTCTCAGGTCATACCGTCGACAAATTCAAAGTTGGCGAACCGCTAGATGAAGGTGGAATGAGTGTTGTCTATCTAGCAGAACGCCAAAACAAGACCTTTGATCAGTCCGTCGTGATTAAGTTTTTTCGACGTTCCCTACATAAGCTGCTTGACCGCTCTACCATGTTTAATGAAGCCAAAATGTTGGCTCGCCTCAATCATCCCAACATTGTTAAAGTGATAGATGGCGGCAGTTATCAGGGCGTCAACTATCTGGTCATGGAACGGATTGAAGGACGAAAGCTCAATGAGTTTTTAGCGCAAACGCCTTATAGTAAAAAACAACGTCTTGAGCTGTTTCTTAAGATCTGTTCTGCAATCAGTCACGCCCATAAGCACCAAACACTGCATGCTGACCTCAAGCCCGAAAACATACTAGTCGAAGCGTATGGAACGCCAAAAGTGATTGATTTCAATATGATTCAACGGGATGACCAAGGTTCTAGAGAATCGTCAATTATTGCTCTTAGTCACCGTTATGCCGCCCCCGAACAAAAAAAAGGAGACTATCTCACCAATTCAGCCGATATCTATTCCTTAGGCGTGATCTTAAAAGAGTTACTCAGTGGTGTTGATGCTCAGGATGAAACGAATCAAAAGGATGAACTTAGGTTAATCATAGATAAAGCCACTCAATTAGACATCGGTGAGCGCTATCAATATGTCGAACAGTTTGCCGACGATATCCGCTGTTATCTAGCGTATCAACCCACTTCGCTCAATCGTTCGTTTAGCAAACGCTTGAGTCTTTTATGCCGTCGACGACCAATCGTAACCACCCTCTCTTCACTATTGGTCGTTTCAACGTTTGGCTTTCTAGCATTACTACTTGTTGCCAATCAAAAAATTGAACGCGAAAAAGCGACCGTTGAGAAGATGTTACTCGAACTCACTGCCATTTTTCATTACGAAAGTCGTCACCCGATCGTCACCAAAAATATCATTGATGTCGCTAAGAAACGATTGCTTTCCAACCCCTCGTTACCTGAAGAAATTCGTCACAAGTTGTTATTAAGTGATTTCATTGAACCAGAACAAAAACCCGACTCATTAATAAATTGTGATTCATCCCATTCATGTAAAGAGTAAAGGAGTCTCTTAAATGAAAGCTATCATCGCTGTGTTAAGCGCGGCACTACTGCACTGCACACAGGCAATTGCCGCCGTTCAAACTGGTTATTTTATTGACGCCCCCATCACTGGTATTCAATACATCACCAGTTCCGGAATAGAAGGACAAACGGATCAAGGCGCTTATCAATTTTCAGACGGCGATGTAGTGGAGTTCTATCTTGGTGAAGGCCCAAGTACATTTCACCTAGCTTCTGTATCTGCTGAGAAATGGGTTTCCCCTAACTCAATGTCGGTCACGCCCACGCGCACAATCAATATGACGCGTTTGTTATTGGCCATGAGTCATTTCAATAAAAGCGACAACGTTCTAATCGTTGACCAAGCCAAAATTTCGCAACCTGCGATTCAAGATTTTCTAGGGGAACTCAACTTAATTGAATTGGATACACTGGCTCAACGTTATGATATTGAGATCCCTTCCGTAGGTGAAGCGGCCGCTCATTTACAGTCCAGTTACCAATACATCAAACAATCCCTTTCATCGGACGAAATAGTCTTTGCTCCGCGTGATACAGAGTTGCGAGATATCTTAATCAAAACTCGCGACTATCAAGGTCAATTGTGTTTCTACAATGTTGATGACATCGATAACCCAAGCTATGTCGGCCCCGTTGGCAGTACGACGTATAAAATCACCAATAAAGGCATATTTGAGTACCCAGATAACGGCGATCGATACGGCAGTAACGACGGCGTCATTGCGAGCTGTGATGTTGATTTAAGAGCCAAAAGAACCGAAGAAGAGTTCCATGAAGTATCCAGTTTTGAGGGATGGTCCGGTTTGTTTGCGTGTGCTCTTAAAGGGTGTACTCGTACTAACCTAAGCGGCTATGTGGTGGAAGAGTACGATTCTGGCAACAGCTATAAATATCGAGCCAATGCGATGACTTTCAACCCACGCACACAAATCGTTCTTAATAAAAAACAAGGATTGGGACAACACGAAAAAGTAGATGGACCAAATAATGCTGAGTTCATCTGGTTTACCTTTGCCAGCCGTGATGTCACGCCCCTAGCATTTGAAGGGCAATGGCAAGAAAAACAGATAAACAAAGAAGGCGTAAGCTATCGTTGTCTAGACATTAAACAGGGCCAAGTTTGGGCTACGCCATTCACAGAGTCGCGTTGTGGAGCATGGAACAGCCATAGCTTTAAAAATGCCAGCGCAGAATTTGGTGACATGTGGTGGCTCCAAAACAGCGCTAAAGACCTGTACTTTTATCACCTAAATATCCCTGTGGCTTGGAAAGATAGTCATCAAATACAACACTACACAACGTGGGAATACCTGCCAGTGAGTGACAGCCTAGATAACGGCATCATCTACCGTTATCAGCAGATTTTGGATAAGAAAGATCAGTCACTTCGCACCTCTCAGGTGTCCGAACTAACCAAGCTGTGAGACAGACATGGACTTAACCGACCTAATTCTGAGGTGGCAATCGGGTGAGAAAGAAGTGGAACAACAACTCTATCTTTACGCTTACGAACACTTAAAAGTGATTGCTCAACGAGAAAGATTACGCTGCTCACACAAATTTGGAGAGCACAATCAAGTATTCAACGAGTTATCGAACAACACCACCGCGCTCATCAATGAGGCTTATGTGAAACTCAGCCAGTATTCTGATTGCAATGTGAGCAATAGAAAGCAGTTCTACCTGCTGGTGAGTAAAGTCATCCGGCAAATACTCGTGGATCAGGCTAGGTACTTTGGTGCTCAAAAACGCCAAGAAACACCCATGAGCGAGCGGCCTAAAGACTTGAACAGTATCATGGAGATCAATCAGGTTATCGATTCATTTTGTAGGAAATACCCTACCCAAGGAGAGGTGGTTAAGCTTAAGTACTTTCTAGGAATGAGCGTTAAAGAGATAAGCACTCTCTTACAAAGCAGCGCCAGTAAAATTGAAAAAGATCTCAGCTTTTCAAAAAGTTGGCTACGAGTAAATTGCTCGTAACTCTGACTCGCAGAGACCTAATCTGTATTTTCAATCCAGGCAACGCCTCATAAAAAGAGCAGCGGATTCACTGCTCTTTTCCATGCCTTTTTAGACCTGGCGACCTAGCAATGTCATCACGCCTTTTGCCTTCAAGCATAAACATACAAATACCTGGCATCACTCAACACTTCTAGATTAAGTATGGTATTGTGCGTCTTCCTTACCCCATTTTGCAGAGCGTTCAGCTTCATCTTGCCACAAGTATTTCAGTAACAAGTATTTCAGTAACAATGAAGCCACCACAGGCTGTTTACTTCGAGCCATCACCAATATTAGGAAATCAAATGGACGCAAAAGAGCACGAATTCTTTAATCTACTCAATGATATGATGCTACTGACATTCACCACTCTGAACGCTTGGGAAAAAACGTTCATCTCAGATATGCACCACAGAGCGATGACCAAGCAGTTGATTTCACCCAAACAAAAAATGTCAGTATTAAGCATCTCAGAAAAAGCGAGTAAAAGGCGTAAACCTTCCTCTAGAAAAGCCAACAGGTAGTGACAGCGTAACGTAGTGCTTATTCAATGAATCAGCATCGCATATTGCATCAGCAGCTCTGAACCGATGATTGATGAATGCCTTATACCGCTTTAACAGCACTTTATTGACCCAATCCCCCTTTTTACTATTCGTGACTTAGCTCTCAGAACTGTTCTTTCCCTAATAACTCTGTATAATTCGCCGCCTATTCATTCTTACTTTCGTTTTAGCTGAATTGGCGTCTACTACATGTGATTAGCCAGTCCCTACACCTAGGAATATTTCTTTGATATCTACTGCTAACATCACTATGCAATTTGGCGCCGAGCCACTATTTGAAAACATTTCGGCTAAATTTGGTAACGGGAACCGTTACGGCCTAATCGGAGCCAATGGATGTGGTAAATCAACGTTCATGAAGATCCTAAGTGGCGCACAAGCACCAAGCTCAGGTAACGTTTCGATAACACCAGGGTTAAAACTCGGCGTTCTTAGCCAAGACCAATTTGCTTTTGAAGAGCACAGCGTGATTGATGTCGTGATCATGGGCGACAGAAAGTTATGGGAAATCAAACAAGAACGTGACCGTATCTATTCGTTGCCAGAAATGAGCGAAGAAGACGGCATGAAAGTCGCCGAGCTTGAAAGTGAGTTTGCTGAAATGGACGGCTACACAGCGGAAAGCCGTGCTGGAGACATTCTCATTCAAGCAGGTATTGAAGAAGAGTTCCATTTCGGCCTCATGCAGCAAGTCGCTCCTGGTTGGAAACTTCGTGTGCTCTTGGCTCAAGCTCTGTTTGCCAATCCAGACATCTTGTTACTCGATGAACCAACCAATAACCTGGACATCAACACCATTAACTGGCTTGCGGAAGAACTGAATCAACGTAAGTGTACGATGATCATCATTTCTCACGACCGTCACTTCTTAAATTCAGTGTGCACTCACATGGCCGATATCGACTATGGTGAGCTTCGTATCTACCCAGGTAACTATGAATACTTCTTGGAAGCGTCTGGGCTTATTCGTGAACAACTTCTGTCAAGTAACGCAAAGAAAGCGGCTGAGATCAGTGAATTACAAGACTTTGTTAACCGCTTCGGTGCAAACGCATCTAAGGCCAAACAAGCAAGCTCACGCGCTAAGAAAATGGATAAAATCAAACTGGATGACGTTAAGTCGTCAAGCCGAATTAGCCCATCTATTGATTTTGGCGAAGGCAAAAAACTCCACCGTTTAGCGCTAGAATTGCAAGATTTGGGGCATGCATTTGATGACGAGTTACTGTTTGAAAAGGGCAACCTGCTGTTAGAGGCTGGAACCCGCTTAGCGGTCATTGGTGAGAATGGCGTCGGTAAAACCACCTTGCTTCGCTGTCTAGTTCAGGATTTAGAGCAAAAGCAAGGCATTGTAAAATGGTCAGAAAATGCGTCTGTCGGCTATTGCCCACAAGACAGCACCGCTGATTTCGATAATGACCTCTCTATTTTTGATTGGATCTCACAGTGGCGTACAGCCAAGCATGATGACTTGATGGTTCGTGGCATTTTGGGCCGCTTACTGTTTACCGCTGACGACGCGAATAAGAAAGCGAAAAACTGCTCAGGTGGAGAGAAGAACCGTTTGTTGTTTGGTAAGTTAATGATGCAAGACATCAACGTTCTCGTTATGGACGAACCAACCAACCACATGGACATGGAAGCCATTGAAGCGTTGAACAATGCGCTTAAAGGCTACCAAGGTACGCTTATTTTCGTGAGTCACGACCGTGAGTTCGTTTCTTCTTTAGCGACCTCGATTATCGATGTGAAAGACAAAAAACTCGTTAATTTCCAAGGCACCTACAACGAATACCTAGCCCATCAGAAAAAAGAACTGGCGGCTGCGGTATAAAATCATTGCGCTCCAGCTTTGTACTGGAGCGCGATTCAATCTTGCAATCGATGGACCTATGTTCTGCTTCTCGGCCTTCTATCAATCTGTCTTCTACCAATCTGTCTTCTGCCAATTAGCTTCTGATGATCACTTTTATACCTATCTGTCGCGCTGTGTTGCGAATGGTTTTTCTTAAGCGAACCAAAGCAAACTTTTACAATCTCCGAGTAAGCTTCTTATTCTTCGAGCTTTTGGGGCAAGCATCAGTGAAGCGATACCAAAAGAAATGGCTGTTGCATTCTGATGTAAGCCTCTATGGTAATCGGCATACCCTTCCATTAAGCGCGCTCTGGCACTTTTTAACGTAGACGGTGACAAATTCCATCGTTCACTTTCCTCCTCGTACCGCTGCAAAATCAACTCTATCGACTGTAAGTTCTTAAGCCGAAAACGGTGAGATTGAGTCGCCGAATTCTGGCGCATTAAGTAGCCTGATTGAACTGAATTCAGTACCCCAACGCCATGGCTTTCGCATATCCTCAGCCACAACTCCCAATCTTCCCCATAACGAATTTTGGTATCAAACAGATCTATCTTCGACACCACATTGGCTTTAAGCATAACGGTTGAAGTACCAATAACGTTGTTTTTAATGAGCAGCGCCAACGGGTTTTCTACTAAAAAAGACTCTTGAGTACAATCTTGGAACTGCTCCCAATAAGTAAAACTGTCGATGATCACCTGATTGCTCTCAGTGAAGTGATCGTAGTTGGTAAAGCTCAATGCCAAATCGGGATTGTTGTTATGGAGTTTCAGCTGCAACGACAATTTTTCTGGATACCAAAAATCATCGGCATCCAAAAACGCGATGAATTCACCACTCGATCTTTGTATTCCTAGATTACGTGCTTTAGAGGCGCCTACCCCATGTGTGGTCAAAATGTTTATCCGTGGATCACTCAATGCCTCTAAATAGTGAGCGGTGTCGTCACTGCTGTTATCGTCGATGATCAACAATTCAACATCTTGATGCGTCTGCTCAAGCACGCTACTTATCGCTTTTGGCAAATAATCCCGACAGTTATATGTTGGAATAATCACTGATACTTTAGCCATAATCCATTTCTCTTCATGAAGTTAACCCTGTACGAGTACGAAAAATGACAATGCATAGTTCAAGCCAAAACCTAACCAGTTGAATTAAAATAAATTTCACTGTCTTTTCTTTAAATGGGACATTGAAAATAGCAATGTCACCTCTGTAACGTCATATTGATTTTCATTTTGAGAATGGTCTCTCCATATTGACGACTTTCTGACCGCTTAAACTTAACCACTTGATTTTAATAATTAAATTAATTGGCGCGCCATTTGCTAACTTCTTACTGTACCGTTTAAGTGTTGAAATGTTCATAGGGCTTAATTATGAAAAAAGTGGCGTTCATTACCCCGACGTATCCCGTACTCAGTGAAACCTTTATTCAAACTGAAATAGACGCCATCAAACAATGTGGGCATCGCGTCTGCGTTTTAACCTTTGAAATAGAACAAAGCCAACAAACGTTTGATTACAGCGTCGTAAAGATTGGAGCGAAGGTCAACGCGGGCCTATACAAACATGTTCATCTCCCAGGGATATTAGACGCCATCAGATTTGTTCAGCAGCAAAAGAGCATGCCTAAACGGTCGCTTTTCAATTACGGCGTGAAGCTCGCTCTTCAACTTGCTGATCTTAACGTAGAGCACGTTCATGCTCACTTTTGTCAACATACCGCTGCTCATGCCATCGTGGCGGCTAAATTACTCAATATCACCTGTTCCTTTGTTGCTCATGGACACGATGTTTATGAGTCGGCTTACGACATTGAGCAAAAAATTCAGGCCAGTGACTTCGTTGTCGCGGTCTGTAAAAGCATGCACAGTGACTTTGTCAGTATGATGAGTGACAACAGCACACATAACGAATCAATAAAGAACCGATCAATAAAGAACCAATCAATAAAGAACCAATCACCAGACAGCAAATCACCAGACAGCAAATCACCAGAAAATAAAACAGCAAGCGCTAAGATTAAGCTCTTACACTGTGGGGTAAAAACCGATCAGTTCGTTCTAGAAACAAAGACAAGAGCCACACAACTTAGGCTAATTTTTCTAGGTCGGTTAGTTGAACAAAAAGGCATTCATCACCTCATTGAGGCGCTGGCGCCTATCGCTAAACCACTGTGTATACGCTTGGATATTGTCGGTACTGGAGAAATGCGCAATGAATTAGAACAAAAAGTGAGAGAATATAAATTAACAGAAGACGTGCATTTTTTAGGGGCCAAACCACACGAGTGGGTAAAACAGAATTTGGCCAAGTACGATTGTTTAGTTGCCCCATTTTGTTTCTCACAGACAGGTTGTGTTGATACGGGGCCATTAGTCTTAAAAGAGGCAATGGCGGTTGGAACACCAGTCATCACCACCAATATTATGGGATGCAAAGAAATTGTCGCCCCTGGAACGGGGTTCTTAGTCAACGAAAAAAGCGTTGATGAACTGAAACTGAGTATCATGCGATTTTCTCAATTCAGCATTCGAGAACGTACTCACATGAGTCAAAAGGCTCGAAAACATGTCACTGAGAATTTTGATGCTTTTTTACAAGCACAACAATTGTCTAGCTGGATTGAAGCACCAGCAACAGCGTAGTTTTTCTATCCTTACCCTCACTCTTTGCCCCCCACATTGGCTATCAATGTCCTTTCTCAATACATCAATTTTGAGATGTTCGTTTTTCTATCATAACGACAAAATCCTTTTGTTAGACAGAGCCTCGTTTTTATCCGTTAATGCGCCCCATAGTCGCACCCCAAACCTGCGAGATATTAAGTGTGATGAACACATAAAACATCACAATACATCCATCAAATGATGCAGATAATTAGTGTAAGTGCATCGAAATATGAGACTAACTTCGTGACCAAACTTTCTAAGCTAGACAACATTCGCGCTGACTACAATGTCCAATATTGGAGTCAAGATTTCTTTGGCATTAATGACAGTGGTGAAGTGTTTGTATCGCCTAGAAGTGACAAGCAACACTCAGTACCATTGGTTTCAATTGCTAATGAACTTGAGAAAAAAGGCTTAAACCTGCCTGCATTAGTTCGCTTTCCACAAATTATTCACCAGCGCGTGCACAACATTTGTGATGCGTTTAATCAAGCTATTGATGAGTATCAATACGATAATAACTACTTGCTGGTTTACCCAATAAAAGTGAATCAACAAAAAGAAGTGGTCGATCAAATACTCTCAAGTCAGGCACAGCTTGAAACAAAGCAGTTAGGCTTAGAAGCGGGCAGTAAACCAGAACTTCTTGCCGTCTTGGCTTTAGCGCAACAAGCGAGTTCGGTGATTGTCTGCAATGGCTATAAAGACCGTGAATACGTGCGTCTTGCTCTTATCGGCGAAAAGCTGGGGCATAAGGTGTTCATTGTTTTAGAGAAATTGTCAGAGCTCGACATTGTGCTTCGTGAAGCGAAAAACCTAGGAGTCAAACCCCGCTTGGGCTTGCGCATTCGCTTAGCCTCTCAAGGTGCAGGAAAATGGCAATCCAGCGGAGGCGAAAAGTCAAAGTTTGGCCTTTCTGCATCGCAAGTTCTCACTGTTTTAGATCGTCTAAAGCAAGAGCAACAGCTAGAAGCGATGCAATTGGTGCACTTCCATCTCGGGTCTCAAATGGCCAATATTCGCGATGTTAGAAATGGGGTCAATGAAGCCGCTCGTTTTTATTGCGAGCTTCGTGAACTGGGCACGCCACTGGATTATTTTGATATTGGCGGTGGCTTAGCGGTGGATTACGACGGTACACGTAGCCAGTCATCTAACTCGATGAACTACAGCTTAGCCGAGTACGCGAGAAATGTAGTGAGTACCATCAGTGATGTGTGTAATGACTACCAGCAACCTAACCCCGTTATTATTTCGGAGTCGGGCCGTTCACTGACCGCGCATCACGCTGTATTAATCACCAATGTGATTGGTACCGAGAGCTATGCCGTTGAGAAAATTGACGCGCCGAATGAAGACGCTCCCGTGCTATTACAAAACATGTGGCGCAATTGGCAAAACTTAACCGAACGCACCGATGCACGAGCGCTGATTGAAATTTACAACGACACGCAAAGTGATTTGGGGGAAGCGCATACTTCGTTTTCAACAGGGGTGATCAATTTAGAACAACGCGCCTGGGTTGAGCAGCTATCCCTGCGTATTTATGCTGAACTGCGTGAACTAATGAGTAACAAAAACCGCTTCCATCGACCTATTTTAGACGAGCTAAATAGTCGCTTGGCCGATAAGTTCTTTGTCAATTTCTCGTTGTTTCAGTCGCTACCTGATGCCTGGGGCATTGACCAAGTATTCCCTGTCTTGCCGCTTTCTGGCTTGCAGGATGTCGACGGTAAGCGTGCGGTCATTCTTGACATCACCTGTGATTCAGATGGTGTTGTCGAACATTATGTTGAGGGCCAGGGTATCGAAACAACCCTTGCAGTCCCTGAATGGAATAAAGATAAGCCGTACCTTATGGGCTTTTTCTTAGTGGGTGCCTATCAAGAGATTTTAGGTGATATGCATAACCTATTTGGCGATACACACAGCGCAGTGGTCACGATTGATGAGCAAGGTAATACGGTCTTTGAATCCATCGACGAAGGCGACTCCGTCGAAGACATGATGCGCTACGTTCATATCGACCTCGACACTATTCGCAGCAACTATCGTCAACTGGTTGATCGCTATGTTGATATCGATGAACAAAGCCTTGTGTTGCAAGAGCTTGAGCAAGGTTTAACGGGTTACACCTACCTAGAGGATTTTTAAATGAACGATTTGTTTACTAAAACGGATTATTCACTGTATTCAAATGCGATGACCTTTGTTCGCCGTCCATTGGTTAAAGATCCGATTAGCTGTGAAGCTGACGTCGTGGTTCTAGGCGTCCCTTTAGACATGGCCACGTCTGGTCGCCCAGGTGCTCGCATGGGGCCTGATGCTATTCGGAGAGCATCGGTCAATCTTGCTTGGGAAGGTAAGAAATTTCCATGGGACTTTAACGTATTTGACAACAATAAAGTCATCGATTGTGGCGATCTTGTTTTTGATTGTGGCGATGCTGAAGACTTTACGTATCGCTTGGAAGCGGCAACGAGTGAAATATTAAAAAGCGGAAAAACCATGTTGGCACTAGGTGGTGACCATTTCATTACATTGCCGATACTCAGAGCTTATGCCAAACATCACGGGGAAATGGCGCTGATTCACTTTGACGCACACACAGACACGTATGCGAACGGAAGTGCTTATGATCATGGAACCATGTTCTATCACGCACCGAACGAGGGGTTAATCTCGGCTAAGCATTCAGTACAGATAGGAATTCGTACTGAATATAGCTATGACAACCACAGTTTTAATGTGATTAACGCTATGCAAGCCAACGATATGAGTGTGGATGCCATCGTTGAGCAGATCAAGGCGACCATTGGCGATAAGCCGGTTTACATCACCTTTGATATTGACTGTCTTGATCCAGCGTTTGCTCCTGGAACAGGCACCCCCGTTTGCGGCGGTCTTAATACCGATAAAGCATTGAAAATATTGCGAGCTCTTGCTGGTATCAATGTCGTTGGGATGGATGTTGTGGAAGTTTCTCCCCCTTACGATCAAAGCGATCTGACTGCCTTAGCAGGTGCGACGATAGCGTTAGAAATGCTTTATGTATGGGCTTCTAGGCCTAAAGCTATTGACTAAAGCCATTGACTAGACCCTCAGCAACGTGCCCAAGTATGGGCACGTTGTCTTTTAAGTACCGCTATCTCTTTCTCATTTCTCATTTCTCTGTCTGTATCTATTTCTATTGCTATTTCTTTTAATAAAACGATGTTTGAACACCTTGACGAACCGGTTCAGTAACGTAAAATCAAGCAAATTAGATACTCAATCAGTTGCACCAAATTACACCATTTTGCACCATATCAATGCAAATTTTGAGGCCGCATAAAAGCGACCATAGGGTATACGGGCACTTTTGGGGTGGCATTCAATTTGCTTTGTTTTAGGTAGTTAACTTCTAATAGGAATAGATATGTTTATAAAACGGTATTTTAAAACAAAAGATGAAGTCGAAGTGACGTTTCAATGGCCAAAAGAAGATCCCACGGTGACCAGCATTGCAGTGTGTGGCGATTTTAACCAATGGCAATCCACCCCAATGAAGCTCAACCGCCAAAAA
The DNA here is from genome assembly GCF_029958905.1 of Vibrio sp. YMD68. Classification (NCBI taxonomy): domain Bacteria; kingdom Pseudomonadati; phylum Pseudomonadota; class Gammaproteobacteria; order Vibrionales; family Vibrionaceae; genus Vibrio; species Vibrio sp. YMD68. The sequence continues at coordinate 1,521,664 of NZ_CP124614.1, read as the reverse complement.
GTATTCACCACTAAAATTCGTCTGCCTAAAGAGAAACAGTTTGAGTTTCGCTATCTAATTAACGACCAAGAATGGCAAAATGATCCCGCGGCAGACGGGTACGTGGGTAACTCCTACGGTAGTGATAACAGTGTGTTAGCGACATAATCCCTTTAGATGACCGCGGACTATCGTACTCAACACAATAATGCGGGTGCCTATGAGCAGAGTTCCCCACCATAGATTCTCCGCCATAGATATAAAACCGAAAGATATAAAACCGAAAGATATAAAACCGAAAGGCCATGATAATTCATGGCCTTGTACTTACAAAATTCATTGCCTTTTAATTGCAGACAGCAGTATTGCCGACATAAACAAGGTTAAGTTTTGTTTACCAAAAAACCTCGTCTACAGAGTCAAACTAAACAAACAGTCTACAAAGCTAGCCTCAAAGATCATGAATAATCACTTGTTGATCGAGTAAGGCCGACAGAATATCACTGGAATCACTTCCCCCTAACTGGAGTTGCGGTGCAAGGTCTTCAATCAATATTGATTGCTCTCCTGAACCGGCGCCATCAGGGTGAATGGTTAACGTAACATCATCACCAGCAATCGCAGCATCGACATGCGCGAGTAGCGTCTCCATGTTGACATTTTCCGCGTTTAACTCAGGCAACACATCCCGAAGATCAATTTTGTCGCCCTCATCAATGTGGAAGTCGGTGATTGTATCCGTCACCCCATCATCGATTTCATGCCATACAAAGGTATCCATTCCGGTTCCTCCCGTCAGCACATCGTAACCAAGGCCACCTTCTAACGTGTCATCACCCTGCCCACCAAGGAGCGTGTCATTCCCTGCACCGCCGACCAGAACGTCATTACCTGAGCCACCTTCTAAACGATCATCACCGTTACC